>NZ_JBFAHF010000008.1:138404-231330 GCF_040654015.1 Nocardia sp. NPDC050799
GTGCGCGGACCAAGGACGGGCTGCGCCGATCGGGCGTGTCTCCGCATCCGCTCCCGCTGTGCGCGGAGCTGCGCCCGGCTGCTCTGGACCGGCGTACCTCCGCCTTTGCTGTGGTCGTGTGCGGGCCGGGGGCGGGCTCCGCCCGGCCGCGCCGATTAAGCTGATGCCCGATGTCCTCCGCCAACGCAGTCTCCGATCGCCTGCTCACCAGGATCGGTGGACTGCTGCGCAAAGCCGAAGCCACCGACAACGAGCACGAGGCCGAGGCATTCCTGGCCGCGGCGCAGCGGCTGGCGACCCGGTCTTCGATCGACCTGGCGGTGGCGCGGGCGCACACCCGGGATCGGGAACGGCCCAGCGCGCTGATCCAGCGGATGATCCCGATCGGTGAACCCGGCCGCAGGGGTCTGCGCACCTATGTGCAGCTGTTCGTGGCCATCGCCGCCGCCAACGATGTGCGCTGTGATGTGGCCCGCACCTCGACCCAGGTCTACGCCTACGGGTTCGCGGCGGATATCGCCGTCTGCGAAGCGCTCTACTCCAGCCTGCTGGTGCAGATGGTGCGGGCGTCGGACCGGTACATCAAGTCCGGCGATCACCGGGCCGCGACCATGGAGAAGGTCCTCACCGAGCGCCGGGCCGGGCGGCGGGTGCGCCGGGTGGTGCGGGTGCCGGTAGCCGGGGTGACGGCCAGGCTGAATTTCCAGCTGGCGTTCGCCGAGCGCATCGGAATCCGGCTCGCCGAGGCCAGAGCGGACGTCGAACGGTCCGCGACCGGCCGCGACAACCGGGCCGCCGGGCCGGGCGCTGCGGACCGGGCCGCGGAAACGGCGCTGGCATTGCGCGGCAAGGAGATCGAACTCTCCGATTTCTACACCCGTAACTCGGAGGCCCGCGGCACCTGGCGCGGACCGCGCACCTCCACCGGCTACGCCCCGGACGCCCGGCGCGCGGGGGACCGGGCCGGGCGAGCGGCCCGGCTCGGGCCGGCGCGGGAACTGGACGGCGCGCGCGGGCAGCTCCCCGGATAGCCGGCCGTGCGGGATACGCAGCGTGTGAAGGTGTATGACGCCGAGCAGCTGGTGCGTTCGGTCTTCGACCGGGCGGCGGACTTCGGGCAGCGCACGGTCGAAGTGCACGGGTCGCGGCTGACCTTGCCGGTGGAGCGGAAATTCGCCTCGGTGGATTCGGTGCAGCAGTACTGCGACCGGGTGCTCGCGCTCGGCTGGGTCGCGACTACCTGGGAGCGGGCGGGTGTGCCGATCCGGGTGCGCGCTCGCGCCGGAAATGTGGCCGCTCATTACGAATCCGGGCACGCCGTACTGGCAGTACCCCTGCACGCGGAGCCCGCGGCGCGCGGGCGGGCCGCGTGGGCGCTGCGAGAACTGGTCGTGCTGCACGAATTGGCACACCATCTCGAACCACGGCCGGAGGCGGTGGCCGCACACGGCCCCGAATTCTGTTCGCGGTATGTGGAGCTGGCCGATGGGGTGATCGGGCCGGAGGCGGGACTACTGTTGCGCCTGACCTTCCACGACTCGGGTGTGCGGTTGGGTTGAGACTCCGGTCTCGCCCCGGGTGTCCGCGGCCGGCGGTTTCAGCGCGCCGCGTCCGGTCCGGTCCGGAGGCCGATGAGGAAGAAGGCCCGGATGTCCGCGGCGAGTAGTTCGGGGACCTCCATGGCGGCGAAGTGGCCGCCGCGGTCGAACTCCGACCAGTGCCGGATGTCGTAGAGCCGTTCGGCCAGCGGTCGCACCGACTGGGTGATGTCGTGGGTGAACACCGCCACCCCGAGCGGCACCGGGCACGGTGCCGACCCCCGGGTGGACTCACGCGTCAGTCGTGCGGAGGAGGCCGCGGTGGCGGTCAGCCAGTACAGCGAGACATCGGTGAGCATCCGCTCATCGCTGACGGGTGTGCGGGGGTCGGTCCACTGGGCGAAGCGCTCTGCGATCCAGGCCAGCTGGCCGACCGGGGAGTCGGTCAGCGCGTAGCCGATGGTCTGCGGGGCGGTGGCCTGCAACGCCTGGTAGGGGGGCCGGTTCGCCATCAGGTACTGCACCTTGTCGAGCCGGGCCCGATCGGTTTCGGACAGTTCGAGGCCGGCGGCGAGGTCCGGCCGGGTCGGTAGGTAGTTGACGTGCACACCGACGACGTGTTCGGGTGCCAGCGCGCCGAGCGCCTGGGAGATACCTGACCCGAAATCGCCGCCCTGCGCGCCGTAGCGCTCGTAGCCGAGACGGTGCATCAGTTCGGCCCAGGCACCCGCGACCCGGGTGAGGTCCCAGCCGCGCTCGTGGGTGGGCCCGGAGAAACCGAAGCCCGGGATGGAGGGGATCACGAGGTGGAAATCGCGGGAGAGCGGTTCGATCACGTCGAGGAACTCCAGGAACGAACCGGGCCAGCCGTGGGTCAGGATCAGCGGCAGCGCAGCCGGTTTCAGCGATCGGACATGGACGAAGTGGATGTTCTGCCCGTCGATTTCGGTGGTGAAGTGGGGGAGTTCGTTGAGTTCGGCTTCGTGTGCGCGCCAGTTGTAGCCGGTGCGCCAGTATTCGGCGAGTTCCCGCAGCCGGGCCAGCGGGAAGCCGTAATCCGTCCCGGCGTCGGTGATCTCGTCGGGCCAGCGGGTGCGGGCGAGCCGGTCGGTCAGGTCGTCGAGGTCGGCCTGTGGGATATCGATCTCGAAAGCGCTGATGGCGGTCGGGTTCACGGTGGTCTCCTGCGTGGGAGTGGGTCGATGGTCGGCAGATGGAGTGGGTGACGTACATCCCGTCAGGGTGAGGGCGATCGCGGCGAGGGCGGCGTATCGAACGAGACCGTCCATATGACTCTTTTGTTGGTGTTGCCAACGATATCAAATGTTGGTGTTACCAACAAATGTGTTGATCCGGTCGCGCGGGAAGGGTGCGCCGAAAGCGGGAAAACAGCTGGTCGACCAAGAGGAAACCGGTGCGATGGGGGATGCGGTACCGCCGCGCCGGCCTCCGACGCCATGACGCACGACGCGGCCATCTCGCCGTGCACTGCTTGAAAATGGTGCGCTCAGTGGTGGGGAACTCGGCCCGGCGACCGAAAACGTGAACCCTCCGGCGGTTCTGTGGGCGGCCGCGGCCGGAGGAGATGCCGCCGAATGGGGCCGGGGCACCGAAGTCGTGGCCTACCGCCGATCAGGCGCGGCGGTGCGCGACGACGGCCGGCGCCTCTGCGCGCCCGCGGCGGAGTCGATGACTGCCGAGCTGTGAATCGGTGCTCGGCGCACACTCCGCCCGGCGGCCACGGCTTTACCGTGTCATGCGCGCACGGCGCCCGGTCCCGCCACAACCCGGCGCGACGTTCGCCGAGCGCTGTCGGCCAGGGCGAGTCCGGCGCGACTCGACCGGGCTTTCGGTGGCCCGGGCCGCGGATCCGGGTGGCGGCGCCCGGCGGACCTCAGACTTGCGTGTGCCGCGACTCCAGCAACCGTCGCATGCGGGCGATCCACCATTCGGTGCGCTCCGGATCCGGGTGGCGGTACTTCTCCAGCAGGGCGGGATCCGGTGCGGGGGCGGTACGCGGGACCGGTAGGAAACCGTCCACCGGGCGCAGGGATTCGGTGACGATATCGCCCTCGAACAGGTTCACCGTGCCGAGGCCGCACGCGTGATCGAGTTCCGGGAGGGCGCCGGCCAGGGCCAGCTGCGCGGCCAGTCCGACGCTGGTCTCCAGGGCGGAGGAGATCACGCACGGTAGTCCGGCGGCCTCGGCGACCCGCAGGGCCCGCCGCACGCCGCCGAGCGGAGTGCATTTGAGGACCGCGATATCCGCGGCCCCGGCCACCGCGACCCGCAGCGGGTCCTCGGCGCGGCGGATGGACTCGTCGGCGGCGATGGGTACCTCGACCCGGCGACGTACGTCGGCGAGCTCCTCGACCGTGCGGCACGGTTGCTCGACGTACTCCAGACCGCCTGCGGCCCGGTCGATCTCGCGGATGTTCCGGACGGCGGTGGTGACATCCCAGACGGCGTTGGCGTCGACGCGGAGCGCACCCCCCGGGCCCAGCGCCGACCGTACGGCTTCCACCCGGGCCAGGTCTTCCGGCAGTGAGCCGGGATGGTCGGCGATCTTCACCTTCGCCGTGCGGCAACCGGACCCGGCGACGATCTCGTATGCCTGATCCGGGTCGACGGCGGGCACCGTGCAGTTGACCGGGATCCGGTCCCGCACCGGTTCGGGCCAGCCGACGGTGATCTGTTCGAGGGTGGTGTCCAGCCAGTGCGCGGCCTCGTGGTCGGCATATTCGGCGAACGGGCAGAATTCGCCCCAGCCGTGGGGTCCGCGCAGCAGCACCCCTTCGCGCACGGTGATCCCGCGGAACTTCGACCGCAGCGGGATCGCGTAGACGTGCACCTCGTCGATCCGGGGCAGTTCGCTCACCGGAACCACACTAGGCCAGGTCGTGCGCGCGGCCGAGGACGAGCGGGCGCCGGCCGGGTGGTGGCGGCGGGCCACCACCCGGTCCGTACCCCGCGATCAGAGCCGTTCGAGAATCGTGGCGTTGGCCAGACCGCCCGCCTCGCACATGGTCTGCAGGCCGTAGCGGGCGCCGCGGTCGTGCATGGCGTGGACGAGGGTGGTCATCAGCCGGGCCCCGGAGGCGCCGAGCGGATGGCCGAGGGCGATTGCGCCGCCGTGGACATTGACCCGTTCCGGATCGGCACCGGTGTCGTGTTCCCAGGCCGTCACCACGGAGGCGAACGCTTCGTTGATCTCGATGAGGTCGATATCGGCGAGGGTGAGCCCGGCCCGGTCCAGGACCTTGCGGGTAGCCGGGATGACCGCGGTCAGCATGAGCAGCGGATCGTCTCCGGCCACCGCGAAACTGTGCAGCCGGGCCAGCGGGCGCAGGCCGAGGGCGCGGGCCCGTTCACTGGTGGTGATGAGCACGGCGGCGCTGCCGTCGCTGATCTGGCTCGCCGACGCCGCGGTGATGTTCCAGCCGATCTGCGGGAATCGTTCGGCCATGGCCGGGTCGTAGTAGGCGGGTTTCAGCCCGGCCAGGGTGTCGAGGGTGGAACCGGTGCGGATGCCCTCGTCGGTGTCGAGGCCCGCCAGCGGGGCGAGTTCGGCGGCGAATTGCCCGTTCTTGGTGGCCTGTGCCGCCTTCTCGTGGCTGTTCAGCGCGAATTCGTCGAGCTGCGCCCGGCTCAGTCCCCATTTCGCGGCGATGAGTTCGGCGCTGATGCCCTGCGGGACCAGCCCGTCCGGATACCGCCGGGTGAAACCCACCCCGGAGATGTCATCGGCGCCTCGGGCGCTCGCGCCCATCGGGACCCGGCTCATGGATTCGACTCCGGTGGCCACCACCATGTCGTAGGCGCCGGCGAGCACGCCCTGTGCGGCGAAGTGGACGGCCTGCTGGCTGCTGCCGCACTGGCGATCGACCGTGGTGGCCGGCACCGACTCGGGGAAACCGGCCGCCAGCGCCGCTCGCCGGGTCATGTTCACGCCCTGTTCGCCGACCTGGCTCACCACGCCGCCGATCACGTCGTCGATGAGGGCCGGGTCCACCCCGGTCCGGGTGATCAGCGCGCTCAGGCTGTGGGCCATGAGGTCCACCGGGTGGATGCCGTGCAGGGCGCCGTTGGGCTTGCCGCGTCCGATGGGTGTCCGTACCGCATCGACGATGACCGCGTCTCGCATATCGATTCCTTCCGCCGCCGGGGCGAACCCTGGCTAAAGTTATCTAAAGCCAGATTAGGCGCTGACATCAGTGGAGGCAAGTCAGGGTCGATATGATGGGCGGATGGCAGCGGTGATGGAAGGCCCCCTGGCCGATCTCGACTCGTGGAAACCCGACCACTGCTCGATCGCGATGGCGCTCGAGGTGGTCGGCACCCGCTCGGCGATCCTGATTTTGCGGGAGGCCTACTACGGCACCACCCGGTTCGACGGTTTCGCGGCCCGGGTGGGGATCACCGACGCCGCCGTCGCCGGCCAGTTGCGCAAGCTCACGCAGGCCGGACTGTTCACCAGGCAGCCGTACCGGGAAGAGGGAAAACGCACCCGTCACGAATACGTGCTGACCGCGAAAGGCCGCGATCTGCTACCCGTGGTGCTGGCGCTCATGCAGTGGGGCAATGCCCACCTGCAACCCGGACCACCCCCGCTGGACCTGGTCGAGGCGGCCACCGGGGACCCGGTCCGGGTACAGGTGCGCAGCGAATCCGGCCGTGAGATAGGCATGGACGAACTCGGCGTCCGGCTCAACGAACAGTGGCGGGCGACCCGGCGGCATGCCGCCGGGTCGACGGCAACCGATCACCCGTAGTGACAACGGCAGGCCGCGATGCGAATGTCTTCGTCCACAACCTTGCACACCAGTCGTTGATCCGGCGTGACCAGAGCCGCGGAAACCGTGCTTCAAGGGTTCCGGTTTCTCTGACGTACTCAGAGTTGTACGTACCGGTCTTCTGCCGGCGCAAGGTCGGCAGCCGGTTGGGTTCAGCTCAGGCGGCGGCCGTCGTCGGGCGCGAAGAAGTAGACGTGCTCGGTGGCCGTGGCCAGACGCACCCGGCTGCCCTTCGCCGGCGGGTTGCGCCAATCGGTACGTGCCACGATCGTGTCCGCGCCCTGCGTGTCCTCGGTGGGCCGGCCGTAGATGAAGGCGTCGGAGCCGAGCTCCTCGACCACATCCACCTCGATCTCGATCCCGGAATCACCGGCTTCCAGATGCTCGGGGCGGATACCCACCGTCACTGTCGCGCCCGCGGCATCGACCACCGATCGCGGCAGTGGCAGCGCGTACCCACCGATCCGCACCGTACCGTCGGTGACCGGGAGCGTGAACAGGTTCATCGCCGGTGACCCCATGAACCCGGCGACGAACACATTCGCCGGTTCCCGGTAGAGGTCGCGCGGGGCGGCGCACTGCTGCAGCAGCCCGTCGCGCATCACCGCGACCCGGTCGCCCATGGTCATGGCCTCGACCTGGTCGTGGGTGACATAGACGGTCGTGGTCGCCAGCCGGCGCTGCAGCTGGGCGATCTGGGTGCGGGTCTGCACCCGCAGTTTCGCGTCCAGATTGGACAGCGGTTCGTCCATCAGAAAGACCTGCGGGTCACGCACGATGGCCCGGCCCATGGCCACCCGCTGCCGCTGACCACCCGACAGCGCCTTGGGCAGGCGGTCCAGCAGCGGTTCCAGATCGAGCAGACGGGCCGCCTCGAGCACCCGGCGCTGCTTCTCGTCCTTACCGACCTTGGCCAGTTTGAGTGCGAAACCCATGTTCTCGGCCACCGTCATATGCGGGTACAGCGCATAGTTCTGGAAGACCATCGCGATATCGCGATCCTTGGGGTCGGAATGGGTGACATCGCGGTCACCGATCAGGATGCGGCCGCCCGATACTTCCTCGAGTCCGGCGAGCATGCGCAGTGAAGTCGATTTCCCGCATCCCGAGGGGCCGACCAGCACCAGGAACTCACCATCGGCGATCTCGAGTTGCAACTGATCGACAGCGGGTGTCTTGGCCCCCGGGTACTGCCGGGTGGCGCGATCGAAGGTCACCGTGGCCACGGCTTGTTCACTTCCCTTCACCGGTTGGAACACGCGAAGTGGAGCGAATTCGCAACATGTGCGTGGTCATGGCGTCAGAGGCTACCGCTGGTGTTCTCGAGCTCCGCATGGTCTGTACGTTTTCGGTGCGTATCGTGCCAGTGAACGCACCGACTGTCCACCCCGCCGGCGCCCCGCGACGTGCCGGCCCGGGTCTCCGCGGTCTCGCGAATCGACGGCCCCAGGCGGTCCGGGTGACGCGCCGGGGCGGCCCGCGGGGAGCCGCGGCGCACCCGCCCGCCGCGCGGTGCGCACGCCGGTCGAGCGGCTGCGTGAACGGATGCCCCGCGGATATGCGGCTGTGCCGGGATGAAGGATCGCAGGGACACTTGACTGTGCCGCTGCGGCACAGTTCAGGGTGGGTATCCTGCCGGTGCGTTCGCGGCGGCGGAAACCTAGCGGAGGAGCCGGATATGACGTGGAGCACCCGTCAGCTCGCGGAACTCGCCGGCACGAGCGTGCGGGCGGTACGCCATTACCACGACATCGGACTGCTCGCCGAGCCCGAACGCGCCTCCAACGGTTACAAGCGCTACGGCGTCGCGCATCTGCTGCGGGTGCTGCGCATCAAACGGCTCGCCGACCTCGGAATACCGCTGTCACAGATCGCCGAAATGGGCGACGGCGACGATTTCCCCCGCGACGCGCTACAAACCCTGGACGCCGAGTTGGCCACGACCATCGAACGGCTGCAGCGCATCCGGGTGGAGCTGGCGCTGATCCTGCGACAGGGCACCTCTACCGACCTGCCCCCCGATATCGGTCCGGCGGCCTCGGTACTCACCGATGCCGATCGTGCCTTCACCCTCATCCTCACCCGCGTCCTGGGTCCCTCCGGCCTGGGCGCGCTCCGGGAGCTGTTGAACGATCAGCGCGATATCCCCGCGACGACGGACTTCGACAACCTGCCGCGCGACGCCGATGAACCCACCCGGGCGGAACTGGCCGAACGACTGGCCCCGTATGTGGATGAGGTGACCTCCGAGTATCCCGAGATAAGCGCACCGCCGAACGATTCGCCGGTGGGGGCAAAACGCGCAACCGAAGCGGTCGGCAAGGCGCTGCGGGATCTGTACAACCCGGCGCAGCTCGACGTCCTGGTCAAGGTGAACCGGCTGCTCTACGGACCGGATGGGCAGCGTCCAGCAGCGGATCGGCCGCGGCGGTCCGACTCCGCGTGAACCGCCGCGGTGGCGACGGTGGGTGCGCTACAGCCAGCCGTTGCGGCGGAATACGACGACCAATCCGCCGCAGGCCGCGATCATTACCGCCAGTACGACGGGATAGCCCCAGACCTGCTTCAATTCGGGCATGTGCTCGAAGTTCATACCGTAGATTCCGGCGACCATCGTGGGGACCGCGGCCAGCGCGACCAGAGCCGAGATCTTGCGCATATCGGTGTTCTGCCGGACCGTGATCCGGGCCAGGGTCGCGCTGATCAGCGCGGAGAGCACGTCGTCGAAGTCGTGGACCCGTTCGGCGGCGGTGGTGTGGTGGTCGGTGACGTCACGTAGGTACCGGCGGATCTCCTTGTTCAGGCCGGATTCGGGCCCGGTGAGCACTTGCAGTGGGAGGGCCAGCGGCACCACCGCGCGGCGCAGTTCCACGATCTCGCGTTTGAGCTGATAGATCGATTCGATGGTGAGCCGGGAGCGGGGAGTGAAGACTTCCTGCTCCATCTCCTCGACATCGGTTTCGATCTCCTGCACAACATCGAGATAGGCGTCGACGACGTGGTCGGCGATCGCGTGTAGCACCGCGCCCGGCCCCAACCGCAGACGCTCGGGGTCGGCTTCCAGTTCCGCGCGGACCTGCCGTAACCCCGAGTGTTCGCCGTGCCGGACCGCGACGACGAAGTCGGTGCCGAGGAAGACGAGTATCTCCCCGGTCAGCACGATCTCGCTGACGCTGTGCATATCGTGCTCGATATAGGCCACGGTCCGCATACCGAAAACCACAGTGTCGTCGTAGCGTTCCAGCTTGGGGCGTTGCCTCCCGGCCACCGCGTCCTCCACGGCCAGCCGGTGCAAGCCGAATACCTCGGCGACCGTACCCATCTGGTCGAGATCGGGTTCGTGCAGGCCCAGCCACACGAACCCGCCACCGTCGCGTACCTCCGCCAGTGCCTCGGCGAAACCGAACCGCCCCGGCAGCCGCTGTCCGTCGCGATAGATTCCGCAGTCCACGACCGCCCGCGCCGCCGGCACCGGAACCCGCGGAGACGACACTTCCGACCCGCCATCGCGGTGATCCGTTCCACTCGACACCCGGCGAGCCTAGAACCACCCGTGACCGGCCGCCACCGCCCGGCGTTCCTGCGGTCATCGGCGTTCCGCGCGCGCGTAGCCCGCGGAACGGCGGATCGGAGCCCGATCCTGACCGATATGACCCGCAAGATCACCGCGGCTCTCGACGCCGCGTGAGCGGAGAACGCCGGCCGGGACCGTCCGGCCGGATCTCCACCACAGATGTGCGAGGGCCCCGGACACCGCGCGGGTGCTCATCGTCGAGCACCCGCGTGCGCCGCACCGTTGTCCGGCGGGGTGAACAGCGAACGCACCGCGTAACCCCCTCATCGGGCTACGCGGTGCGTCGTGGCGGCGCCGGAGGATTCCGGCTGGGTCAGCTCGCGGTGGTGAGTTCGCCCTCGGGTTCTCCCGGACGGACCGGTGGGTGCGCCGGCCGCTCCGGTTCCTTGGTGAAGAACAGCATCGCCGCCGAGCCGATCAGGCACAGCACCGACATGACGATGAAGCCGCCGTCGTAGGTGCCGGTTTCGGAGACGATGAAACCCATCACCGACGGGGCCACGATCCCGGAGAGGGCGAAGCACGCGTCGGCGAAACCGGCCGCGGTACCGGGCTGGGTCGGGGCCGCGTCGATCGAGGCCACCCACCAGATCCCGCCGGTGATGAAGCCGAAGCCGACACCCGCGGAGATGCAGATCAGGGCGACGGTGAGGTTGCCGGGGAAGAACAGGATCGGGGCGATCGAGGCACCGGCGAGCAGAAGCGCCACGCCGATGATGAGGAATCGCGACCGGATGCTCTCGGTGCGTTTGTACACGCGGTCCACCAGGATGCCGCCGGCGAGCGCGCCGACCACACCGGCCGCCCACGGTGCCACCGAGAAGCCGCCGACCTCCTTGATGGAGAGCCCGAATTCGTGTTCCAGGTACTGGGGGAGCCAGTACATGAAGGCCCAGAACATGAATCCCCAGGCGAAGTAGCCGAGTCCGACGAGCCACAGGTTGCGGTTGCGCAGGATCTCGCCCCAGTCGACCTTCTCCTCGTGGCCGCTGTCCTCGCCTTCGGCCTGTCCGGCGCGGATGTAGCGCAGTTCCTTGTCCGAGACGAAGGAGGCTTCGCTCGGCGAATTCTTCAGGAACGGGTAGGCCACGACCACCCAGACCAGTCCGGCGACCGCGAGCACGAAGAACATGCCCTTCCAGCTGACCAGCGCGATCAGCTGGGTCAGGATCGGTCCGCCGATCAGCAGGCTGCCGGAGACGGCGACGCCGCCGATGAGAGCGAGCGCCTTACCGCGTTCGTGCGCCGGCAACCACCGGCTGGCGAGCCGCGTCGCCGCCGGGAAGCAGGGTGCCTCACCGGCTCCGAGCAGGATGCGCAGCAGGATCAGACCGATGAACCCGCCCGCGAACGGGGTCAGCGCGGTGGCCGCGGCCCAGATGAACATCCCCACGATGAGGACGCGGCGGGAACCGTACCGGTCGACCAGCGGCCCCGATAGGAGGGCGAACAGCATGTAGCCGATCGAAAATGCGGAACTGATGAGGCCGTACTGGCCTGTCGTGATACCGAACTCGTCCCGCAGATGACTTGCTGCGAACGAGATGGCGCTGCGATCGACATAATTCACCACCACCAGGCCCAATATGATGGCGATTGTCCACCAACGCGATTTCATAGCGAACTCCTCGGATAAAGCTGCCGCGGGTCAGATGACCCCGCGTGCCCGCAGGTCGTCGATGTCCTCGGGGCTGCGCCCGAGCTGGGTGAGGACCTTGTCGGTGTCGGCACCGGCGGGTCGTCCGGTGTGCCGGATCGCCCCGGGCGATCGAGTCATGCGCCACATCACGTTCTGCATGCGCATGGGGCCGAGCTCGCTGTCCTCGACGGTGGTGACCATGTCGGTGGCGACGACCTGCGGATCGGTGAGCAGGTCGCTCGGACGGTAGACCGGCGCGACGGCCGCGCCGGCTTCTTCGAAAACGCTCGTGACCTCGTCACGAGTTCGTTCGGCGATCCAGCCGCCGACGTATGTGTCGAGCAGGTCCGCGTGCTCGGCGCGGGTGCGCCCGGTCGCGAACCATTCCTCGTCGATCACCTCGGGATGCCCCACCAGCCGCATCACCCGTTCGGCGATGGCCTGGGCACTGGTAGAGATCGCGACCCAGTGGTCGTCCTTGGTGCGGTACAGGTTGCGGGGCGCGTTGTTCTGCGACCGGTTACCGGTCCGCTCCTGGTCGATCCCGAGCTGATCGGCATAGATCACCCCGGGGCCGACCGCGGTCATGATCGGGGTGAGCAGGTCGAGATCGACCTCCTGCCCGGTGCCGCCGTTGCGTTCGCGTTCGAACAGCGCCATCGAGATCGCCGAGGAACCGGCGACACCGGCGATGGAATCGGCGAGCCCGAAGGCCGGCAGGGTGGGCGGCCCGTCGGGCTGCCCGGTCAGGTGGGCGAACCCGCTCATCGATTCGACCAGCGTGCCGAACGCGGGACGTTTCGCGTAGGGGCCGTGCTGCCCGAAACCGGTGACGCGCAGCATGATCAGCCCGGGGTTACCGGACGAGAGCTCCGCGTAGGACAGACCCCAGCGTTCGAAGGTGCCCGGACGGAAGTTCTCGATCACCACATCCGCTTCGGCGGCCAGATCCCGGAAGATCTGCTGTCCGTCGGGAGTGCTCAGGTCCAGCGTGACCGTCTGTTTGTTGCGGGCGACCATCTTCCACCACAGCGGGATCCCGTCCTTGTCCAGGCCGTGGCCGCGCATCCCGTCCGGTTTCTGCGGATGCTCGATCTTGATGACCTCGGCGCCGAAATCACCCAGGATCTGGGCGGTCAGTGGTCCGGCCAGAATGGTGGAGGCATCCAGGACTTTGATTCCGCGCAGCGGACCGGTCGGCTGCAACTCGTCGTTCAACACCGGGCTCCTCAGTACGGACGCGAGATGTAGCGGCCCTCGGGCGCACCGGTGACCACGCCGTCGGCCAGCACCCGGTTACCGCGCACGAAGGTGTCGGTGACCGCGGCGGTCAGCTCGAAGCCCTCGAACGGCGTGTACTCCTGGGTGGATTCGGAGTCCGCGGCGCGCACGGTCCAGGTGCGGTTCGGGTCGACGATCGCGATATCGGCGTCCACGCCCTCGGCGAGCCGGCCCTTGCCGGGCAGGCCGTAGCGGTCGGCCGGGTTCGAGGCGACGAGCTGGGCGATGCGGCGCAGCGACAGACCGCGCTTGCGGCCCTCGGTGACCAGCCCGGGCAGTAGGTACTCGGTGCCGCCGAAACCGGACTTGGCGGCGAACACATCGTCGCGGTCCTCGCCGAACTTCACCTCGTCCTTGCAGCAGGCGTGGTCGGAGACGACCCAGTCGATATTGCCGGCGAGCAGGTGCTCCCACAGCGCTTCGACGTCCTCGCGCGGGCGGATCGGCGGGTTCACCTTGGCGCCCAGGCCGTTCGCGTTGTCGATATCGGTGAGCAGGTGACCGATGGTGACCTCGCGGCGGAAGTTCACGTGCGGGAATGCCTCGGCCATCTTCATGGCGGCCTTCAGTGCCTTGGCCGAGCTCAGGTGCAGCAGGTTGATATTCGGCAGTCCGGTCTCGTCGGCCAGGAAGGACGCGATGGTCACGGCCAGGCCTTCGGAATGCTGCGGGCGTGAGGCGCTGTAGGCGGCGAGACCGCTGAGCGTGCCTTCCTGCTCGACGATCTTGGTGTAGGCGCTCATGATCTCGGCGGTCTCACAGTGCAGCGACAGCGAGATGTGGTCGGCGAGTTCGGGGAACTGCTCACGCGCCTGCTGCACGCCGCGCATCACGAACTCGAAATGCGCGATGTCGTAGCGCTCGTCCTCGGGGATCATCAGGAAATCGCTCTGCGAGGTGGAACGCCCGTGCAGGCCGTGGCTGCCGTAGAACATGAAGATCTTGAACGAGGTCACGCCCTGATCGGCGGCCAGCGCGGGGATCTCGCCGATATGTTCCTTGGACATGGGCGCCAGGTGGAACGCGTAGTCGATGTAGCTGCGACCGGCCGAGGCGTCCAGCACCTCCGGGAAGAAGTCGGCGTAGGCGCCGCCCTTGTTCAGGTAGTACTGCCCGGTCCGCATATAGGTCAGCGCGGTGGTGACACCGCCCTGGGCGCTCGCGCGGGACTCGGTCTGCGTGTCCTCGGCCAGCGGGTTGTAGATGCCCCAGTGCTGGTGGGCGTCCACCACGCCGGGGAAGATCAGCTTGCCGGATGCGTCGACGATCTCGGCATCCGCGGACTCCAGGTTCGCGCCGATGGCGGCGATCTTGCCGTCGACGATCAGGATGTCCGCGGATTCGCCCTCCTCGGGGGCCGAGTTGTCGGTGCGCACCACGGTGCCGTTCTTGATCAGGTACGAGGTCATTTCTTCTCCTGGCGAATATCCGATAGGTGAAAGCCGGGGTCAGGCGGCGACCGGGCTGTGCATGTGCTCGGCGGCCAGGAAGGCCAGCCCGAGCGCGGTGATGAGGCCGTTACCGGCGAGGTAGCCGCCGGCGCCGTGCCCGGAGATACCGATGGCCGCGCCGCCCGAGGCGTACAGGCCCGGGACCGGCGAGCCGCCGGCCAGCACCCGCGCGTGTTCGTCGACCACCAGACCGCCCTGGGTGTGGAAGAGGGCGGGGGTGACGGCGATGGCCACGTACGGTGCGGTGAGCGGATGGCGGTCGTCGGTGCGACCCTGCCGGTCCGGCTCCGTGCCGGTCGCGGCACGGCCGGCGGCGGCGAGTTCGTCGGACAGTTTCTCGGCCGGTACGCCGATCCGGGCGGCCAGCTCGGCGGCGGTCGCGGCGCGGACCAGGGACCCGCTCTCGGCGACCGTGCGGAAATCGTCGAATACCGAGCACAGCCCTTCGATGTGCTCGTCGATGACGATCCAGCCGGTACCGCCGGGCTGCGCGGCGAGAATGGCCGCGAACTCCGAATAACCCGTGGTCTCGGGCGCGAACCGGTGTCCCTCGCTGTTCACGATGACACCGCCGTGCACGACGGTGGCCCAGCCGATGAGGGTCTGGCTGCGCGCGGAGAGCGCCGCGTGCCCCTGGTAGGCGTCCAGGAAACCGGTGTCGGCGCCCAGACCCCGGCCGATCCGCAGCGCATCGCCACGGCTGAACTGACCGCCGTGGTAGTGGGCATCGGCGATCTCCGGGATCCACCGGCGGACCAGGTCGCGGTCGGCGCCGAAGCCGTTGGTCGCGAGCAGGACGGCCGGGGTGGTCAGGTGTTCGGCGTTTCCGTCCGGGGTGGCGATCTCGACCCCGGTGACCCGGCCGTCGGTGGTCCGCACTTCCCGCAGACTCATCGGGGCGATGAGTTCGATGCGGGGATGGGCCCGGGCGCGCTCGGCGAAGTGGCGCAGCAGCCGGGAGCCGTGGCGGCCGGGGATGGTGTGGCAGCGGTCGGCGCTGTGGCCGGGGTAGCGGAAGTCGGTGACCAGTTCGAGGTCGAGTTCCTGGGCGTCGGCCAGCCAGGTGACCAGCCGCGCGCTCGACTCGGCGAGGGCCCGGGCCAGACGGTGATCGGCCGTACCGCCGGTTTTGCGGTCGATATCGGCGAGGAACCGGTCCGGGCTGTCCGCGACGCCCGCGGCCTGCTGCCAGCGGGTGCCGGCGGCCGGGATCATCGCGGTGCACATCGAGGTGTTGTTCCCGCGCTGGAAGTGCTCGTCGGCGTCGACCACGAGCACGTTCGCGCCGAGTTCGGCGGCGCGTAGCGCAGCGACCAGGCCGCCGCCCGCACCGGCGACGACGAGATCGAAATCCGGACCGTCCACGCTTCCTCCTAGTCTGTTCCGCTTAGCGGAACGCAAGAATGTGGTCCCCTGCACTATGCACGTTCGGCAATCTGGACACAAGTGCCTGTAGAAACGATTAACGCCGACGAAACTCATGCATGATCCGGTCGATCGGCCTGGACAATCGTTTCGCTAAGCGGTACAACTTTGTTCAGATGTACGTCGGTCGCGGCGGTAGCGTCGCCGTCGGAACAACGAAAAGACCCCGCAGAAACGGAGCCACGATGGAGTCCTCCAGTGGAGGCACCACGTCTGCCGCCCGGGCAGCCGAGGTGCTGCTCGAGTTCGGCCGCCGGTCGAGCGCGCTCGGCGTCTCGGAGATCGCCCGCTCGACCGGTATGTCGAAGGCGGTCGCCCACCGCATCCTGACGACCTTCGTCGAATGCGGTTTGCTGCTCTACGAGCCCTCGACCCGCCGGTACCTGCTCGGACCGGCGGCGGCGACGCTCGGCGCACGCGCACTGGACGTATCCCCGCTGCGGCGGATGGCCCGCGAGGCCCTGGTGGACCTGCAGCGCGCCACGGGCGAGACGGCGACCGTCACCGGCCGGTTACCGGGAGGTCGCGTCTACCTCGATCAGGTCGAGAGTACTCAGGAAATCAAGATGACCGTCGAGCTGGGTCGCCGGTTCGACCTGCACAGCGGCTCGTCGGGCCGGATAATCCTGGCCCACCTCTCTCCGGAGGAGCAGGACGATCTGCTGTCGCGACCGCTGCCCCGGCTGACCACCACCACGATCATCGACCCCGCGTCGCTGCGCGCCGCGCTGCGCGAGGCGCGGGAACGGGGAGTGTGCCGGTCGACCGGGGAACGCCAGGAGGGCGCGGGGTCGATCGCCGCCCCGGTGTTCGGAGCCGACGGCGCGGTGATCGGGTCGGTATCGGTGTGCGGACCGAGCTACCGGATGACCGAGGAAGCGTGCGATCGCTACGAGAGTGCACTGGTCGAGGCGGCGCAACGGGTTTCGCGAGCGCTGGGGTACCGGGCGCCGAATCCGATTGCGGTGGCGGCGAAATGACTCCACGCAGCTGGCTCTACGTGCCCGGACATCGCGACGACCGGATCGGCAAGGCGATCGACAGCGCCGCCGACGCCGTGGTGATCGACCTGGAGGACGCCGTACCGGTCCACGCGAAGGAGCGCGCGCTGGCCAATGCCGTCGCCGCCCTGCGCACGGCACCACCGCAGCGCCGGATCTGGTTGCGGCTCAATGCCATCGGGTCGTCCTGGCTGGACAACGAACTCACCGAGCTGGCCGCCGCGCAGACCCCGCCCGCGGGGGTTCGGCTCCCCAAGGCCGAAACGCCCGAATCGGTGGCGGCCACGACCGACCGGCTCACCTGCCAGGTGCATGCCATCATCGAATCGGCCGCGGGCCTGCTCGCGGCGCCCGCTATCGCGAAATGTCATCCGCGGCTCACCGGTATCGCGCTGGGTGAAGCGGATCTGGCCGCCGATCTGCGCACCGAGGCCGACGGCCTGGCGTGGGCGCGCGGCTGGATCGTCACCGTGGCGCGCGCCGCCGGACTGTCCTCACCGGTCCAGAGCGTCTGGACCGCGGTCGAGGATTCGGTGGGATTGGCGGAGACTTCGCGCACCGGCCGCGCCCAGGGCTTTTTCGGGCGCTCGGTCATCCATCCCAACCAGATCGGCATCGTCAACCAGGCCTTTACACCGTCGCCGGAGGAACAGAGCCGAGCCCGGCGAATCGTGGAGTGCGCGGCCGCGTCCCAGGCGGCGGGGGAGTCCGCGGTTCTCGACGAGAACGGCAGATTCATCGACCCCGCCGTCGTCGCGAACGCCCGCGTGGTGCTCGACCGGGCAGAGGCCACCGCAGTACGAGGAGCGAAAGCATGACCGAACACACCGTGACCGCCGCGCCGGATGCGCTGTTGCACGCCGTGGTGAACAGCGACGTCGATGTCGTCGAGCTCGGGCATCCGTACACGACGGGTATGCCCTGCTCACCCAACCACCCGGGGTTCCGGATGACCTTGATCCGCCGGCACGGCGATATGATCCGCCCGGACGGCGGATCGGCGTCCAATGAGATCATCGTGACCGGTGGGCACGTCGGCACCCATGTGGACGCCCTGTCCCATGTCAGCCACTGCGGCAAACTACACGGCGATATCGACGCCGAGGAAGCCCAACGCGGCGGACGGTTCTCCCAGCTCGGCGCGGAAACCATTCCGTTCATGCTCCGGCGCGGACTGCTGCTGGACGTGCCGCGGGTGCGCGGCGTGGAAGCCCTCGAAGCCGGCCAGGCCGTCACCGAGCAGGATCTGCGCGACGCCGCCGACGCGGCCGGAGTGACCCCGCGGCGCGGGGATGTCGTCCTCATCCGGACCGGCTGGGCCCGGCATTTCGACGACGCCCAGCGCTACCTCGGTCAGCAGGACGGGGTGCCGGGCGCCGATGTGGGCGCGGCGCAGTGGCTGGCCGCCGCCGGCATCGTGGCCGCGGGCGCGGATACCACCGCCTTCGAACATATTCCGCCCGGCAAGGGGCACAGTGTGCTGCCGGTGCACCGGGTGTTGCTGGTGGAGAACGGTATCCACATCATCGAGCACCTGAACCTGGAGGACGCGAGCGCCCGCGGCCTGACCGAGTTCACCTTCGTGATGGCGCCGCTGCGCATCACCGGTGGTACCGGTTCGCCGGTGCGCCCGGTCGCGGTGGTGGCGGCATGAGCGAGTCAGGCCCGGAGGCGGTAGCGAAGCGTGACCACGCAGGGCCCTCGCTCATGCCCGGACGGCACGGCATGAGCGAGTCAGGCCCGGAGGCGGTAGCGAAGCGTGACCACGCAGGGCCCTCGCTCATGCCCGGACGGCACGGCATGAGCGCCGCGGCCGCCACCGCCCGTCACGACCTCACCGGAACCGTGGTCGGCCGGCTCGCCGCCCTGGCCGCGGACACCCGCACCGCCGGGCTCGCCACCGACCTGCGCAGGGATGTGGCACGGCGGGTCCTCGACGTACTCGGCAACTCCCTCGCCGCGCAGGGGCAGCCCTCGGCGCAGGCCGTCACGGCTGTGGCGCGCGGCTGGGCCGGGGCTGCCGCGGCCACCGGTATCGGCACCGGACAGCGTTTCCCCGCCGCCACCGCCGCGCTGGTGAATGGCACCCTGGCGCATTCGATGGACTCCGACGACACCCATCTGCCTTCTGTACTGCACCCCTCCGCGTCCGTGGTCCCGGCCGCTCTCGCGGTCGGCGAGGCCACCGGCGCCTCGGGTGCCGCGGTCCTGGATGCGGCGGGCGTGGGTATCGAGATCGCGGTGCGCCTGGGCATGGGCGGCTACGACGAAGAACTGGGTAATTCCGAATTCTTCGAACGCGGCCAGCACGCGACATCCATCTGCGGCGCCGTCGGCTCCGCCGCCGCGGCGGCGATGCTCTACGACCTCGACGCCGAAGGTATCGCGGACGCGATGGGTATCGCCGCCAGCTTCGGCGCCGGACTGCTGGAGGCCAACCGGACCGGTGGCACGGTGAAGCGCGCGCACTGCGGCTGGGCCGCGCATTCGGGGGTCACCGCGGCGGAATTCGCCCGGCACGGGCTCACCGGACCGCCCACCGTGATCGAAGGCCGGTTCGGGTTCCTGCACGCCTTCTGCGGGGACCGGGCGGATACGGCCAAGGTCGTCGACCGGTTGGGCGAGCACTGGGAACTGCCCGGGATCTTCTTCAAGCCCTATCCGTGCAATCACTTCACCCACGCCGGAATCGATGCCGCCCGCGTGCTGCGAGCGGACGGCCTCGATCCGGACGCGATCGTGGAGATCGAACTCGGCGTGCCCACACCGGTGCTGCGCACCATCGCCGAACCACCCGCCGCCAAAGCCGCCCCCGAGTCCGGCTACCACGCGGCCTTCTCCGGCCCGTTCACGGTGGCACGGGCACTGCTCGGCGGATCCGGGCTGGGCGTGGGACATGCCGATTTCACCGACGAAGCCGCACGCGACCCGCGCACGCTGGCACTGGCCGCGCTCGTGGCCGCGCACGCCGACGCCCGGTGCGACGAGATCTACCCGCACCAGTTCCCGGCCGTGCTGCGGGTGCGCACCCACGACGGGCAATGGCACGAGGCGCGTGTCGACCATAATCGCGGCGGCCCGGCGAACCCGCTCTCCGATGACGAACTCACGCTCAAGTTCGACCTGAACGTCGAAGGTCACCTCTCCACGGTGCAGGCGGGGACGGTCGCCGAGCGTGCGCTCGCACTGCCGTCGGCCGGATCGCTGGACAGTCTCATGTCGCTCGTCCGGGGCTGACCCCCTCCAGAACCGGTCACCCGGTCCGGTGGCGGTAGCGAACCCGCCGCTCCCGGACTCGGCAGGCAATAGCGGAAGAGCCCTGTGGTTTCCCGGTACCCCGGGATCCACGGGTTCTTCCATCTCCGCGACGGCCGATACAACGGTTGGGCGTTACACGCCTCGGGACAGCACCGTCGATCGCGCGCCCGGTCGGCGGAGACGGCACGCGGTCCGTGCCCGGTGCCGTCAGCGGTCGAGGAACTCCAGCAGGTCGGCGTTGAACTTTTCCTTGTCCCCCGGGACGAGTGCGATACCGTGCGAGCCGCCCTCGTACACCTTCAGCGTCGAATCCCGGATCAGCTCCGCCGATTTGCGTGCGGTCGCATCGATCGGCACCACCTGATCGTCGTCTCCGTGCACGATCAGAGTGGGAATATCGAACTTCTTCAGATCTTCGGTGAAATCGGTGTACGCGAACGCGTCGACACATTTCACGCCGGCCTGGATGCTCTCGTGCATACCCATGAACCAGAAGGCGTCGCGATTTCCCTGGGTCACTTTATTGCCCGGGCGATTCGCGCTGAAGAACCCTTCCGCTGTGTCCTTCCAGAATTGCGAACGTTCGGTGAGGATTCCGGATTTGATCTGGTCGAAAACCTCGTCCGGCACCCCTTCGGGGTTGCTCTCGGTCTTGCTCATCAGCGGCGGGATGGCCGAGAGCAGCACCGCGGAGTGCACCCGCCCGGTCCCGTGCCGGCCTATATAGCGGGCGAGCTCACCGCCGCCCATACTGTGTGCCACCAGCGTCGCGTCCTGGACATCGAGACTCGTCAGTAGATCGTTCAGGTCGTCGGCGAAGGTGTCGAAATCGTAGCCGTGCCACGGCTGGTCCGAGCGCCCGTGCCCGCGCCGGTCGTGGGCGATACCGCGGTAACCGTTATCGGCGACGAACTTCATCTGGTCTTCCCAGGCGTCGGCGTTCAACGGCCAGCCGTGGATGAATACGACCGGGCGACCACTACCCCAATCCTTGTAATAGATGTTCACCTTGTCGCGGGTCGTGCACACAGGCATGGCGGAGCCTCCTTCTGTGCGTGATTCGCCGACCGGTAGCGGGTCGTGACAACGAGACGCCGCCCGAAATGCTACCGACGGAGCGGCCCGGAAAAGGGGCTGTATTCATCCGTTACGCAATCCATGCGCGACCGGAACAGGCGCCCGTATCGATCCGCGTCGATGATCGGTCCGCTTCCCCGCTGTTTCCGCCCGGCCCGGGCTCCCCGGCCCCGGTAGCCTCGGGGCCGGGAGATCACCCGACGACGAGGAGTCAAACAAGATGAGCCGACCAGTTCGGATCGGAGTCCAACTCCAGCCCCAGCATGCGCCCGATTACGGACTCATCCGCGACGCCGTGTTGCGGGCCGAGGACGCGGGTGTGGACATCGTCTTCAACTGGGACCACTTCTTTCCGCTGTACGGGGACCCCGATGGGGCGCATTACGAATGCTGGACCATGCTCGGCGCGTTCGCCGAACAGACCGAACGGGTGGAGATCGGTGCGCTGGTCACCGGCGGCGGCTACCGCAATCCGGATCTGCTCGCCGATATGGCCCGCACCGTGGACCGGATCAGTAACGGTCGGCTCATCCTGGGCATCGGCTCGGGCTGGTTCGAGCGTGACTACGACGAGTACGGATACGACTTCGGCACCGCCGGCAGCCGCCTGAACCTGCTCAAGGAATACCTGCCCCGCATCACCGGCCGGTTGGCGAAGCTCAACCCGCAGCCGGTGCGCGAGATCCCGGTGCTCATCGGCGGCGGCGGGGAGAAGAAGACGCTGCGCCTGGTGGCCGAGTACGCGCATATCTGGCACAGCTTCGGCGAGCTGGACGTGTTCACCCACAAGAGCCAGGTGCTCGACGAACACTGCGCGCGGGTGGGTACCGAAACCGGCCGGATCGAGCGCTCGGTGGCCTGGCCGGGCACCGAGAAGGCGCCGGACTATCTGAAGGCCGGAGCCACCCTGTTCACGGTCGGCATCACCGGCCCGGACTACGACCTGTCCCAGGTTCGCGAGGCCACCGCCTGGCGCGATGAGATCAACCCGGAGCCGGTCAGCGGTATCGCCTGACCACCGGCACAGCAAACCGGGCCCGGCCTGCCATGGCAGACCGGGCCCGAGAGGTTTCGTATGCCGAGCGGATCGGGTCACCGACCCGTGTTCACCGATCCGCCGGGGTGGGTTCAGTTCGCCGGCTGGACCTGCTGACGCGGCGCCCACTGCGTGGTGCCGGGGGCGGCGGCCAGGGTGTTGATCAGATCGATGCCCGCGATGATCAGCGTCGGTCCGCCGACGACGATGGTCCCGATGATGCCACCGAGAGCGGCTGCGGTGACGATTCCAGGTATGCCGGTCACCGGCCCGCCGGCCCATGTGGCCAGTCCGACAACCGCGCCGAGTGCGGTACCGATGAAGCCGCCGATGGCGGTGGCGAGACCGAACTGGGAGGCGAAGTTGCTCTGCGCCGCGTAGTTCTCCTGCGGTGAGGCCACCGGCTGCGCGGCGGGCCGGGCCGCGGCGACATCCTTGACTGCTGTCAGCTCGAGCACCCGGCCCTCGTCACGCACCGCGTGCGGGAGCGGGTACTCGGTGGCGCCCTCGCGTACCGCGAGCGGCAGCGCCACCACGGTGGTGCCGGAGTTGTCCAGGATCTCGACGGTTTCGCCGGCGACCTCGAAGGTGCCGTTGGTCAGGGTGGTGACCACTCTGTTACCGATGAGCTCGGCGCGGTAGCCGATCTCGGGGGTCGCGGGTTCTGCGTGCACGACTGCCGCGCCCACGGTAGTGGTGGCGAGCAGCGGCACCAGGGCCGCAACGATCTTGCGGATCATCATGAGGTCTCGTGTCCGATCTTCATCACGGTGTTGCCAGTGGATTAACCAGCCAGAACTGTCGCGCAGCTATTGCCGCCGGGCATAAACGCTGCCGCCCGGCGGTTTCGAACTCCATCGACGTTACGCGGTTGGTATCCGAAAGACATAGAAACCGCGCGAAAAATTCCCGAAACCTGTTTGAAGATCGGATGATTCGGGTAGATATCAAGGTTTGCTATAGCGGGAAGTGGAGGGGGACGCTCCCGCGAACCGCCGCATTTTCGGGGCTCAGCGCATAAGTAGCTACCTGCATTGATGCGCACTTGGTAATGTAATTATGTGCGTAGTTCCAGGTGACCGTTTCGAGCAGAGCAACCGCTTCGAGAAAAGAGGGAACACCGATGACAACGGCACACGATCAGCATACCGACCACACGCATGTACACGGGCCGGACTGCGGTCATGTCGCGGTCCCGCACGGTGATCACGTCGACTATGTCCACGACGGACACCTGCACCGAGCCCACGAGGGGCACTTCGACGAGTGTGAGAGCCAGGGACACACCGAGGTCGCCTCGCACAACCATGTCCACGGTGAGGGCTGCGGTCATGTCGCGGTGCCGCACGGCGATCATGTCGACTACATCCACGACGGGCATCGGCACGCCGCCCACGACGGACACTACGACGAGCACTGAGCGACCGCTGCCGGAAAGTGCGTCGGCGGGCGCCACTGCGCGCCCGCCGATCTCTCGCGTCAGAGTTCCCGGACGATCGATCCCTGCTCGTCGAGTATCGCGATCGACGGAGTTCCGTCCGTCGCCACCTGTAACCGAATCCGCGGGCGGCCCTGGGGATCGCACAGCATCAGGCTCGTGCCCTGCTCGGTATGGGTGGACAGCAGGACACCGTTTGGATGCCGTGCCTCCTCGAGTGGTGCGTCCGGATCCCCCATCTGCCGCATGGCCAGGACGGTGCCGCCCACCTTGCCCTCCCACTGGGCGCGCAGATGAACGGCATCGCCGTTGGGGTAGTCGAGGGATATCTGGGCACCTTCGCTCGAGGCTATGATGCCGCCCTTCTCGTCACCTTTCTCGTCGTTGAAGATCAGATAAGTGGCGTCCGGGCCCTGCCGCTCATGCGCCGGAAAGGTCCTACCGCCGAGAACGATCGGCGGCTTCGTCGTCGAGAGCAAGAGGCGTTGACTGCCGCGGCGGTCCACCACGGTGAACGATCCCTCGGCCGCCGCCGTATCGCTTTCGTGTCCGCTCGACTTACCGACTGCCACACCGGCGCCGAGACCGAGGCCCGCGGCGGCCAGGGCGGAGCCCACGACGATCGAGCGGCGATTCGACGAGGTACTGCTGTTCTCCCCTGATCCCATGACGTCGAGAATATTGGCGTACAGCGGGTTTCGCGCGGGAATACCCGCCCCGGGCGTATCCGTCTCGACAGTCGCCTCGTCGTGCCGCTCGATCAGGCGGGCGCCGGGTCGTATACAGCCCACGGGCCGTCGTAACGCCACGCGGCGACCGGCCGCGCGTCGCCGGAGGTCATGGGGCGCGCGACGAGGCGGTCGGGCCGGCGCACAGCTACGGTCACCAGGGCCGCAGCACGATCTCGGTGGGGTGGGCGTCGCGTGGTGTATCGATCGCGGTCCGGATAGCGCGCGCGACCGTCTCCGGGCGCAGGAACTGCTCGGGTTCGTAGGCCCGGCCCTCTCCGGCCACGATCGCGCGCTGCATATCGGTATCGATACGGCCCGGATGAATCGAGGTCACCCGTAGCGCCGGCTCCTCCAGCCGCAGTGCGTCGCCGAACGCCCGCAGACCGAACTTACTGGCCGCATACGAGGCCCAGCCGGCGTTGGCACGCAGACCCGCACCCGAATTGACGAGCACCACATGGCCGCCCGCCGCCCGCAGGGCCGGTAGCAGCAGGCGGGTCAGTTCCGCGACGGCGATCAGGTTGGCCTCGAGTGTTTCGCGCCACTGCCGCACCGAGGATTCCGCGATGGTGCCCAGATCGGCGGTACCCGCGTTGTGGACCAGTACGTCCAGCCGGTCGATCGGCTCCGTCGCGGCCGCTACCGCCGCGTAGTCGGTGAGCTCCACCGGCCATCCGGTGGCCCCGGGCAGTTCGGCCAGAATCGATTCCAGACCGGCCGGGGTACGCGCGCCCAGCAACAGCCGGTGGTCCGGCGCCAGCTCCCGGGCGACCGCCGCGCCCAGGCCACGTCCGGCGCCGGTGACCAGCGCTACCCGCTGCTCGTCCGGTGCGCGGTCGGCTTCCTGCTGCATATCGCCACTCCTCGGTATCGTCGTCCACCGCGCCCACCGGTCCGCTGCCTGCCGGGCGGTCCGCCGGACAGCGTGCCACACACCGCACCCCCGCCGGGGAGTGGCGCGAGGGTTCGGCAAGTTCGTGTAGCGCATCCGAAATATGCCGCACACCGGAGCGAAACCGGGGCTCGGTAGATATTGCGTTCACACGCACCGATGCAGCGCGTATCCGGTCCGAACCAGCAAGATATAGAGATGGCACACCCAGGTTTCACTCCCACGCAGCTCGCCGCCCGCGCGGCCTATCTGCTGCGCGGCAACGATTTGGGAACCATGACCAGCGCCGCGCCCCGCCTGTATCCGCACATGTGGAGCTGGGACGCGGCATTCGTGGCGGTGGGGCTGGCGCCGCTGAGCGTGGAACGCGCGGTGATCGAACTCGACACCCTGCTCTCGGCGCAGTGGAAGAACGGCATGATCCCCCATATCGTCTTCGCCAACGGCGTGGACGGCTACTTCCCCGGCCCGGCCCGCTGGGAATGCCGGCTGCTGGCCGCCAACGCGCCCGACGGCCCGGACACCTCCGGGATCACCCAGCCGCCGGTCCACGCCATCGCCGTCCAGCGGATCCTGGACCATTCGCGCCGGCACGGCCGCAGTACGCGCGCGGTCGCCGAAGAATTCCTCAACCGGCGCTGGGCCGATCTGGTGCGCTGGCATCGCTGGCTGGCGCACGCCCGCGACCCGCTGGGCAGCGGGCGCATCACGCTCTACCACGGCTGGGAATCGGGGATGGACAACTCTCCGCGCTGGGACCGGGCCTACGAGCATGTGGTGCCCGGTGATCTGCCGCCCTACCGGCGCGAGGACGTCCTCGTCGTCGCCGACCCCACCCAGCGGCCCACCGATCGCGAATACGACCGGTATCTGTGGCTGGTGGAGCAGATGCGCCGCGCCCGCTACGACGACGACGCCCTCAGCGCGGCGATGGACTTCGCGGTCGAGGATGTGTTCGTGACCGCGATCTTCGCCCTGGCCTGTGAGGTGCTCGGACAGATCGGTGAGGAGTACCACCAGGCCAAATCGGATATCCGCGAACTCTTCGGCTGGGCCGACCGGTTCCGCGCCGGGGTGGTCGCGACCACCGATGCCCGCACCGGCGCGGCGCGCGACTACGACACCCGCCTGCAGCGCTGGATCACCACCGAGACGCTGGCCATGTTCGCACCGCTGATCAGCGGCGGCCTGCCGCGGGCCACCGAACGCAACCTGCTGCGCCTGTTCGAGGGGCCGCGCTTCTGCGGTCACCCGGATCTGCGCTACGCGCTCCCGCCCTCCACTTCGCCGGTGTCGAAGGATTTCCGGCCGCGCGAATACTGGCGCGGCCCGGTGTGGCCGGTGATGAGCTGGCTGTTCTCCTGGGTTTTCGCCCACCGCGGCTGGGCGGAACGCTCGTTCATGCTTCGGGCCGAAGCTCTGCGTCAGGCCAGCGACGGCAGTTTCGCCGAGTACTACGAACCGTTCACCGGGGAACCGCTGGGCAGTATGCAGCAGTCCTGGACGGCCGCGTCGGTACTGGACTGGCTGGGTTGACCGGTTCAGACCGGCTGGGAGCCGGCCGCCGGTTCGCACATCTCCTTGAGCGAGCAGCTGCCACAGGACCCACCGCAGCCCCCGGCCGGTTCCGGCGGCGGCGCGACGGCCTCGGCCGCCCGGGCGCCGGCGTTCGCCCCCGCACCGAGGGTGAACAGCGCGATGACCAGCACACCCACTGCCACCAGTACGCCGGTGAAGCCGCCGGCGGCCATGACCACCAGGCCGCCCGCGGACAGCAACGCGGCAGAGATGATCAGCGGGGGCGCGGCCACCCTGTTGGCGGTCCGGAACGCGGTCTCGTCCCGCAGCGCGGCCTCGGTGTGGACACCGATATAGCGGTTGCCGGGCAGACGGCCGATGAGGCCGAGCACACCCGTCGTCAGGGCCACCACGGCCAGGACGAACAGGAGAATTGCGACAACGAACACCAGCCGAGCCTAGCTCTGTTGATTGGCCCCGCCTGCGGTGGGTCGGGTCGGGGCCCTGTGACCCCGATTCTTCCCTCCTCCGCTCCTTCGCTCCGTCGGTCCAGAACCGGGGGCGGGCCCCGACCACGGATGTCGACCGTCCGGGGTAGGTAGAAAAATTGTGATCTCATTCCGGAGGCGGGCTCGCCTCCCTACCCTTTTGGGCTTGTCAGGGCGTAAGTCTTAGGCTATCGAGACGGATTTTTCCACCAGCAGCTAGAGAAGGCAGGACCGTGCAGGACTCCCGCGCAACCGAGACGGCCGGGCCGAGCTCGGTAGACCACGGCGCACCCCAGGGTCGCGCCGGTGATACGCCCGCCCATCGGTACACCGCCGAGCTCGCCGGGGAGATCGAGCGCCGGTGGCAGCGGCGGTGGAACGAGCGCGGCACCTTCTTCGCCCCGAACCCGGTCGGTCCGCTGGCGGGCGAGGTCCCGGCCGACAAGCTGTTCGTCCAGGACATGTTCCCGTACCCGTCGGGAGCGGGGCTGCACGTGGGCCATCCGCTGGGCTATATCGCCACCGATGTGTTCGCCCGCTACCACCGGATGCGGGGCCGCAATGTGCTGCACGCGCTGGGGTACGACGCGTTCGGTCTGCCCGCCGAGCAGTACGCGGTGCAGACGGGTGCGCATCCGCGCGACACCACCGAATCCAATATCGCCACCATGCAGCGGCAGCTGGACCGGCTGGGCCTGGGGCACGACCGGCGGCGTTCGTTCGCGACCACCGACCCCGAGTACTACAGGTGGACGCAGTGGATCTTCCTGCGTATCTACAACGCCTGGTACGACCAGGAGATCGGCCGCGCCCGTCCGATCGCGGAGCTGGCACAGCAGTTCGCCACGGGGGCCCGCCCGGCCCCGGACGGTAAGGACTGGGCGAGTATGCCCGCCGCCGAACGCAATGCCCTGCTCGACTCGTACCGGCTGGTCTACCAGACCGATTCGGTGGTGAACTGGTGCCCGGGGCTGGGTACGGTGCTGTCCAACGAGGAGGTCACCGCCGACGGCCGCAGCGAACGCGGCAACTTCCCGGTGTTCCGTAAACGCCTGTGGCAGTGGATGATGCGGATCACCGCCTACTCCGACCGGTTGATCGACGATCTGGACCGGGTGGACTGGCCGGAGAACGTCAAGGCCATGCAGCGAAACTGGATCGGGCGCTCGCGCGGCGCGCGGGTCGAGTTCGCTACCGCGGCAGGCGATGTGGAGGTTTTCACCACGCGCCCCGATACCCTGTTCGGCGCGACCTATATGGTCCTGGCCCCCGAGCACGAGACGGTGGACCGGTTGGTCGCCGCCGCCTGGCCCGACGGCACCGATTCGCGCTGGACGGCCGGTAGTGCCACGCCGGCCGAAGCCGTGGCGGCCTACCGAAAATCCATTGCCGCGAAATCGGATCTGGAGCGCCAGGAGAACAAGGACAAGACCGGCGTCTTCCTGGGTGCCTATGCCACCAACCCGGTCAACGGCGCGCAGATCCCGATCTTCATCGCCGACTACGTGCTGAGCGGTTACGGCACCGGCGCGATCATGGCGGTGCCCGGCCAGGATCAGCGCGACTGGGATTTCGCGACGGCCTTCGGCCTGCCGATCATCCGGACCGTGCAACCGCCCGCGGATTTCGACGGCGAGGCCTACGCGGGTGACGGGCCGGCGATCAACTCCGATTACCTGGACGGCCTGAACATCGCCGATGCCAAAGCCACCGTGATCGCCCGGCTGGAGGCCGACGGCCACGGTGCGGGCACCGTCCAGTACAAGCTGCGGGACTGGCTGTTCGCGCGGCAGCGGTACTGGGGTGAACCGTTCCCGATCGTCTACGACGAGGCCGGCGCGCCGCACGCGCTGCCGGAATCGATGCTGCCGGTGCGGCTGCCCGAACTCGACGATTTCGCGCCCGTCACCTTCGACCCCGACGACGCGAACTCGGAGCCGTCCCCGCCGCTGGCCAAGGCCACCGACTGGGTGGAGGTCGAGCTGGATCTGGGCGACGGCCCGCGCAGGTACCGCCGGGACACCAATGTGATGCCCAACTGGGCGGGTAGCTCCTGGTACCAGCTGCGCTACGCCGACCCGACCAACTCCGCGGAGTTCTGCGCGAAGGAGAACGAAACCTACTGGCTGGGCCCGCGGCCCGCCGAGCACGGCGCCGATGATCCGGGTGGGGTCGACCTGTATGTCGGCGGGGTGGAGCACGCGGTGCTGCATCTGCTGTACGCGCGGTTCTGGCAGAAGGTCCTGTTCGATCTGGGTGAGGTGAGCGGCAGCGAACCGTATCGCCGGCTGTTCAACCAGGGCTACATCCAGGCCTTCGCCTATACCGACGCGCGCGGCGCCTACGTGCCCGCCGCCGAGGTGACCGAACGCGACGGCCGGTTCTACTGGACCGACGCCACCGGCACCGAGGTCGAGGTGCAGCAGGAATACGGCAAGATCGGCAAATCGCTGAAGAACGCGATCGCCCCCGACGAGATCTGTGATTTGTACGGGGCCGACACGTTCCGCTTCTACGAGATGTCGATGGGCCCGCTGGACACCTCCCGGCCGTGGGCGACCAAGGACGTCATCGGCGCGCACCGGTTCCTGCAGCGGGTGTGGCGGCTGGTGGTGGACGAGGAGACCGGTACGACCCGGGTCACCGAGGGCAATCCCGCCGACGAGACGCTGCGGCTGCTGCACCGGACCATCGCCGGCGTCGACGAGGATCTGGCGGCCATGCGCGACAACACCGCGGGCGCCAAACTGATCGAACTGACCAACCACCTGACCAAGGCCTACCCCGGCGGCGCGCCGCGTTCGGCGGTGGAACCGGTGGTGCTCATGCTGGCCCCGCTGGCCCCGCATATGACCGAGGAGCTGTGGGAGCGGCTGGGGCACACCCACTCGCTGGCCCACGGGCCGTTCCCGGTGGCCGACCCGGCGTTGCTGACCGCGGAAACGGTGGAGTACCCGATCCAGGTCAACGGGAAGGTCCGGAGCCGGATCCAGGTCGATCCGGAGGCCGACCGGTCCGCGATCGAAGCGGCCGCGCTGGCCGACGAGAAGATCGCCGCCCTGCTCGACGGCAAGGCCCCGCGCAAACTGATCGTGGTCCCCGGCCGGTTGGTCAACATAGTCGCGTAACGGTGACGGTCGACACGGTGGCCTGGGCTTTCCCAGGTCCCTGTGTTGGCCGGTCGTTAATCCGTCGGTCTCCTGAGACTCGCCTGGGTGGGCTAGCGTGCGTGCGTTCAGCCCGGAACAGGAGTCCACTGTGAAACCTCTAGCGCTCTTTGTCGCCCACGAACCCGCGGGATCGCGGGCTCGCGTCACCTGTCAGTACAAATGCGGAAACGCCTGCTTCCACGAGGTGCCCAACACCTCGTCGAACACCTACTTCGGGGATATCGTCGCGGGGATCTCCCGGCGGCGCCTGCTGCAGGGCAGTGCGGCCGCGGTGGTCGCGATCGGCGCGGCGAGCGCGCTCGCCGCCTGCGGCGACGGGACCGAGGTCGGTCCGGCCGCGAATTCCGGGGGCACGGGGACCGGGTTCGCGCCGGTCGCGCCGAACACCGAGGACGCGCTCGTCGTCCCGGAGGGTTACGAACAGGGTGTCGTCATCCGGTGGGGCGATCCGCTGTTCGAGGACGCGCCCGAATTCGATTTCTTCGGCCAGACCCCGGCCGCGCAGCTGAAGCAGTTCGGCTACAACAACGATTTCGCCGGACTGCTGCCGATCGAGGGACAGCCGGGCAAGTACCTGCTCGTGGTGAACCACGAGTACACGACCGAACAGTTCATGTTCCCCGGATACAAGCCCGAGGCGATCACCCGGGAGCAGGTCGAGATCGCCATGGCCGCGCACGGTCTTTCCGTGGTCGAGGTACACGGCGATCCCGGGAGCGGCCGGTTGCAGCCCGCGTTCGGGAAGTACAACCGGCGGATCACCGCGACCACCGAGTTCCGGCTCACCGGACCCGCGGCCGGCAGCCCGCTGCTGAAGACCTCCGCCGACCCCACCGGCACGAAGGTCCTCGGTACGGTCAACAACTGCTCCGGCGGGGTGACCCCGTGGGGCACGGTGTTGTCCGGCGAGGAGAACTTCAACGCCTACTTCATCGGCAAATCCGCCGATCCGGTGGCGGCGGCGCGGCTGAAGCGCTACGGCATCGGCGAATCCGACGCTCCGCACTACTGGGAGAAGTTCGACAAGCGATTCGATATCGCCGCCGAACCCAACGAATCCCACCGCTTCGGCTGGGTGGTCGAAGTGGACCCGTGGGATCCCGCCTCCACCCCGGTCAAGCACACCGCACTGGGCCGGTTCAAGCACGAGGCGGCGAACATCCACGTCGCCGCCGACGGCACCGTCGTCGCCTACACCGGTGACGACGAGCGATTCGACTACATGTACAAGTTCGTCTCCTCGCGCAAGGTCGAGCCCGGTACCGGCGCCGCGAGCCGCCGCCACAATATGACCATCCTGGACGCCGGCACCCTCTACGTCGCGAAACTCACCGGTGACCACCCGGACCGGATCGACGGCTCGGGCACCGTCCCCTCCGATCAGGGTTTCACCGGCACCGGGCAGTGGATCCCGATCCTGCGCACGGCCGCGGACGGCCGCGGCGAATCGCTGGTGGACGGGATGACCGCCGAAGAGGTCGCGGTGTTCACCCGACTCGCCGGTGACAAGGTGGGCGCCACCAAGATGGACCGTCCCGAGGACTTCGAGGCCAACCCGAAGACCGGCAAGGTCTATGTCGCGCTGACCAACAACGACAAGCGCGGTACCGACGGCAAAGCCGGAGTCGACGAGGCCAACCCGCGCAACAAGAACAAGAACGGCCAGGTACTCGAGCTCACCGACGATCACGCCGGCACCTCGTTCACCTGGACCCTGCTGCTGGTCTGCGGTGACCCGGCCGCCGCCGACACCTATTTCGCGGGATACGACAAAACCGAGGTCAGCCCCATCTCCTGCCCCGACAACCTTGCCTTCGATCCGTACGGCAACCTGTGGATCAGCACCGACGGCAATGCCCTCGACGCCAACGACGGACTGTTCGCGGTGGTGCTCGACGGTGACCGGCGTGGCGAGACCAAACAGTTCCTGTCGGTTCCGATCGGTGCCGAGACCTGCGGTCCGGTGATCACCGAGGAGCGGGTCATGGTGTGTGTTCAGCATCCGGGCGAAACCGACGATGCCTCGGTGGAGAACCCGGCCTCGCACTGGCCGGACGGCGGAACGACCCAGCCGCGCCCGGCCGTGGTGGCGGTCTGGAAGTCCGGGGGCGGCCGGATCGGCGTATAGGCGTACCTCCGCGTTCGCTCCGGCCGTGCGCTCCGTGCGTACCTCCGCGTTCGCTCCGGCCGTGCGCGTCCGTATGTCGGGGCGTTCGGCCACAGCTCGGTTGGGGTGTTGGCCTCGGAGTACGCGGCGTACGGGGCTATCCGCTGCCGGTGAGCCCGCCCATCCGGGCGAAGCGGGCGAAATCGCCCTGTGCGCCGCTGTACACGTTGATATCGGTGTTGCCGTGGATACCCGGGATCGAGCCGGAGTCGGTCTGCTGCCAGAAGGTCCACGCGGGCCAGCGCCCGGGTACCTCCGGTTCGGCGCGGTCCCGATAGTCGGCGATCCACAGCGGGTAGCGGTGGAACTGGTCGCTGTCGGCCATCGCGGTCTGCCAGAACCGCGGGTAGGTGTAGACGATCGGCACACGCCCGGTGAGGGTCTGCACGGTATTGAGGTAGCGGTGGGTCCAATCGATCAGCGCGCCCGGCGCCAGCCCGCCGGAATGCTCGATATCCAGTACCGGCGGCAGGTCCAGCGGGCCGTTCTGGCCGAGGACGATCGTCGCGTAGAGGGCCGCCTGCGGTTCCGGCGGGAGTTCCGGGCGGGCGTAGTGGTAGGTACCGCGCGCCATCCCGGCCAACCGCATCTGCAGACTGTCCTGAACGAAGAACGGGTTGACGTAGTCCAGGCCTTCGGTGGCCTTGACCATGGCGAAACGGTGACCCGCCGCGCGGACGGAGAACCAGTCGATGGGCCGTCCACCGCCGTGTTGCCAGGACGAGACATCCGGGCCGGTGGGTTCGGCGTGCGCGGGTGCGGAAACGAGCGCGAGGCCCGCCACCAGCGCGAATGCCAGCATGCCGAGGACGGTGGGCCGGCGGCGGCCGCGAACGAAGCTGCCCGGCCCCAAGCGCGAGCCGGACTTTCGTACGGTCGATCTCAATCGGGCAGTTGTCATGGTCCCGACCCTAGGCACGCGGACCTGCACTCCCCGGTATTACACCGCCGTGTCCGGAGATCCCGCGGTGGTCCGAATACGGATGGCCGGCATCGATGGTCGGGGCCCGCCCCGTGTCCGGACCGCCCGGCGGAGGAAGGCCCGGGGGTCACCGGGGTCCCGAGCCGGCCCGCCGTAGGCGGGACGAACAAGTGTCGAATCGTCGTGGCGTGACCGGGATCCGGTCCGGATACTGGTTTCAATATTGTGCGGAGCCGGAGGTGGGTTATGCGCACTGTCGGATGGTCGGCGGCGGAATGGCAGCTGTTCGCGGGAGAGACCTGGGGTGTCTCCGGTCCCGCGTTCCTGCTGCTCTACCTACCGATCGCGGTTGTCGCCGTGGTGATCGGACGGCGGCTGCGGTACCGGATCGTGCACGCGCCCGCGTCGGCTCCGCCCGGTGCTCTGACCGCACCCGAACTCGGTCTGCTGACCAGCGATCGGCGGGCGGTGATGGCTTCGGTCGCACTGTTGCGCGGTCACGATCTCATCGACGCCGGTGGTAGTCCGGCCGGGAACGCCGCAGCCACGGTCGCGCTGGATCCGTTCACCGTCGCGGTCCGCGACCGGCTCGGCGAGTCGACGGCGGGCATCACCCTGATGACCGCTCGGCTCCGGCCCGAACTGGACCGGATGCGTGAGACACTCGTCGATCGCGGCTATCTGGCCAACCGCCGGTACACCGGGCAGTTGCGGGAGGCCGCACTGCCGATTCTGGTCGTCGGCCTGTTCGGGGTGGCCCGGCTGGTCACCGGCCTGGTCAACGGCAAGCCGGTGCTCTTCCTCCTGCTCGTGCTGATCGCGCTGGGAATTGCCGGATGGCGGGTGGCGGCCCCGGTGCGGGTCACGCCCGCGGGCCGGGCGGCGTTGGCCGAGGCCACCGGCGGCAACCGCTATCTGCGCCCGGCGAACTCGCCGTCGTACCAGACCTACGGACCCGGGGCCGCCGGGTTGGCGGTCGCGCTGTTCGGAGTGCAGGCGCTGGTGCTGCTCGATCCGGCGCTGAACACCGCCATGTCCGGGTACAGCGCGGAAGGTGTATCCGGGGGAGATTCCGGTGCGGGCGACACGGGCGGTGGCAGCAGCTGCGGTGGTGGTAGCAGCTGCGGTGGCGGTGGGGGTTGTGGCGGGGGCGGCTGCGGTGGCTGACCGGTGACCGGCCCGCTACCGGAAACCGCGCTCGGGATCGGCTGGCGACCGGAGATCTGCGGTGTGATCGACCGGCTGGACGGGCTCGATTTCTGTGAGGTCATCGCGGAATCGCTACGTTCGGGCGCCCGCGGTGGGGTCGAGGTACCGGTGGAACTGGCGGCGCTGCGCGACCGGGGTACCGCTGTTGTCCCGCATGGCATCTCGCTGTCGCTGGGCGGTGCCGAACCGGTGGACGGGCGCCGCATCGAACATCTGGCCGCCTGCGCGCGGGCGGTATCGGCGCCGCTGGTGAGTGAGCACATCGCCTTCGTGCGGGCGGGTGGACTCGAGGCCGGTCAGCTGCTGCCGGTGCCGCGCAGCCGGGAAGCGCTCGATGTACTGTCCGCGAATATCACCCGGACCCGGGCCGGTGTGGACGTGCCGCTCGCGGTGGAGAACATCGCGGCGCTGTTCGACTGGCCCGACGACGAATTCAGCGAAGCGGAGTTCCTGACCGAGATCGTCGAACGCACCGGGGTGTATCTGCTGCTCGATATCGCCAATATGTACGCGAACGCGCGCAACCGGGGCCGTGACCCGCGCACCGAACTGCGGCGCCTGCCCACCGAGCGGATCGCCTACTGCCATATCGCCGGCGGCCACGAATCCGGCGGTCGCTACCACGACACCCATCTGCATCCGATACCCGCGGAGGTGCTCGCGCTGGTCGCCGAGTTCGTACACGATCACCCGGTTCCGCTCATGCTCGAACGGGACGGTAACTATCCGCCTGCCCACGAGCTGCTCGACGAGCTGGACGCGATAGCCGACGCCGCGGCCCGTGCGCCGGTCACCACGGCCGCCCGGGCGGGATTGCGGTGACGGACGCGCAGGTGCCCGGATTGGCCGATCGGCAGGCGGCCCTGGTGCGTGCCCTGGTGGCGGGGGAGCCGGTTCCGGCGGGTTTCGATCCGGCCGTGGTGGGCGCGGTGGCACACGCACTGCTGCACAAACGGGCCCGGGAAGTCGCGGCCCGCCATCCCGACCTGGTGTACGCCACCGGCCCGGATTTCACCGAGCGGTTCGTCGAATGGGCGCGGAACCGGCCGAAGGACGGGACCACGGCCGACGCCCTGCGTTTCGCCCGCGAGCGCGGTGTCCCATGGCCGGCGTCGCGTCCAGGGTTCCGCCCCGCGGTGTCCCGGCTGCTTCAGCGACTTCGCCCGTGGTGACCCCGGGGTCAGCGCCCGGCCACGACCGTGGCCCGGTGCCGCGGGCCGATTCGGCCGGTCCGTCCGAACACTCCATGGCCGGTGTTCGAGCCGGACGCGTCGGCGCGGGAACTCGCTATGGTTTGGCAACAACGATCCACCGAATAACGCACCGCTATCCAACGGCAACTTGGTGGCGTCCCAATAGGTGCCGTCGGCTCAGGCGAGAGGCGGCAGGCCCGGCAGCGCGAACGGCAGCTGCGGCAGGCCCGGCAGGTGGACCGCCGGCAGCAGGCTCGGCGCCGGTGCCGGGATGTAGGGGTTGGGTGTGTTCCAGGCGGCCGGGCTCTGGGAGCCGCCGCCGTGATTCGCCCGGTCCCAATCCGCCGGCTGGTCGTAGCCGCCGTTGTCGTTGTGCGAATCGCGGTCGGGGTACTGGTTGCCGCCACTGTTGAGGTGGTCTTCGTACCCGTCGTAGTTCTGCTGGTTGTGATCGACGTAGCCGTACTGGCCGTTGTCGTCCCAGCCGAAATCCCCGTTGCCGTTCCAGCTGTCGCTATCGCCGAAGCTGTCGCCGGAATCGCTGATCTGGGTCGCCTGGCCGGCGTCGGCGAGGGCGGAGCCGGCGGTGACGGCCAGTGGGGTGAGGGCGATGACCGCGATCGCGGCGATTCGCGCGGCGAGGCGGCGGGTGCGCTGTGCGGGGTTCGTGTTCATCGGAGGGTCCTCACTCGGTCGCGCCCCGGTGGGGGGATCTGGGGCGGTCGCACTCGCTGGAGTGCTTTATTGGAACATCACCTACCGTACCGCTAAATAACGGCACGTTCAATAGATAGCCGTCAATTGGGGTGATCGGCCCCACTCCGGGGTGCTGCGAACCGGGAGCGCGTCGGTTATTGCCTATACGTATATGTCTACGTATAGTTGGCTCATGCCGAATAAGACCATCTACGTCGCCGACGACGACCTGCCACTGTTCCAGCGCGCGCAGGAGTTGGTCGGCGGCAATCTGTCCGGCGCGGTGGTCACCGCGCTCAAGCGCTTCATCGAATTGGAGGAGGGCAAGGTCGAGGGGTACGAGGAAATCGTGCTCCGGGTCGGCCACAACGGTGCCCGGCAGGTGCGCTTCCAGGGCGCCCTGCTCGGTGAACATCGGGACGTGGGCGAGGAGCGGATGGAACACATCCGGGTGTTCCGGGGTCGCAAGGGGAAATACGCGCTGCACGAGCAGTATTCGAATTGGTCGGACTATCCCGAATCGGCGAACTGGCTGCGCGACCTGAAGAACTGGCGCCGCCTGCTCGGTATCGAGCACGACTGGGGTGACTATGTTTTCACGGTCGTGGACACCCTGGAGGAATTGCGGGACAAGATTCCGGACCAGCTCTACCGGCGGATTTCCGGGGTCGCCGATCGTCCACCCGTGGAAGAACTCGATATTTGACGAAGACCATGAACAACGGACGCAGCCCGGCCATCCGCGCGGCCGGCCTGGGCAAGTCCTACGGGGACGAAGTGGTGCTCGACGGTGTCGACATCACCGTCCCCGAGGGCGCCATCTACTCTCTGCTCGGCCCCAACGGCGCCGCCGAGACCAGCATCGTGCAGATCCCGAGCACCCTGATCGCCGCCGACGCCGGCGATATCCGGGTCGGCGGACACGACCCGGCCACCGATCCGACGCCGCCCGTGCCGATTCCCGCCGGTTCGCCGGCGGGGTTCTCGGCGCGCTAGTTGCGTTCGACCTCGATCGGATGGGTGGCCAGCAGTGACAGCGGCAACGGCTGCCGGCGCAGCACTTGCGCCCACATATCGGCGCGCCGCCCGGCGATCGGATCACTGGGCAGGGCGGATACGACGATCCAGTCGTCGTTGGCCAGTTCGCTGTCCAATTGGCCGAAGGTCCAGCCCGCGTACCCGGCGAAGATCCGGACACCCTCGACCAGCGGGCCGATCCGGTCCGGTTCGGCATCCAGATCGACCAGCACCACCCGGCCGTCCACCCGGCGCAGCCCCGGCGCCCCGTCGATGGACGCGCCCACCCGCAAGGTGCCCAGGCACAGCGCGGCATCCCGTTTGACGGGTCCGCCCACGAACAGGGTCTGCGGCGGGGCCGACAGCTCCGCCCACTGCGGCAGCACATCGTGCACCGGGGTGTCGCTGTGCCGGTTCAACACCACCCCGAGCGTTCCCGCGTCGTTGTGCTCGATGATGTAGACCACCGTGCGGCGGAACGTGGGCTCGGCCAGGTCGGTCGAGGAAACGAGTAGTGTCCCGGCCCGCACCGTCTGCTCACTCTGCCGGTTGCCGCGACGACCAGGTTCGGGCTCGTGCCCGTCACCGCGGCCGCCCCGGGTCTTGCGATCATCGGGGTCATCTGCCTGCGCCACCTGGCCATCATCGCAGTTATTGCGCGACTGTGCCGCTCTGATCAACTGTTCACTTCGCGCGAAGTTCGCTCGGGCGCCGTTTCCGCGCCATCTGGACATACCGCGACAGCCTCGTAGAGTCAGCCGTATGCGTCCCCCCGAGGTGCTCCTGGACAACAGCGACGATGTGTACGCCTTCTACCGCGAACACCGGCAGAACCGCCTGCAGGCGATGGGTGCCTACGCCCTGCTCGGGCGGCGCTACCGGCCGCGGATCGGCTACGCGGCCGGAGCGCGCGAGGCGATCGGTGCCCTCATCCGCTCCCGGACCCCGTTGCTGATCGCGGTGAACCACCTGTCGCGGCTGGATCCCTACACCCTCGCGGCCGCCGCCTGGCGCAGTGAACTACGGCCGATCATCGGCCGCACCCGGGTGCTGGCCAAGGACGAGCTGTTCGAGGAGGCCACCTTGCGCCGCCGCATCGACATGATGGGCGGTATCCCGGTGTTCCGTGGGAGCGACCACGGGCTGCGCGCGGTGAACGCGGCGGGGCAGCGGATGATGGATATCTGCGCCGAACGCCTGGCCCATGGGGACAGCCTGGCGATCTTCCCGGAGGGCACCTGCAACGATGTCGACCCGGCGCAGGTGCAGGCGGTCGGAACGGGTATCGGGCATATCGCGTTCCGGACCACCAAACTCGGTGCCCGGCCCGCACTGGTCGGTCTCGGCCTGAGTTACGGCCCACGCACCGACCCGGCGGTCGAGCCGACCAAGGAGCAGGCGAAGTCGGCGAGCTTCTACTTCGGTATGCCGCGAACCGAGCTGCCGACCCGGCCCGCGGAAATCGCCCGGCTGGTCCGCACCGACCTGCAGCAGGCCCTCGACGGCGCCGTGGCCGCCTACTGAAACCCCCTCCGCGAACCCCCTGCGGACTCAGCGGCGCGACCCTACTGTGGCAGCCCCAGGCGGTCGCGGGCCCAGTGCGGTACCAGCGACAGGTATTGCGGTCTGGTCTCGATGAAGTGCTGGACCACCCGGCACATGGGTAACACACCCAGCCCTTCGGCGTGGGTGGCATGCAAGGCGGACTCGACGAGGATCCGGGCGTAATCCGGGCCGTCGAATCGCGGGTCGACCTCGGTGTGCACGAATGCGCGCTCGCCGACGGTGTCCTGATATTCGGTATATCCCGCGACCTCGCCCTCGACCGTGATCTCGAAGCGTTCCAGTGCGGTGTTGTTGCGGACCTCCGTCGGCATGGCTCGACGTTACTCGTTCGGCGGTGAATTTTCGCATCGATACGCGCGGCTGTCAGTCCATTTCGATGATCGCCCGCCCGACGATCTCGCCGCGGGCCAGCGCGCCGTAGGCCTCGTCGGCCCGGTCCAGCGAGTAGCGGCGGGTGATGACCTCCTGCGGTCGGACCGTATTCGCCGCGACCATCCGCAGTAGCGCGGGCATATCGGTGCGCGCCTTCGCGCCGTAGGAGCCGCGGATCTGCAGTTTGCGGCGCACCAGGCGGGCCAGGTCCACCGCGCCGGTGGCGCCGGCGGGCGCGATGCCCACCACCACCGCCCGGCCGCCGTCGTCCAGTACGTCCAGGGCCGTCGCGAACGTCGCGGCGCTGCCCAGCGCCTCGAACGCCACGTCTACCCCGTGCCCTTCGGTCAGCTCCCGGACCCGGGCCGCGGCGTCCTCGGTGCGGGAGTTGATCGTATGGGTGGCACCGAGTTTCGCGACTGCGGCCAGTTTGTCGTCGCTGATATCGATCGCGATGATCCGGGCGACCCCGGCCGCCGCCGCGAACTGCACGATCGACGACCCCACGCCACCGGCCGCGACCACCGCGATCCGGTCGCCGAGTGCGAGTTCGGCGGTGTGCACGGCGCCGAGCGCGGTGAAGGAGCTACAACCCAGGATCGATACGGCCTCGAGGCCGACATCCGCGGGTACGGCGAAGACATCGGAGGCGGGCACCACGCAGTATTCGGCGAGTCCGCCCATCGAGTACATGGCCAGCGGGGTTCCGTCGGCACGGGCGAGACGGGTCGTGCCGTCGTAGAGGGTGCCGTTGAGCCGGTTGTGGGCGAAGAATTTCTCGCACAGGTCCTCGGCGCCGCGGACACAGTGACGACAGTCGCCGCAGGGCATGATGAAGCTGCAGACCACGTTGTCGCCGACCGCGACGGTTTCCACGCCTTCGCCGAGTTGTTCGACCACGCCGGATACCTCGTGGCCGAGTACCGCGGGCGCGGGGAATTTCACCTCGGAGCGCAGGACGTGCAGGTCGGTGTGGCAGACCCCGCAGGCGGTGACCCGCAACAGGACCTCGCCGCGCCGGGGGACCGGCACCGGGATGTCCTCGATCACCAATCGGGGTTCGGTTCCGTGGAAAACTGCGGCCCGCACGCCACTCTCCTCCGTCGTTCGTTCCGGCACACGCGCCCGATGTCCGCGTGGGAACAGCCGGGCCCGACCACCGTCTCAGAAAAAGGTGCTGCCGGGAGCCGGTTCGGCCGTCCGGCCGGAAATTGCCGCCCGAACCGTCGCATCTGCGCGCTTCGGTATGGACTCTACCTGCGGATTCGTGTAAACGAGAGCACTGCTCTTGACATTGATGCCGAAAGGTGTGATTGTTGTTCACAACAGAGAGCATCGCTCACAAAGGAGAAAACGATGACCGCCGCGACCCGTTACCTCGCCCCCACCGGTTTCGACCCGATCTTCAACCGGCTCGCCAACTTGCTGCCCAAGCTCGGGATCAGCGTCGCCGGTTCCCGGTTGTTGGCGGTGCGCGGGCGCAAGTCCGGGGAGTGGCGGACCACCATGGTGAACCTGATGACCGCCGCCGACGGACAGCGTTATCTCGTGGCACCGCGCGGCCACACGCAGTGGGTGCGCAATCTGCGGGTCGCCGGTACCGGCGAGCTGCGGCTGGGCCGGCGCACCGAGGCCTTCACCGGGATCGAGGTCGCCGACGCGGACAAGGTGCCGCTGCTGCGGCTCTACCTCGAGCGCTGGGGCTGGGAGGTCGGCCGCTTCTTCGAGGGCATCACCAAGGACTCCACCGACGCCGAACTCGCCGAAATCGCCCCGGGCTTCCCGGTTTTCCGGATCGAGAGCGCGAGATGAGGCAGCGGCCGGCAACCGGGCGTCAGGACCGCCGGGTCAGCAGGTATTCGATCGCGGCGGCATAGCCCTGGATACCCATCCCGGCGACGACCGCGTCGGCGATGGGGGAGATGTAGGAGTGCCGGCGGAACTCCTCGCGGGCGTGCACATTGCTGATGTGCACCTCGACGATCGGCACCTCCGGAACGACCAGCGCATCGCGCAGCGCCACCGAGGTGTGGGTCAGGCCGCCGGGATTTATCACGATGGCCGACACCGTGCCGCGCGCCTCGTGGATCCGGTCGATCAGCGCGCCCTCGGAATTCGACTGGAAATGGGCTATCTCCCACCCGTGCGCCGCTGCGGCCCGACGACACAATTCGATTACATCGTCGAGGGTTTCCGACCCGTATATCTCGGGTTGCCGAGTGCCGAGCATATTCAAGTTGGGCCCGTTGAGGACCAGAATCGGGCTGCTCGAGGTTTGCGGGACGGCGGCATCGGACATGACAGCAACCCTACCGACACCTCCCGCGCGGGCGGATGATTCTGAGCTACCGTGGCGGGGTATCTCTTAGATGAATGCGGACTTGCGGGGTAACGGCGCACCGCTTCTGATCGATCGGTAGCGTAGCGTCGCCGGGTGTTCTCGGGCGCCCCGATAATTGATCATGGTCCGCCGTGCGACGAGTTGGGCTCGGCCGCAACTGCACACGGTGGGACAAGGTATGGTTTCGGGTTTGCGATCACTCGCAAGCAGGCATTTTTCAGGTACGGTGGTCTTGTTACCGGTGTGACAAGAGTGAAGAGTGGGCGACATGGACGTGAGGGGATCCCGCCGCTTTCGCTTCCGGGGCGCAATAGCCCTTATGGGGGTGGCGGCGCTGGCAATTGCGATGGGATCGTGCGGGTCCGGGACCGAGGCGACCGGACCCGAAGCGGTCGTCGACCAATTCACCGAACGACTCGACGAGCACGACTACGCCGCCGCGGCGGAGTTGACCTCCTACCCCTCCGCAGCTTCAGCAACCCTTCAGCAAATGTTCGAGGGGCTCGAATCGGGCACCGTCGACTACGAGAAGGCGCAATTCATCGGACTCGATGCCGAATCCGGCATCTTCAGTCTCGATGTGCAGTGGAGCTTCGGCGAGCAGAAGAACTGGTCCTACGGGCTGGAGGGCACCGTCCGCAAACTCGCGAACGGCTGGCGGATCTCTTGGGATCCGGCCGTGGTCATGCCCGAGCTCAGCCAGAACCGCACCGTGCGGCTGGTGCGCACCACCCCGGACCCGCCGCCGAAGGTCGTCGACAATATCGGTAAACCGTTGATGACCCAGCAGATCATCAATGTCGTCGAACTCGATCCGTCGCGGATGCCGGATCCGGTGGCCTCCACCGACGCGCTGGCCCGTGCCATCGAACCGGTGGCGCCCCTGATCACCGGCGCCTCGCTCCGCGACGACCTGGCCGCCGCCGGCGGAAAGCCGATCACGGCGGTCAGCCTGCGCGAGGGCGATTTCGCGATTCTGGAACCGCGGATGGCGCCGATCCCGGGCGTGGTGATGAAACAGGAGCCGCGGCTCATCGTCACCGATCGCCGGATCTTCTCGCCGATCCTCGACGCCATGAAGAAGGTCTGGGAACAGAGCCAGGACCAGCATTCCGGTTGGGGTGTGCAACTGTTCGAGAACGGCCGCTTCGTCAAACAACTGGCGGGCAGCCAGGGTCCGGCCGGTCCGGATATCGCGGGCACCATGGACCAGCGGTTGCAGCGTGCCGCCGAGGACGCGGTGGTCAGCGTGGGTTCGCCCGCCTCCATCGTGGTCACCCAGCCCTCCACCGGAGCCGTGGTGGCGGCGGCACAGAACAACTATTCGAGCGCACAGGGTCCGGTCGCGTTCACCGGGCTGTACCCGGTGGGCGGCGCCATCGAGTTGTTCAAGAAGGCGGCCGGGGCGGCCAAGGGCAAAGCACCCGAGGACGTCACCGACCAGGAGGTGATCGAGGCGGCCGCCATGCTCGGCGTCGGCGTGGACTTCCGGGTCCCCGGGCTCGAGGAAGTGACCGGGCGCCCGGCGGGGGCGGGCGGCGCGGAACCGGTTCGCCAGGGCGGTGGCACGGACGCGCTGCTGGTCAGCCCGTTCGGCATGGCGATCGCGGCGGCGGCCATCACCAACGGTACGGCTCGCCCGCCGATGCTCGAACGGGGCCGGCCCAGCGAGACCGACGCACCCATGGGCCCGCTGCCGGGGCCTGTCGACGCGGCCCTGCGCGCGGCGATGCGGGACGGGATGAACGCGCCGCAGATGGCGCGACTGCGCGGATTCCGCGACGTCACCGGGTTCTCGGCGAAGGCCGGCGACGACGGCTGGCTGATCGCGAGCATGGGTGATCTGTCGTTCGCCATCCATATCGCCGATGTCGACAGCGGCGATATGGTCGTCCGGATGGGCGAGCGGATGTTGCAGGCGCTGGCCAAGCCGGACGAATGAGCGGCGGCCGGGTGATCACCTGATCGCCGCGACGGCTCCGCGCCAGCCCAGCAGGAAGAACGCCAGCACCAGCGCCGCCACCACGATAAAACTGAAGGCGGTGCCCTGACCGGCGACCACCCGCAGCAGCATGCCGATCACCAGGGTGCACAACCAGATCACCACACCGGCAGGCCACAGGCGCGAGCCGTCGGGCGGTTCGGTACCGGTCCGGCGGCGCTCCAGCAGCACCGCCGCGACCCAGCCCACGGCCAGCCCGGCCACGAACGGCCACGCCGTGTGCAGCAGGCCGGTGAGCACGGCCTCGTCGTGACTGCGGCGGCCGAGGGCGCAGAACAGCACCACCAGGACGAAGTCGGCACCGATCGCAACGATCCATTTCACTCCGAGCAGCCTAGTCGCGGCGTCGGCGCCGCGGCCACGGTGTGCGCTGCCGGCTCAAGCGTTGCGCTGGGAGAATTCCATCTCGTACTCGTCGTCCTCGGCATTGCGGGTGCGGAACAGGAACGCGAAGACGATCCAGCCGATGATCGCGATCAGCACGAAACTCACCAGCCGGTACACGAACGCGGCGGCAACCGCCTGGGCCGCGGGCAGCCCGGCGGCCGCGGTGAGACCGTAGATCAGGGTCGCGTCCACGTAGACGATCCCACCCGGCGCGAACGGGATCGAACCGACGGCCTTACCCGCCGCGAACGCGATGAGCAGCCCCGCCCACCGGGGGTCGCCGCCGATGGCATAGCAGGCAGCGCCCAGGCAGGCGATATCGGCGAGCCGGTGGATCACCGCCCAACTGATGACCCACGCGCCGTCCCGGGTGCCCAGTTTCACCGATTCGACCTGGTCGAGCATTTCCCGGATCTTGTCGATACCGGTCTCCGCGGACCGTTTGCGTGCCCGGTTCACCAGCAGCAGCGCGCGGTGCAGCAGCTTCTCGAGCGTGCCCGGATGCCGCGAGGCGTAGTTCCCCGCCCAGACCAGCGCCACCACCGCGGCCACCGAGACGATCAGATTCACCGGACCCACCCGGTCACCCGCGAGCACGGTGCCGAGTACGCCGATCAGGGCCAGCCCCGCGGCGGAGACCACACCGGAGAAGACCAGCTGCCAGGACGCGACCACCGGGCTGGCGCCCCAGCGCCGGGTCTGCCGATAGGTGAACGCCGTGGAGAACACCTGGCCGGCGGGCAGGGTCACCGACATGGCGGTGGCGCCGTAGACGACCGCTGCCGACCGATGCTGGCTCACCTCGACGCCGCCCGCGCGCAGCAGTTGTTTCTGGACGTGGCCGAACCCGGTCATGGACAGCATTTGCGCCGCGATACACAGCGCGACCCAGCCCCAATGGATTTCGGTGAGTTTTTGCCACGACTCGTGTAATCGCGGCCACAGATAAAACGCTTCACCTATCAGCAGGAGAAGCACGATCGAAACGGCCAGCCATTTGAGCCAGCGGAATTTGCGGCGGCGATTCTCGATGTGTTCCGATGCCCCGGCCCCGGGCACAGCAGCGGTGCCCGCTGCATCACCGTTGGCCGTCACGGGCCCAGCCTAATGGACACCTCCCGCAGAAGTCCGCTGCCTGGTCCGATACCGCCGTGAGCGGGCGAGGTCGGCTCGGGTCGGTGTGGTGGGCGGTCGGTCGGTATGGTGACGCGCACGGCCGGAGCGAATGCGGAGGTACGCACGGAGCGCACGGCCGGAGCGAATGCGGAGGTACGCCTAGTCCACGGTTTCGCTCGGCCAGGACAGCCTCGTCTTGCGGCGGCGGCCGCGTAGTTGCACTTCTTCGCCGGCCGTCCAGTGCCGCTGCTCGCCGTCCTCGGCGAAATACAGCGCCGAACCGGAGGCGAGTACCCGGCCGGGGTGGTCCTTGGCGAGTTCGGTGAGCCGGGACGCCTCGTTCACCGGATCGCCGATAACGGTGTATTCGAAGCGGTTGGCGGCACCGATATTCCCCGCGACCGCCAGGCCCGCGGAAACTCCGATACCGATATCCAGTCCGGCGACCGCGCGCAATGCCTCGCGCAGATCGCGGGCGGCGGCCAGCGCGGCCGTCGGTGCGTCCGGGCGGTCCAGCGGCGCGCCGAAAATCGCGAGCGCGGCGTCGCCGACGAATTTATTGACGAACCCGTGGTGGTGGTCGATCACATCCACCACCACCCGGAAGAATTCGTTGAGCAGGCTCACCACTTCGGTGGGCGGATGTTCCGCGGCGGTCGCGGTGGAGCCGACCATGTCCACGAACAGGACTGCCACGAATCGGGTTTCCCCGCCGAGTTCGGTGCCGTAGTCCAGCGCGCGCTGGGCCACTTCGGCGCCCACATGCTGGCCGAACAGTTCCTGCAGCCGCTGCCGGGTGGCCGCCTCCTCCATCATCCGGTTGAAACCGACCTGCAGCAGGCCGATCTCGCTTCCGTCGAAAACCTCCACCTGCACATCGCGGGCACCGTTCTGCACCTGGTCGATGGCCTGGCTGAGCTGGCGGACCGGGTCGGAGATGCTGGACGCGGTGAGCATGGACAGGGCCAGCGCCTGCATGATCACCACCCCGCACAGCAGCAGGATCGATACCGCCAGCGACTGCGCGGAGAACTTCACATCCGACGAGATCTGGGTGACACACAGCAGCACGATGGCGATGGTCGGGGCGAAGGTGCCCAGCCCCCAGGTCATTGCCATCCGCGTACCGACACCGGGAGTCAGGGTGTGGTCGAAACGTCCGGCGGTGAGTGCCTCGGCCGCCACCGGGCGCAGAATCCGTTCACCGAGCATGTAGGTGAAACCGAACACGATGGTCGCGGCCATACATTCGGTGATGATCACGGTACCGGCCAGGGCCGGGGTCTCGGAGATGATCGCCGCGCCCAGCACCCCGCCGCCGAGAATCCACAGGGCCAGATGCAGAATCGCCTGCCGCAGCGGCGCGTGCAGGGCGGCCATCTGTTCCTGCCGGCTGGGCGGACCGCCGCGCACCTGCCAGCGCATCACCGGCCGGAGCATCAGGGCCGAGGCCGCCACACTGAGGAAACCGCCGGTGAGGAAGACGATGGCCGGGACCAGCAGTCCCACCTGCCGGGTACCGGGCTCCTCCCCTTCGGGAACCGGCAGTCCGTACTGGATGAACGCCCACACCAATACGGCGCCGAAAGCATTCGCGAGCAGCATCGAGGTGAGGTACAGGGGCCAGCGCGTATGCATGGTCTGTTTGACCGCTTCCAATGGCGCTGACACGTGTACCAATCTAGCGCCCGGTGCCGACCGTCCAGTCCTCCCGGGTTGCGCAGGTACGCGCACCTCCGCCTCCGCTCCGGCCGTGCGCGGCCTGTTGGTGGGCTTCGCCCGCTGCCCTCACTAGGCTCGGCGGAGTGACCGAGCCGAAACCATCTGCCGCAGACGCCGTTCACCCCATCGTCCGGCAGACCGCCGAATGGGCCTGGCGGCTGCTGGTGATCTTCGCCCTGGTCGCGGTGCTGGCGGCGGCGGTGCGGCGACTCGACACGGTGGTGATCCCGCTGGCCATCGCCATGCTGGCGGCCGCGCTGCTGGCGCCGCTGGTGGACTGGATGCAGCGCCGCGGGGTGCCGCGCGGGCTCGGGGTTTTCGTCGCGCTGGTCGGTTCGCTCGGGCTGGTCGCCGGCGTGGTGACCTTCGTGGTGGAGCAGTTCGTGGTGGGTGTGCCGCAGTTGTCCGACGAGTTCACCAACAGCATCCACAAGGTCCAGGACTGGGCCATCAACGGTCCGATGCACCTGAGCGACGACCAGATCCGCAATGCCGGCGATGCCACCGTCCGGGCCATCCAGTCCAACCAGGACACGCTGACCAGCGGCGCGCTGACCACCGCGACCATGATCGGTCACATCCTGACCGGCACCTTCCTCACCCTCTTCATCCTCATCTTCCTGCTCTACAGCGGTGACCAGATCTGGCGTTTCGTCACCCGCGTCGTGCCGACCGAGCATCGGGAACGGGTGCGCACCGCCGGGGAACTCGGGTTCGGTTCGCTGGTGGGCTTCGTGCGGGCCACCGTCGTGGTCGCCGCGGTGGACGCGATCGGGATCGGCGCCGGGCTGGCCCTGCTCGGTGTGCCGCTCGCGCTGCCGCTGGGCTCGCTGGTGTTCATCAGCGCGTTCATCCCGATCATCGGTGCGTTTCTGGCCGGTTTCGTGGCGGTTTTCATCGCACTGGTGACCAAGGGTTTCGTGACCGCGCTCATCGTCCTCGGCATCATCGTCGCGGTGATGCAGCTGGAGGGGCATGTGCTGCAACCGTTGTTGCTCGGGCGTGCCGTACGGATCCATCCGCTGGCGGTGGTACTCGCGATCGCCGCGGGTGTGGTGCTGGGCGGTATCGCGGGCGGTCTGCTCGCGGTACCGCTGGTCGCGGTGCTGAACACCGCGATCCGCTCACTGCTCGCCGCGGACCCCGAGGAGTTGCTCGGCGAACCGGCACCCGATCGTAAAGGGATCTATGTGGCCGAACCGGATTCAGCGGAGGACGGCGAGCATTCCGTGAGCGGTCCCCAGGTACTGGGCCGTTTCGATATCGGGGCTCTGCTCGCCGAAGCGCAACGCCGGCTGGCGCTGGCCCGGACCGCCGATCCGCAGCCGCGTGGGGACGGTGCGAACCCCGGGCCGAGCATCTCCGCCAGCCGCCGGGAAACCGGAGATGAGCAGGGCTGACGTGGTGCCTGCCACCCCCGCATCCGGGAATGCCCTGATGCGGGATCCGGGCTGTGCTGGGTAATCTCGGTCCTATGAACGGCCCCGATCCGGTATTCGACGGTGCGGGTTCCGGTAGCCAGGTGGGCAACCGGGACCTGCGTGTATCCGACGCCGAACGGGAACATGTCGGGCAGCTCCTGCAGCGCGCGGTGGGTCTGGGCATGCTCTCCCTGGGTGAGTTCACCGAGCGGATGGACACCGCGCTGGTCGCCAAGACCCGCGGCGAGCTGAACTCGGTGCTCGTCGACCTGCCCGGGGTCCGGTTGATCGGCGAACCCACCACCGAGCGGACCGGTCACGGTAAGCCGGTACCGCTACCGCGACCCGGGGACGCCGCCCGCGCGGGACTGTCGGGGATGGTGCAGGGCGGGGTCATCCGGCCACGGATGTCGGGGTTGTACCGCCGGGGCAACTGGCAGGTCGCCCCGATGCTGCGGGTCAACAGCTGGCTGTCCGGGGTGACTCTGGATTTCACCCAGGCGATCATGACCACCCAGGTGGTGGAGATCCAGGTCGACGACTACGCCAGTTCCCTCACCCTGGTGGTGCCGCAGGAGGCCACGGTCGACCTGGACGGCCTCGAACTGGTCGGGTCCAGCGTGAACAACAAAGTGCGCAGCGGTCCGCCGATCGGACCGCTGCATCTGCTGGTACACGGCCGGGTCCGGTTCGGCTCGGTCACCGCAAAACAACCTTTCGCTGCCCATTGGCGCCGGTTGCTCGGGCATTGAGCCGGCTGCCCGGCGGCGTCAATCCTGCTCGCGCCGGCGCAGCAGTTCGTTGACGCTGACCGAACGGCCCTCGTTCTGCTGGTGGCGGCCCGAGTCGTCGGCCGGCATCCCGGCCTGCCGGCGCCGCGCGGACCGCAGCCCCGCCATCCACGATTCGATGCTGTTGCGTTCGCGCGGGTCCGCGTTCTGCTGCGGGCCGGCCCCGCCGGCGGACTGCTGCGCCAGGCTGTCGGGCCGCGATCCGGTGGGGGCCGGACGTTCGGCGGGCCGGGTAGGCGGTTCCGGCGCGGGGTAGAGGCCGGGTACCGCCGGGGGCTGAGCGCCCGGTACCCGGCGCGGGAGTTCGGGCAGACCCGAGGCGGGTCGGGCGGCCGGGCCCGGGCTGCCGGGTTCGGGAGCCCGGGGAATCGGCCGCGGCTGCGAACCCTGGTCCTGCCGCGGGCGCGCGTCCGCCGGACCCGGCTGTCCGTCCGGTCCGGGGCGGCGTGGCGGTGCGGGCGGTCGCGCCGGCCCCTGGCCGGGTGCCGGACGATTTCCGTCGCCTGCCCATCCGCCCGGCTGTCCGGGACCGGGACGACCGGGCGGCCGCCCCTCGGGCGCCGCGGGACGCGGCGGGGCGGGCGGGCGGGCGGCACCGCCGGGCTGTCCGGGGAGCCGCGGTGAACTGTCCGGCCGGGGGCGGCCCGCGCCGCCGGTGGTCCGGGCCTGCTGCGGGGTGGGCGGTGCCGGGGGAGCATCGGCGGGGCTCGGGTAGACGGTGCGGCCACCGGCGTCCTGGGTCTCGCCGTCCTCGGTCGGTTCGGAGGCGAACAGACCGCGCAGGTTCGGGGTGGCGAAACCGGGCCGGGGCGAGCCGGCCGGACCACCCGGATCGGGCGGAGTGCGCTGCGCGTTCGGCGGCGGGGTGGGCTGCTCCGGGCCGGGCTGATTCGGCTGGGGACGGCCCGGCCCGGGCCGACCGCCGGGGGTACGGCCGGGCAGCGGCCGGAAGTCGTTGCGCGGGCCGGGAGTACGGCCCGGCTCGGCGGCAGGGCCACCCGGACCGCGGCCGGGTTCGGGAGCCCGGCTCGGGAGACGGCCCGGGACCGGGCCGGACGACGGTGTCGGGCCGGGCTCCGCGCCCGGCTGCTGCGGGGTCCGGTTCGGCGTCGCCGGGCTCTCCGCGGGCGGCTGCGCCGCCGCGGGTCGTGGCCCGCGGCCGGAATCCTCGGCGGTGCCGCGGCCGGGTTCGGCCGGGCCGTCGGCGGGTGGATTGGCGCGCGGGCGGGTCGGGTCCGGCGGGGTGGGCATCTGCTGTTTGGGTGCCGACGGGGCGGCGGGCGGCTGTTTGCCCCCGGCCTTGCGGGGCCCCTTGGGCACCGCCTGCATATGCGCGGTGGGCGCGGCGGCCTCGATCTCCTCGCGGGTGCGTTTGAGCACCGGGGTCTTGCGCTGCTTCTCGGTGCCGAGCGCCGGCATCTGCATGGTGACCGGATCGGTGACCGGGGTGGTCTTGACCAGGTCGACCACATCGCCGCCGCCAGGACGCTCATCGTCCAGGATCGGTTCGCCCAGGCCGATCTTCTGCTGGATCCGCTTCATCCAGGCCGGGGCCCACCAGCAGTCGTCGCCGAGCAGCTTCATGGTCGCCGGTACGAGCAGCATGCGCAGGATGGTGGCGTCGATGATCAGCGCGGCGATCATGCCGTAGGCGATGTACTGCATCATCACGAGATCGGAGAAGGCGAACGCGCCGGTCACCACCAGCAGGATCAACGCCGCGGCGGTGATGATCCGTCCGGTGTGCGCGGTGCCGATCCGCACCGCCTCGGTGGTCGAGGCGCCCATCGCCCGGGCCTCGACCATGCGCGAGAGCAGGAACACCTCGTAGTCGGTCGACAAGCCGTAGATGATCGCGATGATCAGCACCAGCACCGGCGACATGATCGGCTGCGGCGTGAAGTTCAGCAGCCCGGCACCGTGGCCGTCGACGAAGATCCAGGTCAGGATGCCCAGGGTGGAGCCGAGGCCGAGCGCGCTCATCAGCGCGGCCTTGATGGGCAGCACCAGGGAGCCGAAGGTGAGGAACATCAGCACCGTGGTGACCAGCAGCACCATGGCGATCATCAACGGCATCCGGTCCAGCAGCGCGTCGATACTGTCGCCCTGCAGGGTCGGCTGCCCGCCGACGTACACGGTCACGCCGTCGGGTGCTTCGATCGCCCGCAGATACTCCACGGTCGGCCGGTAGTCCTCGGAATCGAGGAGTGTCGCGCTGCTGCGGAAGACCCCGGAATGGGTTGTGGACTCCGACGGCACCGAGAAACCGGACGCGTCGGCCAGGCCCGGCGCCTTGTCGGCCTCGCGCACCACCTTCGCGATGGCCCGGGTGTCCTCGCCGACGAACACCAGCTGGATGGGGTCGGACTGGCGTAGCGGGAAGGTCTTGTCGAAATCCTCCTGCGCGACGCGGGTGTCGTTGTCCGGCGGCAGATAGCGTTCGCTCATACCGCCGAAGGCCAGGTTCTTCACCGGGATGATCAGCAGCAGGAGCAGCACACAGATCGGAATGGCGATCTTGAGCGGATGCTGCATGACCCAGGTGGTGGCGCGGCCCCAGAAGCTGGCCTCCACCTCCTCGGCTGATTTGGTCTTGCGGATCTGCTTGAAGCTGAGCATGTCCACCCGTTTGCCCAGCACACTCAGCATGGCGGGCAGCAGGGTGATCGAGGCCAGGGCGGCCAGCGCGACGGTCGCGATGGTGCCGTAGGCCATGGATTTCAGGAAGCCCTGTGGGAACAGCAGCAGGCCGCCGAGGCTCGCGATGATCATGGTCGCGGAGAAGACAACCGTACGTCCGGCGGTGACCACCGAGCGTCGGACCGCGGCACGGGTGTCGTACCCCTCGGCCAATTCCTCGCGGAACCGGCTGACGATGAACAGGCCGTAGTCGATGGCCAGACCCAGGCCGATCATGGAGACCACCGCGCCCACGAACGTGTTCACCTCGGTGACCTTCGTCAGCATCATGATGATGCCGTTGGCGCTGATGATGGTCAGGCCGCCGATGATCAGTGGCAGCGCCGCCGCCACCACGCCGCCGAAGATGAAGAACAGCAAGATGCCCACGGCGGGGATGGCCAGGATCTCCATCCGGTGCTGGTCGTGGGCCATGGTGTCGTTAAGGGTGCCCGCTACCGGCTGCAGGCCCGCGACCTGCACGTTCACGCCCTCGATGTCGAAGACGTCCTTGACCGCGCGATAGTTGCGGACCATATCGGTGTCGTTGTCGCCGACGATCGCGATGGAGGCGAAGGTCTTCGTCTTGTCCTGGGAGCCGAATACCGCGGGCTGGGCTTCGCCGGTCTCGGTCTTCCAGTAGGCGCCGTTCACCTTGGCGATCCGGTCCGGATGTTCCCGGGGCAACCGGTTCAGGCTGTCGACGATCTTGTCCCGGAAGGCCGGATCGCTGTCGACGGTCTGGCCCTCGGGGGCGGTGTAGAGCACCAGCACATCGGCATTGTGATCGCGGCCGAACGCCTCGTCGGACAGTTCGGCGGCCGTCACCGATTCGGAATTCGGATCGAACAGACCGCTGGAGCTCAGATGGTCGGCCAAGCCGAGACCGTAGGCCCCAAGGCCCAGCATCCCGGCGACGACAACTCCGATGACGGCGAATCGCAACCGATAGACCAGATCGCCCCAGCGGGTGAACACTTAAGCGACTCCTTGTGCGGGGCGAGAGGTGAGCAGCGCCGACAGCGGCCGGAACGGCTGCAGCCAGGCACCCTCGTCGGGCAGCGAGTCGAGGCTCACCCGCGGCAGCGGTTCACGGAAAACTCCCGGGATGTCCTCGAGGTCGACGAATTCGAGAGTATCGGATGTTACTGCCCAACTCGCGTGCTCGCGGAAGCCGAGCACCTGAACCGGGATGCCGTCGGCGGCGAGTTGCTCCAGCGGCTCCCGGAAGGCCTGACCGTCGGCCGAGGCCACGATGATCCCGGCCAGCCCGGCGCCCCGGGTGCGCTGGGCGATATGGCCGAGCATGTCCGAATCGACATCGGAATCCTCGTCGATCTTCGGTTTGGCGAAAACGGCGTAACCGACATTACGTAGCGCCTCGACCCACGGCCGGACCACATCCGCGGTGCCGGGGGCGATATTGGTGAATACGGTCGCCTCGGGCTCCAGCCGGTTCTTCTCGCCGACGGAGAGCTCGGTGGTGCGGGCCAGCAGCCACCGGCCGAGCGCGTCGAAGCGAGGCCGATAGGCGGCGGTGGGCCGCCCACCCAGGATGGCGCCCAGCCCCATATCCAGGTTCGGCGCGTCCCAGACCAGCAGGACCCGCCGCAGACCGTCCGTATCCGGCCCTACCGACTCGTCGCCGGATTCGTGCAGACTTCCGGCAACCTCGTCGCCGGCCGGGGCCATCTCACTGACGCTCATCATTCGATCTTGCCCCATATGAACTCGTTGATCGCACTACCAGCGGTGTGTGCCTTGCTCTCGAATTTGGTGACCGGCCGCTCGAAACCGATCGGCGCGGTGTCGCGGCGCGCGGTACCGGCTCCCCCCACGGTCCCGTTCACGCCGATGAGCAGGGGCTCGGCCGCGCCGACCTCGGCGATGTGCTCGGCGTACCCGGCGTGGTCGGTCGCCACGTGCAGGATTCCGCCGGGCCGTAGCCGATCGGCGACGAGCGCGAGGGTGGCCGGTTGCAGCAGCCGGCGCTTGTGGTGGCGTGCCTTGGGCCACGGGTCCGGGAAGAATACGCGCACACCGGTCAGCGATCCGGGAGCAATCATGTTCTCCAGCACATCCACGGCATCGCCGCGCAGCAGCCGGATATTGCCGATCTCCTCGCGTTCGATCCGCTGCACGAGCTGGGCCAGGCCGGGCTGGTAGACCTCGATACCGATCAGGTTCAACTGTGGTTCGGCCAGCGCCATGGCGGCGGTCGCCGTTCCGGTACCGCACCCGATCTCGATGACCAGGGGTGCCGAGCGGCCGAACCACGCCGCGGCGTCGAGCGGTTCGTCGGCGACCTCCCGGCCGAGCACCGGCCAGCTGCGATCCCAGGATTTCTGCTGGTTGGGAGTGAGTGCGCCGCGCCGGGACCGGAAGCTGGTGACCCGGGGGTAGAGCCGGGAGCCGGCATGCCGTCGCCGCCGGTCTCCGGTATCGCCGGAGTTTTCCGAGAGGGCGACCGGAACGGACTCGGAGCCGGGGTGCACAGCGTCGTTCACAGCCCTATTGTCCAGCATGGCCGGTTCCGGGCCGCAACGGACCGGTAGGGGGCTACCCGTTGGTAGGGCGGACGCGGTCCGCACCCGGGCGTAGCGGCCCCGGTTCTGACAGAATGCGCACCGGAAGAAGGGGGTGTGGCGCATGTCGGCAGTCGAGGGATCGGACCGGTATTTGCGGGATGCCGGGGCCGGGGATCCGCTGGACCGGCTGATCTCCACGCTCCGGATGGGCGACGGGGCCGACGCGGGTATCGCGAACGGTATCGAGGTGGCGGTGCAGCGCTGGCGGACCCTGCCGCGCGCGCAGGTCGCCGGGCGCGCCCGGGCGGGACGCACCACCGTGGCCCGGGCACTGGGACTGCAGCAGGCGGTGGAGACCGCGCCCGTCGACGAACCGGGCTTCCCCGATCCGGTGCTCGACGCCGATATCGTCGTCTACGTACTGGCCAGCACCCCCTCGCCGGGTGACCGGCGATTGCTCGGGTCGCTGCGTCCGGAACGCACGATTCTGGTGGTGAACAAGGCCGACGCGATCGGCACCGGCTGGGCGGACGCGGTGGGCGCGGCCCGGCAGTTCGGCCGGGAGTTCCGGCTGCCCGCGTTCCCCATGGTGGGTTCGCTGGCCGCGCGGACCGTTTCCGGTGCCTTCCAGGAAACCGATCTGGCGCTGCTGCGCCGGCTGGCGCAGTCCGGCATCGTGGCGGCCCTCTCCGCCGAGGCCTTCGTCTCGCCGACGGTGGGCCCCGATACCGCCGAACGCACGGAACTGCTCGAACGCTGGGATCTGTACGGGCTGGCCTGTGGACTGGCCGCCCTGGAACGCGACCCGGATCTCGCCCCGCAGACCGTGCTGCAGATCCTGCACACCGTCAGCGGGGTAGACCCGGTGGCCCAGCTGCTCGGTCAGCGCTATCGGCAGGCGATAGCACGGCGGGCGGGTGTGCTGATCGACGAACTGACCCGGCTGGCGGCGCGTGCCGTGCCGCACGGGAGCAGCCGGGCGCGGGCACTGATCACCGAATACCTGGACACCGACGAGGCCAGGTGGCTGGCGCTGTGCGGCGGGCTGGTCGACCCGGAGGTCGCCCATCTGGCCGCGGGATATCCCCGCCCCGAACCCGAGGACGCCGACGACGCGCTGGCCCGCGCCATCCGGTGGCGGGCGGTGGTGGCCGGGGATATGGCGCCGGGCGCGCGTCGCGCGGCCATCCGGGTCCACAACGGATACGTCCGGATGTGGGAGCGGATGAGCAGTGTCGGACTCTGACCCGGGCCCGGCGGCGGGGCCGCCCGGTCTCGCGGCGGCCGCGGACACCGCGGCGGTGCATACGCTGCCCGACGCCGTGGCCGAGGTGGTGGCGCGCTGGAATCCGCAGGGTATGGCGTTGTTACGCACGATGCCAATCTCCGATGGCGCGGCCGGGGTCCGGCTCATCGGCGCCGACGACGCGAACACCGCGCTGCTGCGCACCGAACTGACCCGGATCGAGCCCCGGATCGAACTCGGCTCGCCCACGGCCGATCCGTGGGTGAGCGCCGCCCCGGGCAGTGTGGTGCTGCTGATCCTCGACGCCGGTGTGGTGATCGGCGCGGCGGAGCTGGATACGGTGCGCCGGCTGTGTGCCGAGGGGGCCCGGGTCCTGCTGGTGCTGAACGGCACGGACGCGCACAGGGACTGGCACCTGGTCCGCGACCGCAGCGCCGAACTGCTGGCCGCCGCGGAGCTGGACTGCGAGATCGTGCCGGTATCGGCCCGGTTGGCCCGGGCCGCGCGGCCCGGGGCCGATTCGACGCTGCTCGACCGTTCCGGGCTGGCCGCGCTGCACACCCGGCTGGTCGCGCTCACCACCGATACCGCGACCGCGGGCGCTCGCCGCGCGGCCGCCCTCGCCCAGGTGGTCGCCGGAACGCGGGACCGCATCGTGCAGGAGGAAGCGCAGCTCCGGTCTGGTACCGAGGTGGAGCTGCTGCGGGCGGAACGGGCCCGGCTGCTCGCCGATCGCGACGGCGGGCGCGCGGTGGCGGTGTCCACCCTGCGGGCCCAGATCAACCTGGCCCGCGTGGACCTGCTCACCCAGGTCGGCTCCCGGGTCCGGGCGCTGCACGCGGAGGCCCGGGCCGAACTGGACAGCATGGATCGCCCGGGCCGGCGCGACTTCCCGGAGCGGCTGCGGCAGGCGGTCGGGCAGCTGACCTGGACGGTGGATCTGGATATCGCCGCCCGGCTGGCCGAACTGCGGGCGCGGGCGGCCGCCGCGCACCCGGCGAGCGTCCCTCCCGCGGAGGGGACCCCCGCACCACGGTACGAGCCCGCGCCCACGCTCGGTCCGGATCCGCAACCCCGGCGCGGGGGTGTCGAAGATCACCTGATGATCGTGCTGGGCGCCTCGGCCGGGGTGGGTCTGGGACGGCTGATGGTGTCGCCGCTCGCGCTGGTACCGGCATTGGACGCCGCGAGCGTGCCGGTAACCCTGCTGCTGGGGGCGGGCGCGGCCGCGTGGGTGGTGCGGGCGCGCCGCCAGCTCGCCGACCGCGATCATCTGCGACACTGGGTCGCCGACGCGGTGGCGAATGTGAAAGCCCAGCTCGAGCAGCGAGCGGTAACCGCGCTGGTGGAGACGGAATCCGACCTTTCCGACGAAATGGTGCGGGCCGCGGCGGCCGGCATGGTGGAGATGGACCGGCGGGTCGCCGAACTGGAGGTGGCATTGCGCCGGGCCACCACCGGACAGCCCGGCCGACTCGCCGCGTGTGCCCGTGACCGGCAGGTACTGGACCAGTGGACCCCGACCGCCGGAAAATAGTTTGTCCACCCCTATTGATCGGCAACCCGCTTCCATAGGGGGCGCAATACCGCGTTAATCTCTAGACAGGAACCTGGGCGTCCGCTCCGCCCTATGTGCACCGCCTCGATCCGGCGGCGCGCACGGCGGGCCGTTGCGGAAGCCTCACCCGCCAATGGTGGCGCTAGGTGTTTTCGCGCTGGTCACGGGCCCATGGGCCAGGGCGGAGGCAGCGGCGTCGCCCATTTCAGGAGAGTTTTCATGACCTCAGCGACCATTCCCGGTCTTCGTGGATCCGACGGCACCGCGCCGACCGAACACAGCGAACTGCTCGCCTGGGTTCAGGAGGTCGCCGAACTGACTCAGCCGGATCGAGTCGTCTGGGCGGACGGTTCCGACGCCGAATGGGATCGGCTCACCACCCAGCTCGTCGAGGCGGGCACCTTCCGCAAGCTCGACGAGAAGAAGAAGCCGAACTCGTTCCTGGCCTTATCCGATCCTTCCGACGTGGCCCGGGTCGAATCGCGCACTTTCATCTGTTCGAAGTCCGAGGCCGACGCCGGCCCCACGAACAACTGGGTCGAGCCCGCGGAGATGCGGGCCACCATGACCGAGCTCTACCGGGGCTCGATGAAGGGTCGCACCATGTACGTGGTGCCGTTCTGCATGGGCCCGCTCGGTGCCGACGACCCCAAACTGGGTGTCGAGATCACCGACTCGGAATATGTCGTGGTGTCCATGCGGGTGATGACCCGGATGGGCCGGGCCGCGCTGGAGTCGCTGGGCACGGATCGGCCCTTCGTGAAAGCGCTGCACTCGGTGGGCGCCCCGCTGGCCGAGGGCCAGGCCGACGTCCCGTGGCCGTGCAACGACACCAAGTACATCACCCACTTCCCCGAGGACCGGGAGATCTGGAGCTACGGCTCCGGGTACGGCGGCAACGCGCTGCTGGGCAAGAAGTGCTACTCGCTGCGGATCGCCTCGGCCATGGCCCACGACGAGGGCTGGCTGGCCGAGCACATGCTCATCCTCAAGCTGATCTCCCCGGAGAACAAGGCCTACTACATCGCGGCGGCGTTCCCGAGCGCCTGCGGTAAAACCAACCTCGCCATGATCCAGCCGACCGTACCGGGCTGGCGCGCGGAAACCCTGGGCGACGATATCGCCTGGATGCGCTTCGGCAAGGACGGCCGCCTCTACGCCGTGAACCCCGAGTTCGGTTTCTTCGGTGTCGCGCCCGGCACCAACCGTTCGTCCAACCCCAACGCCATGGAGACGCTGGAGGCGGGCAACACCGTCTACACCAATGTCGCTCGCACCGACGACAACGATGTGTGGTGGGAGGGCCTCGAGGGTGAGCCCGATCATCTGATCGACTGGAAGGGCAACGACTGGTACCTGCGGGATACCGAGACGCTGGCCGCGCACCCCAACTCCCGGTACTGCACCCCGATGTCGCAGTGCCCGACCCTGGCGCCCGAATGGGACGACCCCCAGGGTGTGCCGATCTCGGCGATCCTGTTCGGCGGTCGGCGCAAGACCACGGTGCCGCTGGTGACCGAATCCTTCGATTGGCAGCACGGCGTGTTCATGGGCGCCACGCTGTCGTCGGAGCAGACCGCGGCGGCCGAGGGCAAGGTCGGTACCGTCCGCCGTGACCCGATGGCCATGCTGCCGTTCCTCGGCTACCACGTAGGCGACTACCTGGGGCATTGGATCAATCTCGGCAAGAACGCCGATGCGGCCAAACTGCCCAAGATCTTCTACGTGAACTGGTTCCGGCGCGGTGACGACGGCCGTTTCCTGTGGCCGGGCTTCGGCGAGAACTCCCGGGTGCTGGAGTGGATCGTCGGCCGCATCGAGGGTTCCGCCGAGGCCGAGAGCACCGCGATCGGTCACGTGCCGACCGCCGCGCAGATGGATCTGGCCGGCCTGGACGTGGAAGCCGCGGATGTCGACGCGGCCCTCGCGGTGAACGTGGACGAATGGCGGGCCGAGATCCCGCTCATCGAGGAGTGGTTCGAGTTCGTCGGCGACAAGCTGCCCTCCGGTGTGCGCGACGAGTTCGAGGCACTCAAACAGCGCGTGCAGTGAGCAGGGCGGTCGTCCGGGCTCGCCCGGGTGACCGTACCGATTCCTCTCCGCGACCCGCGGCGAACACTTGTTCGCCGCGGGTCGCGTCGTATCGCGGGCGGTAACCGGCGCAGGCATGGCGGGGCGGGCTCGGGACCTCGGGTGCCTTACTCTGGGTGTGTCCTGGATCTCAGACCACGCATTCCCCGATTGGACGTCCCGATATCGCCCGATCGGCTTCCGCCGTCGTTATCCGTGGCCGAGCCGATCACCCCTGAGAGGTGGTTGGAACATGGCCGACGAGTTCATGACCCTGGAATGCATCGACAGTGTGCTGGTCAGTACGCCGCTATGCCGCGCCGTGCGGCGGTTGCGTGCGGTTCTTCCGGTCGGCTGGCAGGTCGACGTGGTCGCGAACGGCGATCCGGCTCACTGCGGCGTACCCGTTGTCCGGGCGTTGCCGGCCACCGATTAGTTTGCTACACGAACTTTTTCGTGGCCCGAGATCGGCTGGCGCAGGCGGTATTTCGCCTGACCGGCGTTTCGGCATGGCGGAATCCGGGCGCTGTGGCAAACTTTCGGGTCCCGCGGGTGTTGCGCTGTGCGCGAGGAGAACTCGCGATCTGTGTTCTGCGAGTGGGCCGTCGCTGCAGGATTGTCGCGGGTAGCCTGGCCCACGAAATCCGACCTCCCGGTTCGTGTTTCATCGAACGCACTATTGCGTTTTGTTGCTGGAGGGCGCATGATATTAGCCAGATATCAGCTCGCTCCATTCATCGAACCGAATACCCGCGATTGGGAGAGGCGTTCATGGCGGTGCAAGTGATCGGCCGGGCGTTGATGACCAGCGACCAGACCGACCATCAAGCGAAAAGCGTTGGCAGCGGCGGCTGGGTCGTCTCATTTCTACCGGGGCGGACCCTGACCACCGAGCAGGCGATAGCGGCCATGCAGGCCGCCGAAGCCGTGGCGATGGTGGGTGGGCTGGCCGATCTCGTGGGGCTCACCACTCTCGAAACCGTCGGCCTGGCCATTCAGGAATCACCGTGGACCCGAGCCGAACCGGTGGTACGCAGTGGTTGGCGCGGCCGGATCGGCCGGAGCCGGGCGCAGGTGGCGCTGTAGTCCTCAGCCAGGTTTGCTCGCGACGACCACGAGATTGCTGACCAGTAGCTCTCGGATGCCGGGTACCCGCACCAGCCACCAGGCCCAGCGGGGGTGGTAACGGGGGAACAGTGCGAAGACGTGCGCCGATGTGCGGTGCGACCAATGCACCCCGTCTGCCGCCCGGACCGCGAACAGCGAGGTGCCGAAACGGTTCTTCGGCTCCTTACCGTGCCGGCGCCGATACCGGCGGGCGGCGTACTCCCCGCCGAGATAGTGCCAGGGGCCGGTCTCGTGGCCGCCGAACGGTCCGAGCCACACCGTGTAGGACAGCACGATCATGCCGCCGGGCCGGGTGACCCGGACCATTTCGTCGGCCATCCGCCACGGCTCCGGTACGTGCTCGGCGACATTGGACGAGAAACAGATGTCGACCGCGTCGTCCCGGAACGGCAGCGCCATCCCGGAGCCGCGGACCGCGGCCGGTACCGAGATACCTGCGGCGTGCATCTCCGAGGGATCGGGTTCCACCGGAATATAGCGGGCACCGGCTCGGGCGAACTCGTCGGCGAAGTAGCCGGGACCGCCGCCGACATCGAGGACGGTGGCGCCGGCGAGGTCGCGGCCGGTGAGGTCGGCGTAGAAATCGGCGAGCAGCTGGGCGCTGTCGGTGGCGATACCGCCATAGAAGCGCGCGGGATGGGTCTGTTCGAAGCGGAAACTGTGCAGCAGGCGCAGTGACCGGCGCACCGAGGCGCGACGCGCGAAGCGGAAACGCCTCGGCGCCGACCGGGCCGGGGAACCGGGCCGGGACACGGTATCGGCGTCGCCGCCCGTCTCGGGCGATATCCGGTCCACAGCTGATTCCTCGGCGTCGAGCACGATGCCGAGTTTCGCACATTGTGAAAGATGACAGATTTCGCAGCCGGTATACCCCGTCGCGAGGTCTTCGATACCGAATGGACACGCAGGTGGGCGACTTGCCGGACGTGCTCGAGCGTTAAGGTGTACCGCGATGCCCATGTCCCATGCGCGGGACCCGAGCCCACCGGAGAACTGCCACGTGCGCGAAGTACTTCTGCTCTGCTGGCGTGATACCGGTCATCCACAGGGCGGCGGCAGCGAGCGGTACCTGGAACAGGTCGGCGCGCACCTCGCCGCCCGCGGTGTGAAGGTGACGCTGCGTACCGCCCGCTACCGGGGTGCGCCCAAACGGGAGCGGATCGACGGTATCGAGATCAGCCGGGGCGGGGGCCGGTTCTCGGTGTATCCGCGCGCGCTGGCCGCCATCGCGCTGGGCCGGTGCGGTATCGGCCCGCTGCGCGGCATCCGTCCCGAGGCCGTGATCGACACGCAGAACGGCATCCCTTTCTTCGCCCGGCTGGTCTCGGGTGTGCCCTCGGTGGTGCTGGTCCATCACGGGCACCGGGAGCAGTGGCCGGTGGCCGGTGCGCTCGTCGGCCGGATCGGCTGGTGGATCGAATCGGTGCTCTCGCCCCGGGTGCACCGCGCCGACCAATACCTCACCGTCTCCCTGCCCTCGGCCGAGGAACTGGCGACGCTCGGTGTCGACCGATCCCGGATCGCGGTGGTCCGCAACGGGGCGGAACCGGTCCCCGCGCACGTGCCGACGGGCAGCGCGGTCGTCCGTTCGCCCGAACCCCGCGTCGTGGTGCTGTCGCGGCTCGTCCCGCACAAGCAGATCGAGGACGCGCTCACCGCTGTCGCCCGGTTGCGGTCCCGGATCCCCGGGGTGCGGCTGGATGTGATCGGCGGCGGCTGGTGGGCGGACAAACTGCGGGATCAGGCCGCTGCCCTCGGTATCGCCGACGCGGTGACCTTCCACGGCCACGTCGACGAGGGCCGTAAACACGAGCTGCTCTCCCGCGCCTGGGTGCACGTCCTGCCCTCGCGTAAAGAGGGCTGGGGCCTGGCGGTCATCGAGGCAGCCCAGCACGGCGTGCCCACTGTCGGTTACCGCTCGTCGCGCGGTCTCACCGATTCCATCGTCGACGGCGTGACCGGGGTGCTGGCCGACGACGCCGCTCAGCTGGCCGCCACGGTCGGTGAACTACTGGACGACGCGGCCGCGCGCACGATCATGGGCGAGAAGGCCCGGGCCCGGGCGCGTGAGTTCTCCTGGGAGTACACCGCCTCGGGGGTGCACCGGGTATTGGCAGCCGCCGCGGCGGGGCAGCGCGTCAGCGGACTGATCTCCCCGGGGGAGGACGTGGCTGCCGAGACGCGCGCCGAACTCCCGGCCGGCGCCTGAGGGTACGCCGCCCCCGGCACCCGGGCAATCGTTGCCGGCTGTGCCGAGCTGCCTGCGTCCGGTCGCGATTCCCGGTCTGCCGCATTTCGGCCTCGACGTACGAGCCGTTCGGGATTCCACGCCTCGGCGCACCCGCCCGGTGTTCTCGGCGGCGCTACGGTACCGGCAACCTGACCTCAGCTCCCGACTTTGCGTACCACGAACCCGGAGGCCCGGACGGCGAGCGGTGTCACCAGCAGTAGCGCCCACAGGATGTGCGCGGCCACCACCAGCGACCGGTGTTCGGGTGCGGGCCGCAGCCGGACATCCGGTACCCGGTACAGGGCCAGTTCGCCGGTGCTGTGGACCGGCGCCAACTGCGCCAGCGTCGCCGCGGAGTTCCCGAGCGGGCCGGGGGTATCCCGTTCGACGAGCACCCAGCCGACACCGAGCTGTGCCAGTTCGTCCGCCGACCCGCCGTCGAGGAGCAGGTTCTCCACGGTTTGCGCCCGGGCGCCCTCGCCGGTCACCGTCGCACCGCGGACGGGCAACGCCCCGGTCTGCAGGACGTCGCGGGGCAGCAGCCGCGGCGCCGGGTCCAGTACCGGAGCGGGTCCGGTGTAGGGGAAGCGGCGGAACATACCGCCCGGCAGTACGGCGATATCGCCGGGTCCGTCGACGCGCTCGGCGATCTCCTGCCAGGAGGCCGGATACTCGATCGTCCGCAGCTGCCCGCCGACACCCCAGCCGAGGTCGATCAGCGGCAGGGCCAGTACTCCGATGAACAGCGCGGCCAGGCCCGGCGACCAGCGGGCCGGATCACCGTGGTCATCGGCGGGGTCCGGGTGCTCGTCGCCCGGGGTGTCCGCCTTCGCGCTGATGCGCCCGAAGCCCAGGCAGGCGGCGGCCGCGCACAGCGCGTAGCCGGGAGCGGCCAGCGCCACGTACTTCTGGGTGTCGCGCAGCAGTCCCGCACCGGGTACTTCGACGACCAGCCATTCCATCACCGGGAGTCCCGCGGGAGTGGCCGCCAGCGCCGGGACCAGTACGGCCGCGGCGGCCAGGACCAGCAGGATCCGGCGGGTGCGGGTGCGGTCGGGGTCCGCGTCGGGTGCCGCGACCCGCCGGAACCCGAGCAGCACGACCGCGAGCAGCAGGATCGTCGCGACGGCGGCCAGCGGAGTCGTCCGCGATACCGGTACCGCCTCGGCGTTCCAGATACCGCCCAGTCCGGCGAGGCTGCCCACCGTGGCGAGCCAGGGTTCCGCGCGAGCGGCGAAAGCGGTGACGCCCGCGGGATCAGAGGGTTCGGCCGCGATCCCGGAGACCGCGGTGGCCACCAGCCACGGGGCGCAGGCCAGGAGCGCGAGAGCTGTCACCCCGGGTACGCGGCGCCATCCGGCCACGGTCACCGCGACCACGGTGGCGAGCAGGGCGCCGGTGGGGGTCAGGCCAGCGGCCGCGAGGCAGCCGGCCAGTACCGACCAGTCCCGGAACCGGTCGAACCGGGGCCGTCCGGCGGCGGTGCGCAGCCGTAGTGCGGCCAGGGCCGTCCAGGGCAGCGCGGCATACCCCGTGAGCAGGCTCCAGTGCCCCTGGAGGAGCCGCTCGGCGATATAGGGGTTCCAGACGACGAGAGTGGTCGCCACCAGCTGCGCGGCGAGCGGGGCACCGAGCAGCTCCCGGACGAGCACCGCGGCGCCGTAACCGGCGGCCCAGAGGGCGGCCAGCAGGACGACCTTCACCAGCAACCCGCCGTCGATCACCGGAGACAGCGCGGCGAGCAGGGCGTCCTGGGGTACGGCTCGCGGGGCCGCGTCGCCCAGGCCCAGCGCGGTGTCGGTGGGATAGGAGCGCGGTGTGCTCACGGCGTCGCGGAGCAGCAGGTATCCGGGGCGCAGCAGGGGCGCGGTGATCAGCAGGGTGAGCAGCAGGCTGTAACCGGCCGGGAGCAGACGCGTCCACCGGCCTGTTCGTTGCGCACTCACGGCCAGTCACCCTACGTTCGCCGGCCACGGCGAGGCGGACCGGTATGGACGCCGGGCCGGGTGGGACACTTGCGCACGTGCAGTTCGTTCGCCGTCTCCCCGCCGTGGCGGACATGACCCTGGTGACCGCGGGGGCGATGATCGCGAATATCGCGAGCTATCTGCTGCAACTGCTGGCCGGACGCTGGCTCGGCGTGGCCGGGTACAGCGAGTTCGCCAGCCTGCTCGCCGTGCAGCTGTTGTGCGCGGTACCCGCGCTGGCCCTGCAGAACGTGGTGGCACGCGAACTCGTGCACGGCGCCGATATCGCCGCGCTGCGGGCGCTGCGCCGGCGGTGCGCGCTGCTGGTGGCCGTGGCGGTCGTGGTGCTGGTGCCGGTGGTGAGTGCGCTGCTCGAGGTCGGTATCGCGGCGTCGGCGGCGGCACTGGGATCGGCGCCCGCGCTGGTGGTGCTGGCCGGGGACCAGGGGGTGCTGCAGGGGTCGCGCCGGTTCCGGGGTCTGGCGGTGGTGCTCGGTGTCACCGGTATCGCCAAGGTGCTCCCGGCGCTGGTGGTACTCGCCTGCGGCGGCGGTGCGACCCCGGCGCTGTGGGCGGCCGCCGGCGGTATCGCCGCCGCCGCGGGATACGCCCGGGTGGTGGCGGGCAGCGGCCGGCCGGTGGTGCCGGCGGATGGATCGGTGAGTGGTCCCGCCGCGGTACCGGTCGGGACGCCCGGTGTGGCGGGTGGGTTCGCCGGGGTGTTCGCGGTTCTGCAGGCCGCGCAGGTGCAGGCAGCCCTGATGGCGCTGTCCTCCGCGGATCTCATCGTGGTCCGCATAGTGCTGGACGAACCCGACGCCAGCCGCTACGCGCTGGGCACGATCGCCACCAAAGTCGCGTTCTGGTTACCGCAGGCGGTCGGGGTGGTGCTGTATCCGCGGATGGCGCAACCGGCCTCGTCCGGTTCGGCCGTGCGCTCGGCGCTCGCCGTTCTCTCCGGCATCGGGGTGGTCGCCGTGGTGGGCGCGGCGCTGGCCGCTCCGCTGGCACCGGTTCTGGCGGGACAGGACTACGCGCCGATCGAGGGCCTGCTGTGGTTGTTCGCGCTGCACGGGGCGATTCTGGCGGTACTGCAGGGGGCGTTGCTGTCGGCCATCGCGGTGCAGCGGACGGCGCTGGCGGGGATCGCGTGGGCGGGTCTGGTCCTCGAGATGATGCTCGTGCTCACCCTGGCGAGCAGTGTCACCGGACTGATCGCCACGGTCGCCTCTGTGGCCACCGTGACCACGACTGTCGTCGCGGTACTGGTCATCCGGATGGCGGCGGGTCGCCGGGTTCCGGCTCCCGCCTGATCCGGGGCAGCGCCGCCAGCCCGACCGCGACCACCCCGACCAGGGCCGGGAACTGGACCCACAGCGAATCACCCATATAACCGCCGGGCATTCGCCACGGGCCGGTGGACAGCGCGGCGGCCGAGAGCGCCGTGCCCGCTCCGGCGACCGCGGCGAGGGCGCGGCGCGGCAGCCGGGGCACGAATCGCACGGCGGCCAGGCCCGCGACGGTGAGTACCGTGCCCGTCACCCCGGCGATCAGGGTCGCGGCGGCGATCAGGGCGAGTGCGGCCGGTATCCGCGGCGACCACACGCCGGGCGCCGCCGCCACCGGCTCGGTGCGGGGGCCGCGTGGGACGGCGAGGGCGATGAGGGGGAGCAGCAGCAGGAGGCCGAGGAGTAGCGCGAGCCGGTACCAGCTGTCGATCGGGAAGGAGACGGTCACCGGGCCGGTGGTATCGGCGGGCAGCAACCAGCCCTGCTGCCAGCCGTCGACCACGACCGGCCGCAGCTCGCGGCCGTCGGCGCTATGGGCCGACCAGCCGGTATTGGTACTCAGTGGCAGGGTCAGCAGGCGGGTGCCGGTGCTCGGGGCGGGGGCGGCGGGCTGGGTGTTCACCAGACGCAGCCGGTCGACGAAGAACAGTTCCGTCGGCGCGACCAGTAGGTCGACGTCCCCCACGGGCAGCGAGACCGGTTGTACGACACCGGGCGCGGTGGCCGGGAACGCGGCCGCGTCCTGCGGCGCGTCGGGGCACACCTGAGCGGGAACCGGGTCGCCCGAACGCAGTTCGCCCATGGTGGCCGTGACGCTGGTGTGGACCAGGCGGCCGCCGACCGCGATGGTCGGTCCGGCGTCGCACCCGACGGTCACCGGCCGGTCCGCCGGCGCGGGCGGCGGATACTGCGGGCCCAGTACGCCGATTTCGGCGAGGCCGGGCGGCTGGGCCTGGTGATAGCCGAGCGCCGTCCGGTCCAGCACGGCTTCCCAGCTGCGGACGCTCAACTCGATCCGGTCGGTGACCGTGGGATGCAGGTCGATCCGGGAGACTTCGTCGGGTTCCTCGATCTCCCGGACCTGCGGGCCGTTACCGAGGTTCACCGTGACCGAGGTGGGCGCGGCGGGCAGGCCGCCCAGCGAAGGCGTCAATTCCAGGCCGGTCACCAGGGTCGGCTCCGGAAGTTCGATGGTCAGCGCGGGTTTGGGCCCCAGGGTGTCGCGGACCGTGTCCTCCGGCGCGGTCCAGCTGGTGTGGGGGTCGCCGTCGGTGGCGGCGAACGCGGAACCGCGTAGATCACCCACATCGGAGGCGCCGCGTGCCACGGGGCGCGCCGGGTCGGTCAGCAGTGCCTCCAGCGCGGGACCCTGCCGCGGGCGGACCATGAGCCGCGGTTCGACGGTGGCCGGTGCCGGAACGGAGAGCGTCCGGCCGAACGGGCCCAGCTCTTCGGGTGCCAGCGCCAGGCCCTTACCGCAGCGAACGCGATCGGGACTGCCGAAACACGCGCTGCGCCCGGGGAATTCCTGGCCCAGATCCCACCCGGTGACCGTGGCGCCCGAGGGCGGCGGCGGGAGGACGGTCCGGTGCCGGATCTCGACCGGAACGCCGGCGTCACGCACGGTGTAATCCTCCAGCCCCAGTTCGCTGATCCCGAACTGGCCGCCGGTACTGCCGCGTTCGGTGCGGATGGCGGTGATCTTCACCCATTCGGTGGAGCCCACCGGCAGCGCGACCGAAACCGGTTCGCCGGGCTCGCTGATTCGGGCCGAGACGCTGCCGTTGTTGGTGCGCACCTCCACCCATTTCACCGGATCGCCGATGGCGGCGGGGGTGGTGTTGAACCGCAGCAGGCCGGAGGTGAACGGTTTGTCGAGTTCGAGCCGGATCCATTGGCCCAGGGCGTATTCGCCCGCGTTGCTGATCCAGGCGGTCGCCGGGTCGCCGTCCACGGCGGCGGCGGTCGAGTTGCCGGGGGCGGCGCCGCCGATCTGCGTCGCGTCGGCCGCCGAACTCGACGCGGTGATGGTGGCCCCGGTCCAGCCGCCCTGCACCAGTTCGGCGCCCGGTACGGCGTAGTCGGGGGCCAGGTTGTGGGTGTGGCGCGCGTCGCCGGGGGCGCGCAGCGCGGAATTGTGGTTGTCCACCCTGCCGAAATCGGTCTCCCGGTTCATCGGGGTATCGGTCACCGTCACCGGGCCCACCGGCAGGCCCGCGGCCGCGGCGTCGGCGGCCAGCAGGGTGGGTTCGTGCGAGGTCGCGGGGTCGCGATGCAGTCTTTCCAGTACCTCCGGCCCGCCCTGGACCACCGGTACCGATTCGAGCGGCACGGTGTACGCGCCGGGGAACTGCTCCGGTGCTCCGGTTCCGCCGCGCACCTCGGCGGGAGTGCCGGGGGCCGGGGCGTCGACCCGATAGATCTCCACCGCGGGATAGTCGGGCCGCAGATCCGCGTCGACCACGAAATCGTCCCGGCCGGAATCGTTTTCCACCGGCTTCCCGAACTCGGCGACCTTGTGCAGCCCCGGTGACCCCTCCACCGCGTTGTGCGCCAGCAGCGGGCGGGTGGAACGGGAGGTGTCCGGATCGAGATCGTTGCGCAGGACCAGCACCCCGATGCCCTGCCCGCGCAGTGCGCCGGCCAGACCGTCGGAGGGCCGGCCGTCGGCGATCAGCCGCTGTATCGAATCCATCGCCCGGATGGTGCCGGGCGGATTCAGCGGGACCGCGTCCCGTACCGCCCACGGGGTCTGCGCCAGCGCTTGGAGGGGTTCGTCCCGGGTCAGGCCCCACACCTGGCTGCCGAAGGGGGCGCCGGGGACCACCAGCGCCCGGGTGTCGGCGGCGTTCGCCCGCAACCAGTCCGCGGTCTGCTGCCAGTAGGCGGGGACCGCGTCGTAGGCCCCGCGGGGCGCGAGCTTCCCGGTCCAGGCCAGGGAACTGGACAGCGCGAGCGCCGCGAGGACCAGCATGGCGACCGCGACCCGGCGGTCGCGGTGCGGGTTGGTGAACGCGGCCCGCCACACCTGCGGCCGGACCGAGGCCGGCAGCGGTACCCGGGCCAGCAGTTGGGCGATGCCCAGCACCAGCGGCAGCCGGATGAGCGGTTCGAGTTTGTGCACATTACGCAGCGGTGCGCCGCCGGAGTCGAGGAAGACGCGGATGGGTTCGGCGAACGGTCCGCCCAGCTGTCCCACATAACCCGCGCAGATACCGGTCAGTCCGACGCACAGGATCAGCACCAGCCGCCCGCGGGCCGGCATGGACCGCAGCGCCAGCCCGGCCATCCCGGCCACGGCGATCAGCCCGGTGGCCAGCACCGCGGCGGGCTGGGTGACCAGCACCGCGCCCGCGATCCGTTCCGGGGAGACGAACGGTGTCCAGCTGTCGGTGCCGCGCAGAACCTCACCCAGTGACGCCCACTGGGTGGTGACCCCGGCGGATTCGATGTAGTCGAGGAACGGCGGGCTCACCCGGCCCAGCAGCAGGAGCGGTACCGCCCACCAGGCCACCGCCAGGACCAGCAGCGGCACCCAGCGCAGCGTGAACCGCCACCATGTGCGGTTGGGCCGGAAACTGGCCCACCACAGCAGCGCGGGCAGGAAGGCGGCCACGGTGGCGATGGCGTTCACCGCTCCCATCAGCGCCAGCGCCATCGCGCTGCCCGCCGGGGACCGCACGCCGCCGCGCCGATGCCTGCGGTAGGCGGTGCCCAGCGCGGCGGGCGCGAGCAGGACCCACGGTGCCAGCATCATGGGCAGGGTTTCCGAGGAGATCGAGCCGACGGTGGTCAGCACCCGGGGGGACAGGGCGTAGGCGGCGGCCGCGACGACCCGTGATCCGCGGCTGCCGATCCCGAGCGTTTCGCAGAGTTTGACCACGCCCCAGAAACCCGCGAGTAGCAGCAGCGCCCACCAGATCCGCTGGGTGACCCAGGCGGGCAGATGCAGCACATCACCGAGCGCGAAGAACGCGCCGTGCGGGAAAAAGTAACCGTAGGCCTGGTTCTGGACCTGGCCCATCGGCGCCTGGCTGCTCCACAGATGGGCGGCACGGGCGAGGAAACCGAGCGGATTCTCGGCGAGATCGTATTTGGTGTCGGCGGCGGTGAGGCCGGGGGCCTGCAGGAAGGTCAGCAGGAAAGCCGCGAACGCGGTGCCGAGGAACCAGCGGCGGCCCAGTTCATCGGCGGGCGCCGCATCGAGGGTGGAGCGGGGGGCCGCGTCGGCAGGTTCGACGGGATCGGACTGGACGGGCACCGTGGGTCAGACGTGTGCCGTCCCCGCCGACAGGCTCCGGCGGGGACGGGACGAGATCGGGCCGGGTCTCAGCGCTTGCCGTATTCGACGCTGTTCAGCAGCGAGCTGTCCGCGTTACCGCTTCGGTCGACTTCCGGCCGGCTGTCCTGCTGCAGCGCGGCGGTGATGGCGAAGACCGCGATGGCGCCCAGCAGGGCGCCGCCGACCGCACTCGCAACACCGGGAACAGCAAACTTCATCGCAGCACTCCAAACTCCGAAGCAGGCAGATATCTGGGCCAACCTAGCAGGACCGGCCGGGTCCGGGTAGGCACCGTCGGGCGTTTCACCCTAACGGTTGCCGCCGGCCGGCCCCGATCGCGGCCCGCGCCGGCCCGCGGCAGCCCTGCCTCCGGACGCCCCCGGCTCACTCGTTGTCGGGTGGTACGGCGCAGTCGAGGGCGCCGAGCAGGGTGCGCAGTTTGGCGGTGGTCTCGGCCAGTTCGGCCGCGGGTTCGGAGGCCGCGACGATGCCGCCGCCGGCGTGGGCGCGTAGCTCGCGGCCGCCCGCGGCCAGTTCCGCGCTGCGGATGGCGACCACCCAGGTCCCGTCGCCGTCGGTGGTGCACCAGCCGACCGCGCCGCCGTAGAACCCGCGGTCCTCCTCGTGGGTGGTGAGGTATTCGAGCGCGTCGGCGGTCGGGGTACCGCAGACCGCCGGGGTCGGGTGCAGCAGCAGCGCCAGTTCGAGGGCACTGGGCGCCGGCGCCCGCAGCACGCCGTGGATCGGCGTCCCGAGATGCCACACATCGTGGGTGGCGACCAGTTGCGGCCGCTCGGGCACCGACAGACCGATACTCACCGGGGCCAGTCGTTCGGTGATCCAGTCGACCACGAACGCGTGTTCGGCGTGGTTCTTCGCGCTCGCCGTCAGCAGATCGGCCTGCGCGGAATCGGCCACCCGGTTCGGGAGCCGGGGCAGTGTGCCGGCCAGCGGGTACAGCTCGATGGCCGTGCCGCGGCGATGGACCAGAAGTTCCGGGCTCGCGCCGATCAGCGTCGCGCCGGTACGCCCGGCGGGGGTGAGATCGACCGCGAAGACATTCGCCCGCGGGTTCCGCGCCAGCAGATACGCGGCGAGTGTCTCGGGGTCCAGCACGGCCGCCGCGGTGGCGAGCACAGAGCGGGCTGCCACCACTTTGCGCAGGCGAGGGGCGGGTTCGTTCAGCAGTTCCACCAACCGCGCGACCCGCGCGCGGTGCTCGGCCGGGCTCGGCGTCTGCTCCACCACCTGTACGCGCGGCAGCTCCGGGAGCGCGGCCGGACGCCACGGGCCCCCGGTGTGCAGCAGTTCGACCGGCTCGACCAGTGCGGCCGGGTGTCGTGGATCGAAGGGTAGCGCCCCGGCGATCGCCACGGCGGTGCCCTCGCGCAGGGCGGCCGCGGCCTGCCACGGATCGCGGTGCGCCGTGCGTACACCGGTGCCGCGCACCACGCCGTCGGGGCGTGCCAGCAGGAACTCGGTCATGATCCGACCGTAACCACGCCCGCGGCGCCCCTATTTCGCGGCGTGGTCGTCGTGCCCGGGTTTCCGTGCGCCGGCCGCTTGCACCGGGGGAACCAGGAAAACGGGGCGGTGGCAGTGTTTGAGCACGGCGTCCGCCACGCTGCTGTGCACCAGCGCGCGCAGCCCGGTCGCGCCGCGGGTGCCCGCGACGATGATGTCGACATCGAGTTCGTCGGCGACGTCCACGACCGCCTGCCAGGCACTGGCGGCGTATTCCTGGGTGCGCGGCTCGGCGTTCAGCCCCGCGAGCGCGGCCAGGTGCACGCCTTCGGCATTGATATCGCGGGCGGTGGTGTAGGCGATGTCCTCGAGTTCCTCGTCGGGCACCCATTCCGGTTGGACCATCCCGGAGATCCCCGAGATCCGGGCGGCCTGGCGGACCATCGGCTCCCAGGCGGTCAGGACCACCGCGCGGTCGGCGGCGAGGAAACGTCCGGCGTATTCGATCGCGCGTTTGGCGTGTTCGGAACCGTCGTAGGCGATGAGCATCAGATCGCAGGGCATCACTGCTCCTCCGTGACGTACTCCTGACCGGTGTTACCAGATTACCTCTGTCCGGAAGCCGATCCGAAGTGTCGCGGTCGCGCCGCGCGGGCTACCGTCGAACGATGCGGAAGATACCGTTGGTCCTGCTCGCGGTGCTCGCCGCGCTCCTCACCGGCTGTTCCGGCTCCGAGAGCGGCGGCTCCGGTCCCGGCACCACCGCGACCCCGGGCGCCGGTACGAGCCCCGCGGGCGCGACCGGTGACGTGGCCGGCCCGACCACTACCGAAGGTGACTGCGCCGCCCGGTACCTGGCGCAGTTCAGCACCCGGGAGAAGCTCGCGCAGCTGCTCACCGTCGGGGTGACCGGTACCGACGACGCGCTCACCGTGGTGCGCGACCATCAGGTCGGCGGAATCTTCGTCGGCAGCTGGACCGATTTGTCGATGCTCACCGACGGCGGGCTCGCGCAGGTGGCGGCCGCGGCGAAAGTGCCGCTCATGGTGACCACCGACGAGGAGGGTGGCCGGGTGTCGCGCCTCGAGGATCTCATCGGCACCGCGCCCTCGGCCCGGGTCACCGCACAGACCATGACGCCCGACGAGTTCTACACCGCGACCCTGGACCGGGCGCGGGCCATGCAGGGTCTGGGGATCACGGTGGATTTCGCCCCCGATATCGATGTGAGTTCCCAGCCCGACGATTCGGTGATCGGTGACCGCTCGTTCTCCGACGACCCGGCCGTGGTCACCGAATACGCCGACGCCTATATCCGGGCCATGCACGAGGTCGGCGTCGGGACGGTGCTCAAGCATTTCCCGGGTCACGGGTCCAGCACCGGCGATTCCCATCTCGGCGCCGTGCAGGTGCCGCCGCTGTCGGAACTGAGCACCAGCGACCTGGTGCCGTTCCGTGAGCTGATCGATACGGGTTCGGCGGTGATGGTCGGCCACCTCGACGTTCCCGGACTGACCACCCCGGGCGTCCCGGCCAGTATCAGCCCGGAGGTGATGGCGCTGCTGCGCGAGGGTTCCGGGTACGGGGCGGCACCCTTCGAAGGCGTGATCTTCACCGACGATCTCAGCGGTATGGCGGCGATCACCGAACGGCTGTCCATCGAGCAGGCGGTGGAGGCCGCGCTCGTGGCGGGCGTGGACAATGCGCTCTGGATCAGTACCGATGCCGTGGGCCAGGTGCTCGATCAGCTGGAGCAGGCGGTGGCGGCCGGCCGGTTGCCGATGGAGCGGGTGGACGCCTCGGTGCTGCGGATGGCCGACTACAAGCGGGTCCCCCGCTCCTGCTGACGGTCCGGGCCGGGCCACGGGTCCGGCCCCGGAGTGACGGGCCGGGGTTGCCGGCCGCCTACCGGAAGAACACCGGCGCGCGGGTATCGCGGCCGGTGGTTCCGGTCCTGGGGAACTTACTTTGGAGTAATATAATGGGCTCACTGCGGTAGGAGACGTGATGGCGGGCGGTACGAAAAGGCTTCCGAGAGCGGTGCGCGAGCAGCAGATGCTCGATGCCGCGGTCGAGGTCTTCTCGCGCAAGGGCTTCCACGAAACCTCCATGGACGCCATCGCCGCCGAAGCCGAGATCTCCAAGCCGATGCTGTACCTCTACTACGGCTCCAAGGACGAACTGTTCCGCGCCTGTATCCAGCGGGAGGGGCTGCGTTTCCTCGAATCGGTCGCACCCGCCGGCAACCCGCTGCTCAGCCCGCACGAACAATTGCGCACCGCGCTCGAGGGCTTTCTCGGCTTCGTCGATGCCCACCGCAACTCCTGGCAGGTCCTCTACCGCCAGGCGCTCGGGCAGCAGGCCTTCGCCTCGGAGATCGAGAACGCCCGGGAGCGGGTCATCGAGCTGACCGCCAAGCTGCTGGAGTCCAGCGCCAAACACGCCGAGCCCGGGACCAACTTCGATATCGTCGCCGTCGCGGTGATCGGCGCGGGGGAGGCCATCGCCGATTCCGTCGCCGCCGGCCGCATCGATGTGGCCGAGGCCGTGGATCTGCTCGACGCGCTGGCCTGGCGCGGTCTGGCCGGCCGCAAACCCGGCGCGGCGGACACCGCGGAAACGGACGAGTTGCCCGAATAGTTCGTATCGCTCGCTCAGTGGCGCTTTCCCGGTTGCGCGGGGCCCGCACGCTCCGTATTTTCGATGCGCGCAACGGATGTCGCGGAGGACGCATCCGGCGGGGAGGGCACAGTGTTCGGAATGTTGCGGCCGTGCCGGCACGGCGCCGCGAAGTACGGGGTGGACCCGCAGCTCTGGCAGGCCCATATGTGCGGTCTGTGCCTGGGGCTGCGCGACGGACACGGACAGCTGGCCCGGAGTGCGACCAATACCGACGCGGTAGTGCTCGCGCTGCTGACCGAGGCCCAGGCCGCGGCACCCGCCGCGCGCCGCACCGCCGGACCGTGCCCGTTGCGCGGAATGCGCACCGCACGGGTTCCGGTCGGCACCGCGGCCCCGGTCCAGCTCGCCGCCACGGCATCTTTGCTGCTCGGCTCCGCCAAAGTCGCCGACCATATCGACGACGGTGACACCCGCCCCCGGCTGCACCGTCCCATGCGGCGGATCGCGACCGGCTGGTCGGCGGGCGCGCACGCCCGGGCCGCGGCCATCGGTTTGGATATCGCTCCGCTGGTGGCGGCCATCGAGGCCCAGGCGGGCGCCGAACGCCGGGTCGCCGCCGGAGCCGGGCCGGCGGGCGCCGCCGCCCTCGACGAGCTGACCGGCGCCAGCCGTCGCTGTGCCGCGGAGTTCTTCGCCCACACCGCGGTACTGGCCGATCGCCCGGAGAATGTGGCGGCGTTGCGCACCGCGGGAGACGAGTTCGGCCGGATCGCGCATCTGGCCGACGCGCTCACCGACTATCACGCCGACGCCGCCGCGGATCGTTTCAACCCGCTCACCGCCACCGGCACCACGCGGGCCGAGGCCTACGCGCTCGTCCGGGAATCGGATCGTTCGCTGCGGTCGTCGCTGGGGTCCGCCGGCCTGAGCGGTCTGCCGACGCTGCGCTGGGCGCTACTCGATCCGCTCACCACCGCACTGCGCCGGCTCGGCCACGCCGTCGCGCCGTCGCCCACCGATGCCGCCCGGAAGAACCCGGCCGGTATCCGCCTCATCGACCCGCAGGCGCCCGCCGGCCCGCGGCGGCCGGGGGTCGCCGAGTCGATCCAGCTGATCTGCACCCAGTACTGCACCGGTTACGCGTGCTGCGCCGAGCACACCCGGCCGTGCAGCGGCGAACAGAAGGAGTCCTGGGCCGGGCGGGGGTGTACCTGCGACGGCTGCGGCAACTGCTGCGAGTGCGGCGGCTGCTGCAGTGACTGCGGCAGCTGCTGCGGTGACGGTTGCTGCTGCGACGGCTGCGGTTGCGACTGCTGAGCCGGCGGATCAGGCTTTCGCGGCACGCGGCCGGTCCCGCCGCCGCGCCCACTGCCGGCACGGTTCCTCCACCAGGGCATGACTCGCCGCGGCGATCGGCAGCGTGAACGCCACCGTCAGGACCAGCACCACGCCGAAATTGCCGTTGAACGGCAGGATGCCGAATACCGGGAAGATCACCGACAGCACGGCGAGATGCCAGATGAAGAGCCCGTAGGACCAGCGGCCCGCCATCGCGACCGGCGCCGCGGTCAGCCAGCGATGCGGTTTGTCCGACGGTCCCAGCACCAGCGGCGCCAGCAAGGCGAACCCGATCACCGCGCCGAGGCCCATCTTCGCGGTGTACTGCCAGGGTTCGGCCCGGGTCAGCCCCGCGACCCCGCCCAGGCGGGTCGCCGACGCCACGAACGCGGCGGCGGCGATCGCCCACATCAACCGCTGGTTGCCCAGCAGCCGCAGGCGCGCGCGGCGCCGGTCGTCGCAGGTCAGCTCGGCGAGCAGCATGCCGCCCGCGAACCAGGGGATATAGGCGGGCAACCAGTTGTCGGCGTGGATGGCATCCGGAGTCGGTACCGGGAGGAAGTTCCAGCCCAGGAAGACCAGCCCGAGTATCAGGACGGCCGGTACCCGGGCCGCGGCCGCGCGGCCCCGCAACCCGTGCAGCAGCCAGGCCAGCAGCGGCAGCACGATATAGAAGGCCACCTCGACCGACAGACTCCACATCTGGGTGAGCCCGTCGGTCAGCGTGAGCGGGACGAAAACCTGGAGGAGCAGCAGGTTGGAGATCCACACCTGCAGCCCGGCGGTACCGGCGGCGGCCGGAACCAGGATCAGCACAGCGCACACCACGACCCAGTAGGCGGGAACGATCCGGGCCACCCGGTGACGCAGGTAGTAGCCGAGACCGGGAGCGTCGCCTAGTCCGCGTGCGGTCAGCGCGTGCGGGCGCCACAGCAGGAAACCGGACAGCGCGAAGAACACCGCGACCGCCATATCGAAGCGTTCCAGCAGGCGGCCGAGCGCGGGAATACCGGTGGCACCCGTCTGGAAGGCGACATGGGTGAGCAGTACGCCCAGGGCGGCCAGACCGCGCATACCCTCGAGCGCGGGAAGAAAGCCCCGCTGACGCCCGACGGGTACCGGCGCCGTCCCCGCGGGAGCCGGGCCGTGACCGGGTGCGGCCCGGCGTTCGGCCTGGTCGGCAGAGGGCCAGGGGCCGGTATCGGTGGTCGGAGTGGTCGTCATCGAGTCCCAGTCTGCCGGGCCGTCTGTGCTCGTAGGAAGCCGGTATTTCACAACGCGGGTTAGACTCCCCCCGTTTTCGGTCGGATTCCGGCCTCGCCAACCCCTGGGCCACCTCCAGGCTGTTAGTGTCAGGGCTCACGAGTGCCGCGGCGCCCCGCTGTACCCGCGGAACGACCTGTGTTCTACGACGAGGAGAGTTTGCATGGCACTGAGTGCCGGAACCAGAAGGACGGTTGCCTGCGTGCTCGTGGGTCTCGGCGCGTTGCTTATCGTCGCCGCGCTGATGATCCCCACCTACACCGTCAGCAAGATGGCCAAGACTCCTCTCGACCTCGAGATCACCACCGTCGCGGTCAATCAGAAGGACCAGGAGAGCCTGGTCCTGGATTCCTCGTCGCTGACGGCCGAGGGGCGCTCGGCCGAGGTCAACAAGAACGTACCGCTGGTCTCCCAGCGGTTCCTCACCGTCGAAGATCCCTCCGATGCCGACGAGATGACCATCCAGGCCGGTAACACCCTGCGCCGGATCGACAAATCCGGCGACACCGGCGTGCTGACCGCCTACGTCGACCGGGTCACCATCGACCGCGTGACCGGTGAGCCGGTGGCCGCCGACCCCAACGGGTCGATCGCGATCACCACGAACTCCAAGGGCGAGGCGCTCGCGGATCCGGTGCAGCACACGGGCCTGCAGTACCGGTTCCCGATCGGCACCGAGCAGAAGACCTACCCGTACTTCGACGTGCTCGCCCGGACCACCACCGACATGGTGTTCCAGGAAGAGACCGAGATCAACGGCACCAAGGTCTACCACTTCCGGCAGCAGGTCCCGGTGACCAGGCTGGCCGACGTCTCCAAGGCGCCGACCAACAAGCTCGAACTGCCCGCCGCCAAGTGGGGCGTCGAGGGTGGCGAGGAGCCGGTCACCATGTACCGCTTCTACGGCAACACCCGCGACGTCTGGGTCGAGCCGGAGACCGGCACCGTCGTCAAGGGCGGCGAACAGCTCAACATCTTCTACAGCCGCACCGCCGACAAGGTGGAGGTGCCCGCACTCAAGGCCAATATGGTCTTCGATACCGACACCGTGGAATCCCAGCTGGCGGTGGCCAAGGACAATATCGACAAGCTGTCGCTGTTCGGCCGCGTCCTGCCGATCGTCTTCGGCATCCTCGGCGTCCTCGCGCTGATCGCCGGACTCGCGCTCGGCCTGACCGGCGGTCGCGGTGGCCAGCCGGCCCGGCCCACCGGCCCGGCCCGGCGCCCCACCGGGGGCTCCTCGACCGCCGCATCGGCCGACGCCCCGACCACCACGCTGCCCCGCACGGGTAACGCGGACGCTCCGACGGAGACCATCAGGCTCCCGAAGAACCTCTGACCGTACGAGCACAGCCGAGGCGCCCCGGACCGAAAGGTCCGGGGCGCCTTCGTTTTCGCCGGTACCGCACATTTCAAGATGTCGGCCCACCCGGGTAGTTTCGCGGCCGTGCCCGCCGACCCGTCGAACCCACACGACGCCTACTTCCGTCACGTCCTCAGCCGCCCAGCGGATGCCGCTTCCGAATTGCGTTCCGCGCTACCGGAAAACATCACCCGTCGGATCGACTGGAATCAACTGACCCTGCAACCGGGCAGTTTCGTCTCGGCTCAATTACGGTCACGCTATAGCGACGTGCTGTACCGCACCCGCCTCGACGCGCACCCCGCTTATATCTATCTGCTCATCGAACATCAGAGCCGCAGCGACCGCTTCATGCCGCTGCGCATGCTCGAATACCTCGTCAACATTTGGAATCAACACCGCCGCCTGCACCCGGAAAGCCGCACCCTGCCCGCCGTGGTCCCGCTCGTAGTGCACAGCAACCGCAAGGGCCGAGCTTGGCAGGCCCCGATCGAGCTGGCTGACCTGATCGACCTCGACCCAGCCGGCCATGAAGCGCTGCAGCCCTATCTTCCGCGCCTGCGCTTTCTGCTCGACGACGTCGCCGCCCTCGACCTGCCCGACCTACTTGCTCGCGATCTCACTCCCGCCACCCGCGTGATGCTGGCTCTGCACAAAATCGCACCCCGGAACGCCGACCTCGGTTCCGATATGCTGGACCTACTCGATGACTTGTGGGCGCTGGTGTCCGGCCCACAAGGCATCACGGAACTGCAAGCCGTGCTGACCTACATACTGCAGGTCAGCGACACAACCGAAGACGGTCTCGACCCTGTGATCGAGCAGTTGGGTCCCCGAGCCAAGGAGGCATTGATGACAACCGCCGAACGGCTCCGCGCCGAAGGTGAGGCCCGCGCCCGAACCGAAACTCTGATCGACCTCCTCGATACCAAATTCGGTTCGGTCCCCCAGGCAGCGATCCGGAAGATCGAGACCGGCAGCCCCGAAGAAATCCGCACATGGCTCCGTCGCTCCGTCACGGCCGACACCCTCGAAAAGGTGTTCAACGGATAGGGAGGCTGCCCGTAGATGTGGTCTATTTCGTGGGCGGCGGCCAGGTGGGCGGTTGTCCGGGAAGGACGGGTTTGCGGTGGTGTCCGGCGGCTCGGAATCGAACGTCTTCACTGTCACGCCCTGGTCTGCCAGTAGTCGCGCCCAGTTCGAGGGAAGCAGACGCTGATTGGTTGGATAGGTTTCCATCAGCGGGTCCAGCAATACTTTTATGTGTGCCGCGCGCTCGATCCAGCGCCTGACCTGGTCCTCCAGTGGCATGGTGCAGACAATATCGGGGAGTTGGTTGTTGTGAGGGCGGGACGAGGTCTTTCGACCGATCGGTCGACCGTGACAACTGCCTGGCGCGACCCCGTCGCATGGTGACGACATCCTTGACGACAACGATGACGACTCCAACATCGGCGCCGCCGTGAACGCCGGAACGCTTCGCACATGATTTTCGCTGGTCACGGTGCCTTCCTGACCCTCGTAAGGAAATGGTCCGGAGTTGGCTCGCGATGCGGCCCAATTCTCCCGCCGGCCATCATCCGAGGCCATAGCTTCCACAGCTGCTCAGGGGCATTGGAACGACCGAGCTACGCACACCCGCCCAGAGATTCGTGTAGGGCTGTCTCGGGTCAGAGTGGTAGGTCTCGCATCAGCACATCGAAGAGCGGGGCGTCGTCCCAGTCCGGACGTTGCCAACCGACCCGATACCACCCCCACTTCCGGTACCGGGCGTAGGCGCGCTCGTTGCCCGGGTTCACCAGCAGTGTCGCCCGCTGCTCGGGGCGACCGGCCAACAGCTTGTCGTGCAAGGCGCGAGCGAGTCCGCGGCCGGTGTACTCGACGCACACCATGATCTCTGAGAGAGCAAAGGTCCGATCACCGGTCTCGACTGTGAAATCCTCCAGATCGGAGTCGTTGAGACCGCCATCGTCCAGGTGCAGCCCACCCCATCCCGCCGCACCTGGTGACAGCGGCCAGCCCCAGGTCTGCCCTGCCGGTGCCCCGTCGACATAAGCCGCCACCAGGTCGAATCCCCTGTCGCGCGCGGGATCGGTGTAGGCGTCGAACCTGTGCATGAATGCCGCTGGGGATTCGAACGGGTCACCCGAAGCGATCGCATCGACGTAGGAACGCCGGTAGATGTCTTCAACGGTGTCTCGCATTGCGCGGGCCTGGGCGGCAGAGTAACGCCGAAATTCCGGGTTGATCATGCGCTTTCCTTACGTGTCGCGTTCTCCAGCGACGCGAACCGGTCGCGGAACTCTTCGGCCGCGGGATGGTCGACGGTTCGTATCGGGTCCAGTACTCGCAGCGTCCGGCCCGACGTGACGTTCTCCAGTTCGGTGAGGACAGCCGTCCCCAAGGTGAGAGCCGACTGGATATCGCCCATGCGGACATGCGCCACCGCCGCGTGCGCTCGATCGCTGACGGCATTGCGAGCGCCTCTCTCCTCCGATGATGCGGCATAGAGAAGTTCGATGCTTTTGCGTACCTCGCCGATCTCGCCGTATCCGCGTGCCTCGTGCCCACGGATCTCCGCGGGAGTCACGAACCACAGCCACGGTGGGCACTCCTCCAGCGACTCATAGCTCATGGCGTGCTCTACCTCCCGCCAGGCAGTAGAGACGGCGCGGCCGAAACCGACCCGGTCACCGAGCAATCCGCGTGCCTGAGCCTCCCGCCCGGCGATCAGAGCGTGAATCCGGCCCGGCGGCCGGCCACCGGCCAGTGTGCGGGCACGGTCGATCAGCTTCAAGGCGTAGTGCGGGCTGCCCTGCCCCCTTCTGGCGAGATCGATCGACTGATTCGCCGCATTCAGGCAGGTATGGACAACGAGGTCTTCGTCGCCTGCTTCGCTCGCCAGCGAGAGTGCATCGGCATAGCAACGTCGCGCCACCATGTGGCGATCCGAGTCGTGTGCCAGCCAGCCGGTGAGCACAGCCAAATGTCCCGTGGCAGAAGCAAACGCGTGACCGGTCGCAGTGTCGTAACTCGCGGTGTCGAGGGTGTGTTTGGCGTGCTCGAGCTGTTCGAGCGCGAACCGGACCAGGGCGCCGCCACCCACCTGCTGATCCTTCTCCTCCAAGTCGCCGACAGCCGACAGCAGCCGTTGGGCGTCCGAATGTCCGATGTGTTCTCCGAACTGCCACCCAACCGTGGACGCGGTTACCGCAGTGGCCAGCTTTCCGAATTCACGACGTCTCACGTCACTGTCGACTTCCCACGCATATGTCCCGAGCACCGTGCTCGCCCGGCCCACGACTTCGGCGTCGCGAGGTGTCGAATCACCCACAGCGGCGGTCTCCGCATCGAACCGGGCACGTTGCTCATCGTCCAACTCGCGCAGCATCGTGTCGAGTGCTTCGGCGGAACGACCCCGTACCGGCTTGTCCCATGTCGCCCGATGCCATTTCTTGATGGTCGGGAGCATGTATCCGGCGCGTTCGGCGAATTCCTCCTGGGTTTCGCGGAGCGCGGCCACGCGAAGTGCCCGCACTTCCGTGCTCGTCCATCTGCTGACAGTCATTCCACCCCTCGGAGCAGCGGTCAACGTACTCGTTATCCGAAGCGTATTCCCTCCGTGGGCCTTTCGAGGCTCCTACCGAAGCTTCGGGTGCGTGACGCTGAAAGCGGCCCCGGCGCCGGGTGAAACAGAGATCAACGGGCGAAACGGCGACACAGACCGCCGGCCGAGGAAAGGCCCCGGCGCCGGGTGCCGGTCAATCGAGATCCGTCAGGAGGCACTATGCATCGCGAGCGCAATGAGAGGACCCCGACCCCGGCGCTGCCACCGGCGCTGACGACCAACCAGGCAATGTCCACGACGCTGCGCCTGTCGAGTGAGAGCGAAAGCCACGATCGCGCAGGTATTCGAGGGGCCCTCCCCGGCAATACACCGACGGCCGCCGGGCAACCTACCGCGCAATGTGAGGTAGACGGTGTGATCGCCCGGTGGCGCGCCGCACATCCGCCCGAGGTGTGGCGTGCCTGCTGATACTGCGGTCCTGTGTCGAATCGCCGCACGGCTACGGTCGGCATCCACCGGCTACATACCGCAGCCGGCCAATAAGCGAGCGGCTCGCGCACGTGCCGACTTCGCCGCAACCATCTCCACCTTGTGGAGCGGCCCGCTCATGGATGTGATCCCGTGCCTGGAACAGACACCGTCTCGGCAGTCCGGTGTCGAGCGCACCGATATCACGAACCACACATCGATCGATGTTTTGCTGCTCTCCGCGCCTGTCACGCCTTTGCTGCCGAACCGAAGGGCGCTTCGTCATGAATGAGAAGGCAGGTGTTACCTGCGGGGATACGCTCGCGACCCGGTGCGCCTTCTATCGCTCGTGCGGACTGGCGGCAGTGGTGCAGCCAGGAACAGAAAGCATCGTCGTCGCGGCCGGGCCCCACGTCGGTGCGGTCACGATGCCCGCCGAGTTGGGTGCGGCGGCACGTCGGTTGCTGCTCGGGCGTGGCCTTACTTCAGGGCCGGTGATCTCGCATCCCCGTTCGGGCCGGTGGACGTTTCTGATCACTCCCGACATCCCCGACGAGACCCCGGTTTTCGCCGAGTTGTTCCGCCTCAATGTGTCGGTGGTACGGAGCGGAGCCATTGTGTTGCCCGCACCGACCCGACGTAGCGCGGCTTTCCGTACTTGGGTAGCGCCACCCTGCGTCATCGGGGCACAGCCCTCGGGGATGGCGCTCGTCGCGGCGATCCGTGAATGCTCGGTCGGTAGGGAGAGCCGATCGTGACCACCGAGAATCGGCGACGCGCGATTGTCGTGGGCAGGTACAACACCGACACGCCTGATCTGGACGGACTCGTCGCTCGCCATCACTTGGAGGTGGTATTCACGATCACCGCGCCCTCGGCGCCGAAACTGGCCACGCTGATCGCCGTTCAGCACCTCTTCGAGCACGATGCCGAAGTGGTGGTCGTTCCGCATCTCAGCGCGGCCGAGATGCGGGCCGAGCGGTGTTGGCGAGCAGTGAGCGGATTGGCCGATATCTTCGCCGCAGATGGTGGTTGGCTTCGGTGAGAGTATCTGCGCCCGTCCTATGTGCGATCCAGGTTGAATTGTCGCTACTGCCACCGGATGTTTCTGGGCGTCCGATTACTATCATGGATGATACTTTCATTGATGATAGTATCGCTGACCAGGACTAATGGTCCCGCGACAATATGAAAACCCCGCCCCGAAGAGCCCGGAGCGGGGTTTCTATCGAGTGGGCCGCTACCTCAGCGCAGTGTGGCGGTGAGGTGCGGGTAGCCCTTCTTCGGATGCTTCAGGGCCAGATCCCAACCCTGCTCGACCTGGTCCGCGTACACGTTCACAGTGGACGGCAGCAGGATCGGTTTGCCGAATTTCACCGCGTAGGAGACCTTGTCGGGGACCCGGCCCTCGACCGTGGCGAGGATCGTTGCCGCCGACCACATCCCGTGCGCGATCGCCCGGGGGAAGCCGAAAGCCTTGGCACCCAATGCCGAAGTGTGGATCGGGTTCTGATCACCGGAGGCGTTCGCGTAGCGGGTGATCGTCTTCTGGTCCACCTTCCAGGTCCGCAGCGGGGGCGGCGGCACCTCGTCGGGTTTCGGTTCGGGCTTGGGGCCGCCCGAAAGCGAGGTCTTCTGCTGGTGCAGGAAGGTGGTGACCTGCCGCCACACCAGTTCCCGGCCCACCTGGATCTCGCTGATCGCGTCGACCAGCAGGCCCTTCGGGTGTTCCCGCAGGTTCTCGATATGCGCGGTGATATCGAGCGGTTCGCTCAGCGAGATCTCGCGGGTGCGTTCGATGAGGTTCTCCGCGTGCACCGCGCCGACCGCGACGAACGGGAAGTCGCGCTGCACTACAAGTTTCATCACCAGCGGGAAGGTGATGATGAACGGGTAGGTCAGCGGCAGGGTGTCGCCGAAGCGCAGTCCGGTGGCCGCGCAGTAGGCCGCCAGGTGTTCCAGGTCGACCCGGTAGCCGTCGAGCCGGACGGCGCGGTCCGGGATCTCGGATTTCCGCGCCGAGACCAGCGGTATCGCGCCGAGCACGGCCTGTGCGTACAGGCCGCCGTTCTTCGGCGGTGCGTCGAGGGTGATGGTCTCGGTCATCACGCGCCGATCATGCTCTGGCCGCAGACCCGGACGATATTGCCGTTCACCGCGTTCGAGGCCGGGCTGGCGAAGTAGGCGATGGTTTCGGCGACGTCCACGGTCTGGCCGCCCTGGTTCAGGGAGGCCATCAGCCGGCCGCCCTCGCGGGTGGCCAGCGGGATCGCGGCGGTCATGGCGGTCTCGATGAAACCGGGCGCGACGGCGTTGATGGTGATGCCCTTCGCGGCCAGTTCGGGGGCCTCGGCGTTCACCATGCCGATGACCCCGGCCTTGGAGGCGCCGTAGTTGGTCTGCCCGCGGTTACCGGCGATACCCGCGATGGAGGAGACGTCCACCACCCGGCCGCCCTCCTTCAGCGCGCCCGCGGCCACCAGGCCCTGGGTGATGCGGTGCGGCGCGGCCAGATTCACGTTCAGGACGGCGTTCCAGCGGCCCTCGTCCATATTCGCCAGCAGTTTGTCCCGGGTGATCCCGGCGTTGTGCACGATGATGTCGATCCCGCCGAAACGTTCGGTGGCGAATTCGGCGAGCCGCTGCGCGGCGTCGGGTGCGGTGACGTCGAGCGCCAGCGCGGTGGCGCCCACCTTGTTCGCGGTCTCGGCCAGTACCTCACCGGCGGCCGGGATATCGGCGACGATGACCTTCGCGCCGTCGCGGGCGAAGACCTCGGCGATGGTGGCGCCGATCCCGCGGGCGGCACCGGTGACCACGGCGACCTTCCCGTCCAGCGGCTTGTCCCAGTTCGCGGGCGCGACCGCGTCGTCCTTACCGACGCGGATCACCTGACCGTCCACGAACGCCGATTTGGCGGACAGCACGAACCGCAGGGTCGAGGCGAGGCCGGTGGCCGCCGGGGAGGCGTCGGGGTGCAGGTACACCAGCTGCGCGGTGGCGCCGCGCAGCAGCTCTTTGCCCACCGACCGCGTGAAACCCTCGAGCGCGCGCTGGGCGATCTGGCCGTCCACGCTGCCGGCGAGTTCGGGGGTGGTGCCGATGACCAGAACCCGGCCCGACGGCGCGATGCTGCGCATCGCCGGCTGGAAGAACTCGAAGAGCTGAGACAGATCCTCGATGCTGCCGATACCGGTGGCATCGAAGACCAGCGCGCCGTATTTGGTGCCGGTGGTGAGGGAATCGGCGAAGGTGTAGTCCTCGGCCAGCAGCGCCCGCAGCGGTTCGGCGACCCGGCCCTTACCGCCCAGCAGCACCGGTCCGGGTAGCGGCGGCTCGCCGGCCACGTAGCGCCGCAACTTCTCCGGTTTCGGCAGGCCCAGCTTGTTCGCGAGGAACCCGCCCGGCGCGGAGTTGACGAACGATCCGTAGAGGTTGGGTGCACCCTTGCTCTTGGCTGCCACAGTTCCCACCTTTTCTGTTGCTCGATGTGGTGTGTCGGTAGTCGCCGGAGGCGGTGTCGACATTGAACTTACTCCGGAGTAAGTTTATCGTAAACCGAGCGCGGGCGGGCGTCGGACGTCGTGGCGGGGAGCCGCGGCCCGGGCCCGGAGCACCCGACCCTCTCGCCAACTCGACAACCTGGGAGACCCGAGTGACCACCACATCCCGTTCGACCCGTCCGGTAGCGATCCTCGGCGGTAACCGCATCCCGTTCGCGCGTTCCGACAAGGCCTACGCGCACGCCTCCAACCAGGACATGTTCACCGCCACACTGGACGGCCTGGTGAGCCGCTTCGGCCTGCAATCCGAACGGCTGGGCATGGTCGCCGGCGGCGCGGTACTCAAGCGGGTCGGTGAGCACGGCCTGATCCGGGAGAGCGTGCTGGGTAGCCGGCTCAGCCCCTACACCCCCGCCCACGATCTGCAGCTGGCCTGCGGCACCGGCCTGCAGGCCGTCGTCACCGTCGGCGACGCGATCGCGGCCGGCCGGATCGAGGTGGGTATCGGTGGCGGCACCGACACCACCTCCGACGCACCCATCGGGGTCAGCGAGCGGATGCGCGAGTGGATGCTGAACATCAACCGCGCCCGCACCAATGCCGAGCGGCTCAAACTGGTCGGTCAGCTGCGCCCGGGCATGGTCGGTATCGAGATCCCGCGCAATGCCGAACCCCGCACCGGGCTGTCGATGGGCGAGCACGCCGCGATCACGGCCAAGGAGTTCGGGGTCTCCCGCGACGCCCAGGACGAACTGGCCTATCTGTCGCACAAGAACATGGCCGCCGCCTACGAACGCGGCTTCTTCGACGACCTGGTGACCCCGTTCCTCGGCCTCACCCGCGACGACAACCTGCGCCCGAACTCCTCGCTGGAGAAGCTGGGCACGCTGAAGCCGGTCTTCGGGGTGAAGCTGGGCGACGCCACCATGACGGCGGGCAACTCCACCCCGCTCACCGACGGCGCGTCGGCGGTGCTGCTTTCCAGCGACGAGTGGGCGGCCGAGCGCAATCTGCCGGTCCTCGCGCACCTGGTGGACAGCGAAGTCGCCGCCGTCGACTACATCCATGGACCCGACGGCCTGCTCATGGCCCCCACCTACGCGGTGCCGCGGCTGCTCGCCCGCAACGGCCTGACCCTGCAGGATTTCGATTTCTACGAGATCCACGAGGCCTTCGCCTCGGTGGTGCTCGCCACCCTGCAGGCCTGGGAATCGGATCAGTACTGCAAGGAGCGGCTGGGCCTCGACGGGGCGCTCGGCTCGATCGACCGCACCAAACTGAACATCAACGGTTCTTCGCTGGCCGCCGGGCACCCGTTCGCCGCCACCGGCGGCCGGATCGTCGCCCAGGCCGCCAAACAGCTGGCGGAGAAGGGGTCGGGCCGGGCACTCATCTCCATCTGCGCCGCGGGCGGTCAGGGCGTGGTCGCCATTCTGGAGCGCTGAACCGGCCGGGTACGGGTCCGTCCGGCGGGTGCGGGAAGCGCCCACAGCCGCGGCGGAACCCGGACCGGTGCAGGGGACCGGAGATGCTCTGATCACAAGGATCGGGGCATCTCCGTCTCCGATGGGTCCGGTCCCGCGCATACGCGATCCCTTCTGCGAGATGCCGATCTCGAATTCGGCGGTTGCCGGGCCCGTCGCGGTCCGGGTCCTCCTCAACCAGACCCGGGCAGTTCGTGATGTCCGCCGAAGGCCTCGCGCATCGCGGAGAGGGCCTTGTCCGCGTACGCCGATTCACCGCGCGAAGCGAAACGCTGGAACAGCGCCGCCGAGAGCACCGGAGCCGGTACTCCGATATCCACCGCGGCGTCGAGGGTCCAGCGTCCCTCTCCGGAATCGGAGACCCGGCCGCCGAAAGAATCCAGATTCGGGTCGGCGTGCAATTGGGTCGCGGTGAGATCGAGCAACCAGGACGCCACCACCGACCCGCGCCGCCAGACCTCGGCGACCTCCGCGATATCGATGTCGTACCGGTAGTACTCCGGATGTTCGAGCGGGGTCTCCTCCGCGGAGTACTCCCCGCCGGCGCGGTTGCCGTAGTCGGCCTTGTGCATGATGTTGAACCCCTCGGCGTAGGCCGCCATAACGCCGTACTCGATCCCGTTGTGCACCATTTTCACGAAATGGCCCGCCCCCGCGGGACCGCAGTGCAGATAACCCTCCTCGGCCGGTCCGGGCTCCCCCGTCCGTCCCGGGGTCCGTGGCGCGGCCACGACACCGGGCGCGATGGCCCGCAGCAGTGGTTCCAGGTACCGCACCGGCGCCGGCTCGCCGCCGATCATCAGGCAGAACCCGCGGTCGCGGCCGAACACCCCGCCCGAGGTGCCGATATCGAGGTAGTGGATACCGAGCGGGGCGAGCTGCGCGGCCCGGGCGATATCGTCGTGGTACCGGCTGTTGCCGCCGTCGATGACGATATCGCCGGGCTCCAGCAATTCCGCCAGCTGGTCGACCGTGCGACCGGTGAGACCGGCCGGGATCATCACCCACACCACGCGGGGGGTATCGAGGTCGGCGACGAACTCCGCCAGATCGGTGCTGCCCCGGAAACTGTCGCCGAGTTCGGCGGTGAGATCGTCGATCACGTCGGCGTGGCGTTCGCAGCCGACCGCCGAATGACCGGCCGCGACGATCCGCCGCACGATATTGGCCCCCATCCGGCCGAGCCCGATCATGCCCAACTGCATCTCGCGTCCCCTTACTTGTAGAGGTCGGATCGCATGCCGTCCCCGATTGTGCCCGCCGCTCGAGAACATTCGTCGAGTTCGTGTGTAACGACCCGCGCGTGGCGCCGATATACCGGTCGGCTCCGTGCATTCGCCTGACCCCCGACCCGGCGACTGCACGGGGCCACTTTGCTGTCCAGGGCTTGTTCGGGCGATATGTCCCAACTGCGACGTCAGTGGCTTCCAGATGGCGCAGCTGTGATCGATCCGGCACTGAAGATTACAGTTCGGACAACTATCGTTGGCGAAGGCTCGCACCCCGCGAGTCCCCGAAGTATCGATTGGGGAGGACGGTTCGTGAGCAGCGAATCGAACACCGACCGCGGTGACAGACGCGACCACGGCCGCCCGCAGCCGATCGACGGCGGCCTACGTCAGCTGCTCGACACCGGCCGCGCCCAGCAGGGTCAGCAGCCGTCCGCACCGACCGAGCCGGTCGAACAGGCCGACAATGTCGCCCCCGGCTGGCGCGGCGGCAGCTCCTGGCTGAATCCCAGCACCGGCTCCGCGGCGCAGCGGTCCGAGCAGGAGCAGGCCCCCTCGGCATCGGGTTCGGTCTCCGGCGGCGCTTCTCCCCACATTCCGAAGGTTCCTCGTCCCGCCCAGCCGGGACCGCCCGGCCCCGGTCCCGGTGCCCCGGCACCGCCCGGCCCCGGACCAGCAGGACCTATCGGTCCCCGGTCTTCCAGGGGGCCCGGACCAGCGGCACCCAACGGTGCCCGGCCTGCCCCGGGTCCCGGATCGGCAGCGCCCACCGGTGCCAGGCCTGCCGGCGCCCCCGGATCGGCAGCGCCCACCGGTGCCGCCCCCGGGCCGGCAGTGCCCTCCGATGCCAGGCCTTTCCACGGCCCCGGCGCGACGGCGCCCTCCGGTCCCGGACCTTCCCCGCGCCCTGGTGCGCCCTCGGGTTCCGGCGAACCCGCCGGTCCGGCTCGGCCGCCCGGCCCGGCTCGCCGCCCGGGCCCGCCCGGTCCTGTCCCGGACGATCCCACCGGGCCCGAGTACACCACCCAGCAGTTCCCGCTGCCCACCGCCGCGCCCGCGCCCGCCGCGTTCGCCGACGCGGATCCGGACGACGCGCCGACCGAGGTCTTCGACTCCAGCGCGCTGAACCAGCGGCTCTCCGGGGGGCCGTCCTCCTGGCCGGGCCACCCGAACAATCCGACCAGCGCCGATATCCTGTCGCACGGTGACAAATCCGGTCCGCCCGAGCCGCCGCGCGGTCCGGGCGGGGGCCGCGGCACCGGTGGGTCCGGTGACGACAGCGGTCGTTTCTCCGCCGCCCGGACCTGGCTGCGCGACTCCGCGAACGCCCGGCGCATCCTGCTGGCCGCCGCGATCGTGTTCGGTGTCGCGCTCGTGGGCTATATCGCCGACCTGGTGATGACCTCCGGCAAGATTCCGCGCGGTGTCGAGGTCGCCGGGGTCGCCATCGGCGGGATGGACAAAGACGACGCCCGCGGGAAACTGCAGGAAATCCTCGACCCGCGTTCCGGTGAAGTCGTCCCGGTGAAGATCGCCGATGTGCAGACCCAGCTGGTTCCGGCCGCGGCCGGTCTCGGCGTGGACTGGGAGGCGACCTGGGAGCGAGTGGGCGGTCAGCCGCTCAACCCGGCTTCACGGCTGCTGTCCTTCGTGGCCACCCGCAAGGTCACGGTGGCCAGTTCGGTCGACGAGGCGGCGCTGAGCCGGACCTTCGATGAACTGAAGGTGCACGACCAGCCGCCCGTCGAAGGCGGTATCCATTTCGAGGGCACGCGGCCGGTCGAGGTGAATCCCGTGTCGGGCCGCGTCCTGGACCTCGCTGCGGCCCGCACGGTCATCACCGAGCAATGGGCGACCGCGAGCACCCTGGATCTGCCGGTCGCCGTGGCGCCGCCCGCCGTCCGCCAGGACGCGATCGACGCGGCCATGCACCAGATCGCCGAACCCGCGGTGAGCGCGCCAGTGTCCTACACCGGTAAGGGAGACGCCACTGCCGCGCTGAGTCCCGAGCAGATCGCCACCATCGTCGGGTTCGTACCGGACGGGCACGGCGGCCTGCGGGTCGAGTTCGACCACAAGGTGGCCACCGACCTGCTCGCTCCGCAGCTGGCCGCCACCGAAGTCGAACCGAAGGACGCGACCTTCACCTTCTCCGGTGCGCCCACCGTCGTGCCCGCCGTGGTCGGCGACAAGGTCAACTGGGCCAAGACGCTGGAGCGGCTGCCGGCGATGCTCGCCGCGACCGGCGCCCCGCGCACCACACCGGCGATCTACGAGCGGATCGAACCCAAGCTCACCACGCAGGCCGCCGAGGCGCTCGGTATCGACGAAACGATGGGCGAGTTCACCACCAGCGGTTTCACCGGTCCGTCCGGGGTGAACATCCGCACGGTCGCGCAGGAGGTCGACGGTGCGATCGTCAAGCCCGGCGACACCTTCTCGCTCAACACCCACACCGGTCCACGTACCGCCGCCGAAGGCTATGTGGAATCGGGCATCATCGATCACGGCCGGCCCAGCAAGGCCGTGGGCGGCGGGATCAGCCAGTTCGCCACCACCCTCTACAACGCGGCCTACTTCGCGGGCCTGGAGGACGCCGGTCACACCGAACACAGCTACTACATCTCCCGCTATCCGGCGGCCCGTGAAGCGACCGTATTCGACGGCGCCATCGACCTGCAGTTCCGCAACAACACCCCGCACGGCATCTACATCCAGGCCGTCGCCGACAGCTCCGAGGTGACCGTTCGCATCTGGGGTACCAAGACGGTGAACGTCGAATCGATCACCGGCGACAAGACCAAGCCGACGGAACCGGAAACCATCACCCTGCCCGAGGGTGACGACTGCATCGCCTCCACGGGCGCTCCCGGGTTCACCATCTCCGACACCCGGGTGATCACCGATATCAATACCGGCGCGGAGGTCTCCCGCCACACCCGGACGGTGAAGTACGATCCGGTGCCGGAGGTCAAATGCGAGTCACCGGACGAGAAGAAACCGGAGGAATCCAGCGACGAGCCGAGCGGCGGCAGCCGGCCCAGCGGTAGCACCCCCAGCAGCCGGCCCAGCAGCCGTCCCGGTTCGCGCTGAGACACGACACAGTGCCCGCCTCGGTAGCCGGGGCGGGCACTGTCGTTTCCGAGGGGGTTACAGGGGGGTGCGCATCAGGAGCACGTTGTATTGGCGATGCACGGTGAGCAGGAAGTACAGGTCGCTGCCGGTCTGGTAGGGGAAAATCATGGGCGCGTAGGCCGTCGGCAGAGCGGCCGCTTCCAGCAGCACCCGGGGCGTGCTCCACGGACCCTCCGGCGCATCCGCGGTGCGCAGCACCACCGAGTTGTACGGATCGGTCGTCAGCATCACGAACTTGCGCAGATGGTCGTTCCACTGCACCGACAGCTCGGCCACCCCGTCGACGACCGGTGCGGCGGCTCTGGCGTCGGCCGGCTTCCAGCCGTGCCCATCCCAGTACTCGTAGGCGTCGATGTTCGCGATATCGGCTTCCCGTACCCGGGACACGTACCCGGGATGGTTCCGGCCCGCCGAAGTGCCGTAGCGGTACACGAATCCGCCGTCCTTCACGAACGCGTTCTGCTGGAACCGCTCGTGGCCGTCCACATTCGCCCGGCGCGTGGTCGGCAGCTGCGCCCAGGTCCGTCCGCCGTCCCCGGACGCGGCGAGCGTGGCGAAGTTGGTGGCCCACAGACCGTGGTCGCCCCACTCCTTCACCGACATCATGCTCAGGTACTGCACGCCGCCCACCGAGATACCGGCGGTCGGGATGAAACTGATCTCGATCCCCGGGATCTTCGGGCTGGGCAGCGGATTCGGGACCGCGCCGTCGAAGACGATGCCCTGGGCCGGATCCTTGGTGTGGCTGAAGAACAGGGCATTGCTGGTCCACGCCCACACACTGCCGGCCAGCAGGTTCGGCACGCCGAGGCCCGCGGAATCGCCGAACGCGGTCAGAAGCGTGCCCGCGCCGTCGTCCCACATCACCCCCAGGTCGGTGCCCAGCACATTCACCCGCTGAGTCCGGTTGGGGCTGTCCATACCCGTCACCTGGTAGATGGCCTGGGTGTCCCCGGGCAGCGTCGGCAGACCGCGGGGTTCGCCGTTGATACCGGGAATGGGATTCACATCGTTCGGATCCGCCACCGCCGGACCGGCCAGCACAAGGGCCGCGACGGCACCGGCGACCCCGGTACGCGCTAGGAGGGACAGCGGACGGGGGGCCATTCTCGATGTCCTCCTGCTGGGCGGCGAGGTGGTTCGGTGGCCCATCTTGCCATGATCACAGCCGCCCCGCGGGGTCTGTGTTTATTGGCGGCGCCTTCGGCGCCGCGGGGTCGAGGCCCCCTTGGTCCCGCCGTTCAGGCCTCGAGACTCGAGCCTTCGGCTCATGCGCTTTC
>NZ_JBFAHF010000009.1:0-218375 GCF_040654015.1 Nocardia sp. NPDC050799
GCGGGCGATCCGTGTGGATCGCCCGCACCGCCGCGGCCGCTGGATGGAGTCGCCGGTGAACGGCGTCAGTAATAGTGGCGCCGGCCACCGACGGGCCGGCCCACCGAGCCGGCGATGGCCAGTACCGCGCCGACCACGAGCAGAACGAGGCCGATGGTAGTGAGCACGCCGATACCGAGCAGGTAACCGACGATGAGCAGAACAAGTCCGAGAACGATCATGACACTGACTTTCTGATTCGATATTCGATATCCGGGTGAGGGACAGGGATTACTTGGCGGTCGCCGCGCTCTTGTCCGGCTTGCGCAGCAGTTTGCTCATCGACCAGGCCGGAGCTGCCGGAGCGGCGGGCGCGGGCTTCTTCGCCGGGTCCTTGGTCTTGGCGAGATCCCGCTGGGCGGCGGCGATCTCCTTACGCGACTGCCGCAGTTCACGGCGGGTCTCCAGGCCCCGGCGGGTGGACCGCCACGCACCGGCGGAGACGAGACCCACTCCTAGCCCGCCGACGACACCGACGATGATGCCGATGAGGAACAGTTCACCGGTGGTACCGGCGAAGTGATAATCGAAGACCGAGAAGTCGCTGGTCAGCCGATTGACATCACTGGTATTGGCCGCGACGCCGGCGACACCGGCGGCAACCGCCGCGACGGCGATCACGAGCCCGAGAACAATGATCATGGCAATTCCCAAGGGTCGAGGAACACTATGCTCCCGCTATTCCCGGCGACGACGAAGTCAAACGGGGGAAGGCCAAGTCCGCCAGATCGATTCACCGGCGGGGTGGATCCGGGGTCTCGGACGGCGGGGGCTCAGGCGAACAGGTCGCGGACGAACGGCACCGAGTCGGGTAGCGAATCGTGCACGGCGCCATCGTGATCGGTGGGGTACACCCTCAGCGTCACCGGCTGCCGGTTCGCCCCGAGCACCGCCGCGAACCGCAGCGTCTCCGGGGTGATCACATCGGTGTCGAGCAGACCCTGCCCGAGGAAGAGCGGCTTGTCGTAGCCGGATTCCGGCAGGCCGAGATAGCGGGTGAGCAGCCCGCGCAGATCCGGGATATCGGCCAACGGCCGGGAGAAGAGGTCTCCGATCACCACACCGTGGGCCACCAGTTCGGCACCGAACGGGGACAGGCATTCGGTGCGCGCGCGTGCCAACCAGTACCGGCCGGAATCGGTGAGCAAGGATTCGATGTCCAGCTCGGGGTAGGTGGTGCGCAGGCCGTTGAGCAGGTACAGCGCGTACGCCGTGGTGTGTGCGCCCAGTTTCACCGGCGGTACGCCCGGACCCATGAGAGCGAGAATGTTCTCGATATAGGCGGGGACGCCGGTAGCCACCGCGCCGCGGTAGTCCAGTTCCGGGCCGCCGAATTCGGTGGCGTACCGGGCGGTGGTGACCGCGGCTCCCCCGCCCTGTGACTGCCCGACCACGACCCATTTGTTCGACAGGGCGGAGTAGTGCCCCGACGCGGCCCGGACCGCGTCGACGACACTGTGCGCCTCCACCACCCCGTTCAGATACGGATGCTCGCCGGAGGTACCCAGCCCGGCATAGTCGGCGGCGACGATGGCATAACCCTGCTCGAGCCAGCTACCCAGGTACGCCCAGTCCCGTGCCACGGCGCCCGGGCCGGCCACACTGTACGCGCAGGAATCGCCGAGCCCGACCGTGCCGTGCGCCCAGGCGATCACCGGCCAACCGCCGGCCGGGGGCGCGCCGGCCGGGAAGTACACGGCGGCACTGGCCACGGTCGGCGCTCCGCCGACCGTGGTCGTCGTATAGAGCATGCGCTCCGAACCCGCCGAGCCGGGCAGCACGGCCGGGGCGGCCAGCGGTTCGACGGATTCGACGACGCCGGTGCCCGGTGCCGCTACCGCGTGCCCGCCGGGCAGCCCGGCGATGGCCGCCGCCAGCAGCGCGGTGACCGCGGCCGTACCGCATTTCCGCATGATCTTCCTTTCGCCGGATCGCCCACCGGTGCCGTGCCGCCTCGGGCGGACCCGGCCAGTCTTTCACCTGGACGGACGACCAGCCATATCGGCATGCCGACCGGCCCGCGACGATCGGAAGAACGGTGCGCCAGGTCCGGCCGGCCGGCTCGGCCCCGAGCCGGTCCGGGCGACGGTCGATAGATCATCGGCGGCGGGATGCCGATCCATCCTCGCCCCGCCCGGCAGCCGACGGAGACCGCCGGGCGGCTCGGCGGTCAGCCGCCGATGGCCCGCGCCAGATGCGGCCACGAATCGTGCAGGTCGTATTCGAACTGCCCCCAGGTGTGCGCGCCGGCCGGACGGTCGATGTGCACCGCGCCGATGCCGAGTTGCCCCAGGTGGTCGGCGAAGGCCGAGGTGCAGGCGGCGGCAATGGCTTCGACCGGCGGGAACCCCCAGCCCCGGTCGATCTCGCCGGGGATACCCGACGCCGCGGACAGGTACACGGTCTTTCCGGCCAGCCGGGAGGCATGCGCGAACGCGTCGTGGGCCTGCCAGCCCGCGGACCCCGGCGGACCCCACATCTTGCCCGGGTCGGCACCACCCCGCACCACCTGCGCGCTGACCATCGCGATTCCCGCGGCGTCGGCCGACCACGGGCATCCGCTATAAGACGCGACCGCTTCATAGCGGTCCGGCGCCTGGATGGCGAGGTCCACGGCCGACCCGCCACTCATCGACACCCCGGCGATCGCATTGCGTCCGGTGGTGCCGAACCGGGCGTCCACGACCGACGGTAGTTCCCGGGTGAGGTAGGTCTGCCAGCGGGCGCGGCCGACTACCGGATCGTCGGTGTGCCAATCGGTGTACATCGAGTAGGCACCGCCGATCGGCATCACCACGTTCACGTTCTTGTCTCCGAAGAACTGCCGGACATCGGTATCGTCCCACCAGGAGATACCGTCGGCACCGCCACCGATCCCGGTCAGCAGGTACACCGTGGGCGCCGGTCCCCCGCCCGGCGCGGGGATGACCCGATTGGTCACCACGGTGTCCATGGCGGGTGAGTACACCTCGAGCAGGATCGCGCGACCGTCGATCGGTTTCTCCGCGTCGACCCGCGGCCCCGGGGCGGCCGCGGCGGGTTGGACGGTGAACAGGGACGCCGCGACAGTCAGTACCGCGGCCGGCATGGTGAGCAAGAATTTGTACCGCACCCCTCCGGTGTACCCATTCGCGCACCGGATCGCCGCCGGACTTCTACGGTTCATCCGTTGTGTGCCAGTGTGTCTCGCGGTCGTGCGCGAAAAGCCGCTGCTCGGTCCGGGCACCTCCGGAGCCGCCCGGTACGAGTACGCCCGGCCGCGCGGCCGGAATGCTCCGGTACGGCGACCCCACCGCCATCGGGCCCGGCCCGGCCGTACAGACCGGTTGTCGGCGGGTCTGCGCACGGCCCGGCCGGGCCACCCGGTAGAAAGAAGACAGGGCACACGCCGGGCGCGCGGCCGGTCTCCACGATCATCGCGGCCCGGTGGACCCGCCGAAATGTTGGAACAGTCGAACGAAAGAGCTGGTTCATGGCTTCCTCCGCAGCGCGTGCACAGATCGGGGTCACCGGCCTGGCGGTGATGGGCAGCAATATCGCCCGCAACTTCGCCAAGCACGGCTACACCGTGGCACTGCACAATCGCAGCGTCGCCAAAACCGACGCGCTGCTCGCTGCGCACGGCGACGACGGCGATTTCGTCCGCACCGAGACCATCGCCGAGTTCGTCGCCGCCCTGGAGAAGCCGCGCCGGGTGCTCATCATGGTGAAGGCCGGCGACGCCACCGACGCGGTGATCGAAGAACTCGCGGGCGCGATGGAAACCGGCGACATCATCATCGACGGTGGCAACGCCCTCTACACCGACACCATCCGGCGCGAGGCCGCACTGCGGGCCCGCGGCCTCAACTTCGTCGGCGCCGGCATCTCCGGCGGCGAGGAGGGGGCCCTCAACGGACCGTCGATCATGCCGGGCGGGCCCGCGGAATCCTACGAATCGCTGGGACCGCTGCTGGAGTCCATCGCCGCCCAGGTGGACGGCACCCCGTGCTGCACCCATATCGGCCCGGACGGGTCCGGCCATTTCGTGAAGATGGTGCACAACGGTATCGAATACGCCGATATGCAGCTCATCGGCGAGGCCTACCACCTGTTCCGGGCCGCACTGGACCTGGATCCGAAGCAGATCGCCGATATCTTCACCCAGTGGAACTCCGGCGAGCTGGAGAGCTACCTGGTGGAGATCACCGCCGAGGTGCTGAACCAGGTCGACGCGAAGACCAGGAAGCCGCTGGTCGATGTGATCGTGGACGCGGCCGAGCAGAAGGGCACCGGGCGCTGGACCGTGAAATCCGCGCTCGATCTGGGTGTTCCGGTGACCGGTATCGCCGAGGCCGTATTCGCCCGGGCGCTGTCGGGATCGCGGGGGCAGCGCGCGGCGGCCGTGGGGCTCGCCGCCGGCGAACTCGCCGCCAAGCCCACCGATATCGCGCAGTTCACCGAGGACATCCGGCAGGCCCTGTACGCGTCCAAGGTCGTGGCCTACGCCCAGGGGTTCGATCAGATCGCCGCCGGCAGCGCCGAATACGGCTGGGATCTGACCCCCGGCGATCTGGCCACCATCTGGCGCGGCGGCTGCATCATCCGGGCCCGCTTCCTGAATCGGATCAAAGAGGCCTACGAAACCGATCCGACGCTGCCGAGCCTGATCCTGGCGCCGTATTTCCGGGACGCGATCGAGACGGCGATCGACAGCTGGCGGCGGGTGGTCTCGACCGCCACACTGCTCGGTATCCCGGTGCCGGCATTCGCTTCCTCGCTGTCCTACTACGACGCGTTGCGCGCCGACCGGCTGCCCGCCGCGCTCACCCAGGCCCAGCGCGATTTCTTCGGCGCGCACACCTATGAACGGGTCGACGTCGAGGGTAAGTTCCACACACTGTGGAGCGAGGACCGTTCCGAGGTCTCGGCGGGCTGAACACCCGGTCGCCGGGCGGGCGGTCCGCCCGGCGACGCACACGTCCTCTTGACTCCGGGTCATCCGACCAGTTGCAATGGGGTGTGAGCTACGACACGATCATCAAGGGTGGCCGCTGGTTCGACGGTACCGGCGCGGCCTCGGCGATTCGCCATCTCGGACTGCGCGGCGACCGGGTCGTGACCGTCTCCGCGGAACCGCTCGACGAGACCGGCTGTCCGGATGTGGTGGACGCGGCGGGCAAATGGGTCCTGCCGGGAATGATCGATATCCACACCCATTACGACATCGAGGTACTGAAGTCCCCCGCGCTGTCGGAATCGGTCCGGCACGGCATCACCACGGTGCTGCTGGGCTCGTGCTCACTGTCCACCGTGCATATCGACCCCACCGGCGCGGGCGATATCTTCGGTCGCGTGGAGGCCATTCCGCGCCGCCATGTGATCGATACGCTCGACGAGACCAAGACCTGGACCTGCGCCCGCGAGTACGTGTCCGCCCTCGAGCAGTTGCCGCTGGGCCCGAATATCGCGGCCATGCTGGGGCATTCCGATATCCGGACCGCCCGCCTCGGCCTGGACCGGGCCACCCGCAAGGAAGTCCGCCCCACCCGCGCGGAGCTGGCGGATATGGAGGCGGCGCTGCACGAGGCGCTCGACGCCGGATTCCTCGGTATGTCGGCGCAGCAACTGCTGTTCGACAAGGTCGACGGCGAGACCTGCCGTTCACGTACGCTGCCGTCCACCTATGCGCGGGCGAAGGAGCGCCGCCGTCTCAATGCGATCCTGCGGCGGCGCGGCCGGGTTCTGCAGGGTGGACCGGATATCACGTCACCGCGCAGTCTCGGGGCGATGATCTTCAGCAGCCTGGGTATCGGGCGCCGCAAGCTCAAGACCAGCCTGCTGTCCGCCGCCGATATCAAGGCCAACCCGTTCGCCGTCGTCCTGATCGGCACACTGGCACGGCTGGTCAACGCGCTCGGCGCGGATTTCCGCTGGCAGCATCTGCCGGTGCCGTTCGAGGTGTACGCCGACGGTATCGATCTGGTGATCTTCGAGGAGTTCGGGTCCGGCGCGGCCGCCCTGCACCTGGCCGACCGGGTGGAGCGGGACGCGCTGCTCGCCGACGAGGCCTACCGCCGCCGCTTCCGCAAGGACTACGACGCGAAGTTCGGGCTGCGGGTCTGGCACCGCGACTTCTTCGACGCCGAGATCGTGAGCTGCCCGGACGAGGAGGTTGTGGGTAAGACCTTCGGACAGGTCGGTGTGGACCGGGGTGGTCTGCACCCGGTGGACGCCTTCCTCGACCTGGTACTCGAACACAGCACCAAACTGCGCTGGCGCACCACCATTTCCAACCACCGGCCCGAGATACTGGACCGCTTCGCCGCCCATCCCGGCATCCAGCTCGGCTTCTCCGACGCGGGCGCCCATCTGCGGAATATGGCCTTCTACAATTTCGGGCTCCGCTTCCTGCGCCGGATGTACCGGGCCGAACAGGCGGGCACTCCGGTGATCCCGCTCGAGCGGGCAGTGCACCGGCTCACCGGCGAGCTCGCCGACTGGTACGACATCGACGCCGGTCGCCTGCGCGAAGGCGACCGCGCCGATCTGGTCGTCATCGACCCGGCGGGCCTCGACGATTCGCTCGACGCCTACGCCGAGAGCCCGGTGGCCCAGTACGGCGGACTGGAGCGGATGGTAAACCGCAACGACGCCGCCGTCGCGGCGGTGTACATCGGCGGGCAGTACGTGTTCGGTGACGGCGCCGCCGATCCGGCCCTGGGCAGCACCCGCACCGGACGCTTCCTGCGGGCCGGGCAGCGCTGAGATAATTCCGGCGGGGGCCGTTCGCGGTCGCCTGCGATCGCTCCACCCGCGAACCGTCCGCCCGGGGCCGGCCACCGCAACCGGTCCGCCCGGGCCGGTCACCGTGGTCGGTCCACCCGTGAACGGTCCACCCGCCGTCGGTCACCGGTGTCAGCCCGCCTGGGCTCGGTCACCCCGTCCGGCCCGCCCCGGGTCGGTCACCGGCGTGCGGGCAGCCCGCCGCCGGCGCGCCGGGGTCGCCGGAGTTCTCGATCGTTGTCACGGTGTCCCCTCGGCGATGGCCGGTGCCGGACGCGCTCAGCGCCGGTCGGCGGGTACCGCGAAGGATTCGAGACCGTAGCTGCGGCAGACGGCCACGAGTTTCTCGTACTGAAGGCGGTTGTAGGCCAGGGGTTGCATCAGCCACCGGTCGGGCAGCGTCCGCCAGGCGAGCTGCAACAGCCACACGTAGAGTGCGAACTCCGTGTCGTGGCGCGGTGTGAGTTCGAATCCGGTGAGCTGTTGCACGGCCGGATGCATGGCTTTGGACGAGCACACCTGGATCACGTGTCCGGCCACCGGTCGCAGCACCAGCCACATCGGGGTCAGTGCCCGGCGGGCCAGCGGCGGCAGCCCGAGGGTCGGCAGCGGCAGTTTGGTCAAGTCGGCGAACTTCTGGACGAGGAACGGATTCTCGGCCAGTTCCTGGGTCGCCATCCGGTCGTAGTAGGCGCGCGCCTCGGCGAGGTCGGCCGGCAGTTTCCCGGCGGCACTGGGCAGTTCGAGATCGGCGAAGGCGGCCCGCAACTGCTGATAGGCCGCCTCTTCCTCGTCCGGGCGCAGTTCGGTCCCGGTGCAGTGGGTGAAGGTGTTCAGCACGACGAAGATGCCGCTCACCGCGATCCATTTCCAGGTGAAAGGATTCAGCGCGCTGTATTCGACCTCGCCGAACGCCGCGCTACCGGACCCACGGACGTCGCGGTGCCTGAGTTTGAGCCATTCGGCTTCGGCGCGGCGGTCGTCGGAATCACCCCACAGCGCAATCATCGCCGAGACGCCGCTGCGGACACCGCGATCGGCGAAGTTCTGCTCGAACCGGCCGGTCCGGTCCACGGCGGCAGCCACCGGGACCAGGGCTACCTGGTCGAAGGCAGCACCGGCGAAGGCGCCGGCCAGGACGCTGCCGGAATGTTTGCGGAATTCACGCAGTACCTCGGGCCGGACTCGCGGGTCGGTCGACTCTTCGGCGGTGCGCTCCGTTGCGTGGGTCGCCATCTCGTCACCTCGGGGCGAAGAAGAATGATGATGATAGATTGAACGCCTTGATTCTATCATTCGGGCGGCATGGAAACCATGGTCCCGGCGCGCGGATCCGGTGCCCACGCCGGGTGCGGCGGCAAGGCGGTAGGCTGATCCGAATGGAAACAACCGCTGCGCAGTGGACCGAACTGCAGCAGTTGGACACCAGATCCCGCACGATCGTCGACGCCGCGCGCGAATGTTTCGCCGCGCACGGGTTCGAGGAGACGACCATGGTGCGGATCGCCGAGGTCGCGGGCGTGGGCGTGGCCACCGTCTATCGTCGTTTCGGCACGAAATCCGCGATCGTCCGGTACGCGCTCATGGCCGAATCGCAGCGGCTGGCAACGATCGTCGCCGACGCGATGCACCGGTCCGCGGGCCCGGTCGGAGCGCTGGCGGATATGTTCGCCGCGTTCGTCGGGGAAGCCACCGCACCCAAACTGCTGACCCGCAGCCTGCGCGTTTCCGGCGCGGCCGGCCAGCTCACCGATTTCCTCACCGACGACGATGTCATCCAGCAGGGACGCGGACTGGTCGCGCAATTCCTGACCTATTGGCAGGAGCGCGGGGAGCTCGGCAGTTTCGACCCGGAGGTGGTGGCCGAACTGTTCGTCCGGCTCACCGTCTCGTTCATCTCCAACCCGCGCGGGGTGCTACCGCTCGGGGATACCGACGCGGCCCGGGCCTTCGCCCGCCGCTACCTCGCACCGCTGATGTATCCCCATCCCGGTAGCGACTGACCGGACTCCGGGGGCGGGTTCGATCGGCGGCGGCACCGGCCGGCGCGGATCAGCCGCCGGGCACGATCGTGATCGGCTCGCGCGGGGTCTCCTGCCGCGGGCGCACCGTGTACGCGGCCGATTTCAGCTCCCGCTGCTTCATCTTCTGGATCTGCTGATGATGTTTACGGGCGTGGTAGGCGATCGGGAAATAGGTCAGCCGGTCCGGCAGCACGCGGTAGGCGAACCGGATCACCGCGTAGGCGCGTTCCAGTGCCCGCTGGTCCGCGTCGGTCCACTCGGCGCCGATCATCGTGCGCAGGCGGGGATCGAGGAGCCCGACGATCGACAAGTAGTTGAAACGGATCATCGGATACCCCAGCAACCGCGCGATACGGCCGGCGGGAAACCCCATGGCCCGGAACTGGTCCAGATCACCGGTCCGCAACTGACGGTACTGTTCGCGGACCTCGTCGTCGGCGGAGAGCACCTCGGTCACGATGTACTCGTAGTACTCGTCGAACTCGGCACGGGTCTGCGGATACCCCTTCATCGGAACCTGCAGGATGCGGGCTATCCGGATGTTGTCGCGCAACAACTCCTCGAGTTCGTCGTCGGTGAACTCGCGGCCCATCAGCAGCGGCCCGGCCTTCGAGGTGGTCACGTAGGCGGTGGCGATCACCCACTGATAGGCACACGGATGCAGGGCACTGATCTGTTTGCCCTCGCTGCCCTTCATACGCAGCGGCGCGTGCAGCGACCGCAGCCGCCGACCGTCCTGCACGGCCTCGAGACCGCCGTAGGTCCAGCGCAGTACGGAATCGACGGAGCGGATGGCGCGACCGGCCGGATCGGTTTTTGCTACCGAATACTTGTCGGTGACCTCGCGGATCACCGGGTGCAGCCCCTGCATCGCGAAGGCCGCGCCCTCCATCATGAGATAGGTCCAGTGCCCGACCATTTCGGCGGTCAGCGAGTCCAGCGGGACCAGTTCGATCGGATCGTCGGCGGCCGGGTGGCCGCCGCTGCGCGGGGTATCGGACGCGGATGCGGTGGTCATACTCTCTCCTGGATAGTGGGTGGAACGTGCAGCGGGGCGGGAGCCCCGGTCCGGGTGTGGTCTCCCCCGCTCCGGCCGCCGGTCCGGAACCGCTCACGTCGGTGACGGTCCAGTGCGCGGCGCGGTTCGGAGTCAGGGTGTAGGCGGCGGTCGCGGTGACGCCTTCCGGGGCCTGGCAGCTCGTCGAGCGCATCTCCACGAACGCCTGCACGGTGTACAGGTCGCCGTCGCGGCCGGTGACCCTCGCGGCGAGCATCGTGGCCGTGGACCGGTACTCCATCTGCGCGAGCCGCGGGCCCACCACATCCATGGCGGCAGACCACGCCTGCACCAGGGTTTCGCGAACCGGGAAACGGAGGCGGGCACTGTCGGCCACCACGATCGCCGCGGCGCGGACCCCCAGCCGAAGCTACGGGTACTGGCTTCGAGCCGCTCCGCCACGGCCGCAAGAGGTCCACCGGCCGGGGCAACGCGAGCCTGGGACATGGCGACTCCTAGCGCGGGCGGCCCCGCGGCATCGAGGAGGACCGCATCGGCGAACCGAAATCCACAGTGATAGTGAATCCAGCCTTAGGCTATCAATTGTTCGGGGTGAAACGACGCGGATCAGCGAGATCCGATCGATCGAACAGGGTCGGAGAATCTATTCCGGCCGTCCTCTCGATCCCCGATCGCGGACGACCCGGATCAGGCGGGCGTCACCGACACCGGGACGCCGTTGAACACGGCGTTACCGGACGGGACATCCAGCACCGAATCATCGGTCAGCACATTGGCGTTGACACCGGCGTGCTGCCGCGCCACCTGCTGAGAACTGGTCGCATGCCCCCAGCCGTGCGGCAGGCTCACCACTCCCGGCATGATCGAATCGGTGGGCTCGATCGGCACCGTGACCGACCCGGCCGCGGATTTCACCAGGGCCTGCTCCCCCAGTCCGAGCCGGGCGATATCGTCGGGATGGATCTGCAGGGTGCAGCGATTCGTCCCGCCCACCAGCCGGGGCGCGTTGTGCATCCAGCTGTTGTTGGAACGCAGATGACGGCGGCCGATCAGCACCATCTCCGCCGGCGCGGTCGCGAACCGGGCACGCAGACGGTCGAGATCGGCCAGCAGCATCGCCGGCGCCAGCTCCACCGTCCCCGAGGCGGTGCGCAGAACTTCGGACAGGCGCGAACGCAGCGGACCGAGGTCGAGACCGTGCGGATCGGCCAGCAGGCTACGCAGATTCAGGTGCCCGCCGTTCCATTCGCCGTAGGGTCCCAGCCGCAGCATCAGGTCCAGACGCTGCTCGGTACTCGTACTACCGGTGAGCTCGTGCCGTCGCTGTTCGAGACCGGCCTGCCGCAGCGTGGTGCCGAGGACGAGCTCGTCGAACGCGGCCAGCGGATCGTACTCCGCGGCCGGGTTGTGCGGCTGCCCGCTCACCGCCGCCGCCAGCCGGACATAGACCGCGGCCTCCGACGGCCGGTCCCCCAGCGGCACCAGCGGCGGCGAGAACCGGGCGTAGTTGCGGACCGCGAACTGCAGCAGCGCGAAATCGTAGTGCGGAGACTGCACCGGACGCGGCGGCGGCAGGATCACATCGGCGTGCCGGGTGGTCTCGTTGAGATAGCAATCCAGGCTCACCATGAAGTCCAGCCCGGCGAACGCGGCGTCCAGCCGGGCGCCGCTCGGCGCCGACAGCACGGGGTTGCCGGCCGCCGTGATCAGCGCCCGCACCTGCCCGTCGCCGGGGGTGGCGATCTCATCGATCAGGGTGGCCACCGGCAGTTCACCCATCGACTCGGGCAGGTCGCGTACGCGGCTGCGCCAGCGGCCCGGCCGGAACGGTTTGGTGCGCACGATCCCGCGGACCGCGGCCGTCGCGAACATGGCGCCGCCGGGCGTGTCGAGATTGCCGGTGAGCACGTTGATCACGTCCACCAGCCACTGGGTCACCGTGCCGAATTCGGCGGTGCAGGTACCGATCCGGGCGTACACCACCGCGGTCGGAGCGGCCGCCAGTTCACGCGCGAGCCGGCGCACGGTCTCGGCGGGCACCCCGGTGCGCGCGGCCACGGTCTCCGGATCGAATTCCGCGGCGGCGGCCCGCACCTCGTCCAGGCCCGTGACCGCGATGCCGACGTCGGTCAGCCCCTCGGCGAAGAGGGTGTGCACGATCCCGAACAGCAGATACGCGTCGGTGCCCGGTCGCACGAAGAGGTGCTCGTCGGCGCGGGCGGCCGTGCGGGTCCGGCGGGGATCCACCACGACCAGGCGGCCGCCCCGCGCCCGCAGTGCCTGCAACCGGCCCGGGAAGTCCGGTGCGGTACACAGGGAACCGTTCGACTCCAAGGGGTTGGCACCCAGCATCAGCAGGTAATCGGAGCGGTCCAGATCCGGGACCGGCACGGCGAGCGGGTCCCCGAACATCAACCCGCAGGCCACCTGTTTGGGCATCTGGTCGGCGGTGCTGGCGGAGAACACGTTCTTCGTCCCCAGGGCCCGGATCAGCGCCGGCGCGTACAGGGTTCCGGCGACGGTATGCGCGTTCGGGTTGCCCAGATACAGCGCGATCGCCTGAGCGCCGTACTCGGCCCGGATCGCCGGAATGCGCGCGGCGATCAGATCGAATGCCTCCGCCCAGCCCACGGTCCGCCACGAGCCGGTGGCACGATCCCGGACCATGGGCTCGGTGAGGCGATCGGGGTCACCGTCGAGCTGCCCGAAACTGGCCCCCTTGGGGCACAGGAAGCCCTTGCTGAACGGATCCAGCTTGTCACCCCGCGCACCGGTCACCCGATCCTGCGAGTCGAGGGTCAGCTCCAGGCCGCAGGCCGCCTCGCACAACGGGCAGGTGCGCAGCAGGTTCCGGACGGCGGTATCGGGTACGGCGGGGTTCGGTGCGGCCATGCCACCATCATCACTCTTTGAGACACCGGACAGAAGGTGTATTGAGAGAATTCGGATAGATCTGTCGCAAGCGCAGCCCGGGTCACCAGAGCCCTGGGCCCGCCGATCCGGCGGCGCCGCCGAGGGACACCACCCCACCCTTCGCCGCCGATTCACGGGCCGCCTCGAGGACCCGCAGGCCCGCCAGGGCGTCGGCGGGGTCGACCGGTACCGGCGCAGCATCCAGGACGGCGGCGGCCGTGGCCGCGTAGAAGGCGGGGTAATCGCCGGGCAGGGTGGGGTACGGTGCCGGGTCGTCACCGGCGCCGAGCACACCGAAGTCCGCTTCGCCGGCCTCTCCCCACGGTGTTCCGTCGCCCGGGCGGTGCCCGGCGCGCAAGGCCGCCTCCTGGGGGTCCAGTCCGTGCACTTCGTAGCCTGCGCGGTCCCCTAGGACCCGGAAGCGGGGGCCCAGCAGCGGGGCCACCGCGCTCGCCCACAGGTGGGAGCGCACACCGCCGGTATGGGTCAGGGCGAGGAACATATCGTCGTCGGTGCTGACCCCGGGGCGGCGACGGGCCAGTTCGCAGTAGACGCTCGCGGCCGGGCCGAACAGGGTGAGCGCCTGGTCGACCAGGTGACTGCCCAGGTCGTACAGGATCCCGGCGGCATCGGCCGGGCCGCCCAGTTCGCGCCAGCCGCCCTTGGGCACCGGACGCCAGCGCTCGAACCGCGATTCGAAGCGGCGCACCGGGCCCAGCGCGTCCTCGGCCATCAGCCGGCGCACCGTCCGGAAATCGCCGTCCCAGCGCCGGTTCTGGAAAACGGTCAGCACTCCCCCGGCTTCCCGGGCGTAGCGCAACAGATCCTCGGCTTCCGCGGCGGTCACCGCGAAGGGTTTGTCGACCACCACCGCCGCCCCGGCCGCGAGCGCCCGCCGGGCCAGTTCGGCGTGCACGCGATTGGGCGCGGCGACCACGACCAGATCGATCCCGGACATATCGGCGAAAAGACTGTCGGCATCGGGCAGTACGCGCACCCCGGGGTGCTCCTGTCGCGCCTGCTCCGCCCGCTGCGCCGAGCCGGTCACCACCGCGGCCAGCCGGAGCCGGGGTTCGGCGGCGACGAGTGGGGCGTGGAATACCGCACCGGCCAGCCCGTATCCGATGATGGCGACTCCGAGACTGCTCATACCCGCCGACGTTACCCGGCGGGCGCGTTCACCCCGCGGAGGTCAGGAACGACAACCGCACCTCACGATCCGGATTGTCGATATTGATATCGACCAGCGCGATGGACTGCCAGGTGCCCAGTGCCGGTTCGCCGTCCAGGACCGGAACGGTCGCGTACGGGGCGATGAGCGCGGGCATCACATGGGAGCGACCGTGTCCGGGCGACCCGTGCGCATGCCGCCACCGGTCGTCGGCCGGGAGCAGATCGCGCAGGGCGGCCAGCAGATCGTCGTCACTATGGGCGCCCAGTTCCAGGATCGCGATCCCGGCGGTGGCGTGCGGTACGAAGATATGCAGGAGCCCGTCGCCGCCGGCGTCGTTCACGAACGCCCGGCACTGCGGGGTGATGTCATGGACCACTTCGCTGCGGCCGGTGTGCACCGCGATGACTGTGCTGCGCATATCCGGGCAGCCTACGCGGGCCCGGCCGGGCCGGCCGCGGGACGCGCGCCACGGATCCGGTAGCGCTCGGCGAGTCCGGACAGTACCGGTGAACATCCGGCGTCCAGCCGCCGGTCGGCGAGACCGTCGCTGCGCGTGGCGCCGCGATTCACGATCACCACCGTGCCGCCGTTGCGGGCAACCCGGTGCACGAAACGACGGCCCGACAGCACGGTCAGACTGGACCCGGCCACCACGATCACGTCCGCCGCGTCCACCAGTTCGTAGGCGGCCGCGACCCGTTCGGGCGGCACGCTCTCCCCGAAATAGACGATATCGGGCTTCCACATCCCGCCGCATCGCGCGCAATCCAACATGCGGAAACCGCTGGTGTCCTCGACCACGGCGTCGGCGTCGGGAGCCACTTCGAGGCCGGTCACCGCGGCGGTCGCGAAACCTGGATTCGCCTGCTCCAGCTGCTCGGCCAGCGCCATCCGGGAAAGGCCGGCACCGCAACCCAGACAGCGCACCTGGGCATAGCTGCCGTGCAGGTCGATCACCCGGCGGCTACCCGCCTTGGTGTGCAGCAGATCGACGTTCTGGGTGATCACGCCGGCGACCGGGCCCCGGCGCTCCAATTCGGCCAGGGCCCGGTGACCGGGATTGGGACGGGCGGCGTCCATGTACCGCCAGCCCACGTGATTACGCGCCCAATAGCGCTGCCGGAACACCGGATCACCGACGAACTGCTGGTAGGTCATCGGCGTCCGTGGTGGGGCGTCCGGGCCGCGGTAGTCGGGGATACCACTGTCGGTGGAGATCCCCGCACCGGTGAGCACGACCGTGGATCGGTCGCCGATCAGCTCGACGAGATCGTCGAGGGCATCGGACCAGGCGTCCGGGTGCGGCGGGATGAGCAGTGCCGTTTCGGGCATACCCCGAGCGTACGTGCCGGTCCGGCCCCGGCCACCCGGGGCCGGAGAGCACCGGTCAGGTCTGGACGCCGGCGAGTTTGCCCGCTTCCGCATCGAGACCGAGCATGGCCAGCAGATTGCGGCAGTCGGCGGCATCGGTGGAGTGGCCGGCCACGATCCGGGCCGCGACGGCGCTGCGGCGGGCGACCTCGGCGCGTTCGGCATTGCGGATTTCGGCGAATTCGGCCAGATCGGCCTCGGGAAGAGCGTGTTCGACAACGGTGGGACGGCTGGATATGCCAGGCATGGGTCTCCTTCGAGTTGTCCGAAGCCTACGCCGAGGACCGGTGAGGCACTGCACAACCGAAAACTGGATCCGGCCGCTGGACCGCCCCGCCCCGGACCGCATCACCTGCGCCGACCAGGACACGGACCGGTGTGACGCCCGCACCGCCGGACATCGGAACCCAGAAGAGTTGGGCGGCAGCGGATACTGGAACCAACATGCCGAACGATTGCCAGGATCGATAGCAGTCGATCAGGTAATGTGTCTCACGTCATAGCGCGACTACGGGGGCGCCGTCGCGCCGATTCGGTGTCGCAGGTGCGCCGAAGTCATTTTTGCGGCCCTTGTTTTTTATGATCCAACTCCTCTAAATTCACCTCCTGCACGTTCATCAATTTGGAATGCTCGTGTTCCGCTGTCACGGGGGCGGGGTTCCACCCCAGCGAGGAGGTTCACCGGTGGAGATCGACCACTTCAGCCATGGCTGGCTCACCCCCGTGGTCGCGTACGTCATGTCGTTCACCGGATCGTTGCTTGCGCTACGGTGCATGAGCCGCGTACGCAGCGGATCACCGTTCGACGGCTGGCTGATCGCGGCGTCGGTCGCCCTCGGCGGCACGGGCATCTGGGTCATGCACTTCATCGCCATGCTGGGTTTCCGGATCGACGGCGCCGCCATCCGATATGACGTACCCGTCACCCTGGTCAGCGCCGCGATCGCCATGGTCGTGGTCTGGCTCGGACTGTGCCTGGCCCAGCAGCGCCGGCTGGGCGGCCAGAGCCTGCTGGTCGGCGGCGTGGTCACCGGGATCGGCGTGGGTGCGATGCACTATGCCGGCATGTACGCCATGAAGACCGATGTGGAGATCGGTTACGAGTGGTCGACCGTGGCGTTGTCCATGGTGATCGCGGTGATCGCCGCGACTGCCGCGCTCTGGTTCACCCTCAATGTGCGCGGCGCGCTGGCCACCGTGGGCGCCGCCCTGGTGATGGGCGTCGCCGTGGCCGGTATGCACTACACCGGCATGTACGCCATGCATCTGGGCGAACAGCACCATATGACGCCCACCGGCGCCGGAGCCGCCCAGCTGCTGACCCCGCTGATCGTCGGTGTCAGCCTGCTGACCGTGGGCATGCTGTTCCACCTGGGCCTGACCGAGGTGAGCGGCGGCGCGTCCCTTACCCGCCGCCCCGCCACCGACAACTACTGGCCCACCCGCGACTGACCGGAAGTCGTCCACACCGCGACATTTCCGGCAGATCGACCGAAATGCGTCACTGTGACACGACCCACGCCGAATCCGCTGCCGTCTCCCCCGATAGGGTCATGGAGTGCGGCAGCGGATCATCCTGGACGTGGACACCGGCGTGGACGATTCCCTCGCCCTGCTCTTCCTGCTCGCCAGCCCGGACGCCGAGATCATGGGAATTGTTTCCACCGCCGGCAATGTGCCCGCGACCCAGGTCGCGATCAACAATCTGGCCTGGCTCGAGCTGGCCCGCGCCCCGGAGATCGAGGTGACCCTCGGGGCGGCCGAACCGCTCGCGATCCCCTTGCGCACCACCGAGGACACCCACGGACCGCACGGCGTCGGCTACGCCGAACTCCCCGCCCCGACACGGCGCATCTCCGATCGCAGCGCGGCGCGGATGTGGGTGGATCTGGCACGCCGCCATCCCGGGGAACTGATCGGACTGTGTACCGGGCCGCTCACCAATCTCGCCCTCGCCCTCCGCGAGGAACCCGAGCTGCCCCGGATGCTGCGCCGGCTGGTGATCATGGGCGGGGCGTTCTCCCACCCCGGCAACACCACACCGACCAACGAATGGAACATCCATGTCGACCCCGAGGCCGCGAAGATCGTCTTCGACGCCTTCTCCGCCGCTCCGCCGGACCGCCGTCCGCTGGTCTGCGCCCTCGACATCACCGAAACCATCGAGATGCGGCCCGCCCACCTGATCCGGCTGGCCGAGCGGGCCGGCAGCTTCCCGCTCGAGACGGTATCGCCCGCCGACCCACCCACGGCGCGGTCGGCGGCGAGCAATCCGATCATCCGGTACCTCACCGACGCGGTGCGCTTCTACTTCGATTTCCACCACGGATACGACCTCGGCTACCTGGCCCATATGCACGACCCGTTCGCGGCCGCGGTGACCCTGGACCCGGCGCTGGCGCGCACCCGGCCCGCTACCGTGGACGTCGAGCTCACGGGCACCCTCACGCGGGGCGCCACCATCGCCGACTGGGCCGGTATGTGGGGGCGGCCACCCAACGCCGATATCGTCGTCGGCACCGACCCCGTGCGTTTCTTCGATCGCATGATCGCCCGGATCGGCGATCACGCGCGCACCGTGTATCCCGGCAAGCCCGTCGGTGAGCCCGTCGCCCGGCGTCGATGACATTCCGGACGCCCCCTGTCCGATCCGATCGAGAGGGACGAGCGTGAACTCTTCCGGAACATATGAGGTTCCGGCCGACGAGGCGTATCTGGCGGAGTTCCGGCAGCGGCTGGGTCTTCCGGGAATGATCGATGTGCACACCCATTTCATGCCGCACCGGGTGCTGCGCAAGGTCTGGGCGTACTTCGACGATGCCGGTCCGCTCACCGGACGCCCCTGGCCGATCACCTATCGCGCCGACGAACCGGTCCGGCTGGAGACACTGCGCCGGTTCGGAATCCGCGCGTTCACCGCACTGGTGTATCCGCATCGACCGGAGATGGCGGCATGGCTGAACGAGTGGACCGCGAAATTCGCCGCCGAGGTGCCGGAATGCCTGCACACCGCCACGTTCTACCCCGAGCCGAGTGCGGCGGGATACGTGGCGGCGGCGGTGGACCAGGGTGCGCGGGTGTTCAAATCGCATATCCAGGTCGGCGCCTACGACCCCCGTGACCCGCTGCTCGATCCGGTCTGGGGCCTCCTCGAGGACGCCGGCGTACCCACCGTCATCCACTGCGGTTCCGGCCCGGCGCCCGGCGCGTTCACCGGGCCCCAGCCGGTCGCCGAGGTGCTGCGACGGTTTCCGCGCCTGCCCTTGATCGTGGCGCATATGGGCATGCCCGAATACCGCGACTTCCTCGACCTCGCCGACCGGCATACCGGTGTTTCGCTGGACACCACCATGGCGTTCACCGATTTCGCCGAAGCCGATATCCCGTTCCCGGTGGCCGACCGGCACCGTTTGCTCGACCACGGCGACCGGATCATGTTCGGTAGCGATTTCCCGAACATCCCGTACCCATACCGGCACGCCGTCCAAGCCCTGGAACGGCTCGACCTGGGCGACGACTGGTTGCGCCGGGTCTGCTACCGCAATGCCGCCGACCGGTTCGGCCTGCCCTGACGAGGATCTCGGCAGCGCCCGGCGCCGATGCGGTCCGGTGTCAGGCCGGTCGTTCCGTCCCGGCCCCCACCCGCGCGGGTGGCTCCTCCGGCGTGCCGGGCCCCGCCCAGCGGGTCAGCGCCGCACGGCATTCGGCGATCTCGCCGGGCGTGGGCGCGGAGTCGGTGGCCCAGGCCACCCGGCCGTCGGGTCGCAGCAGCAGTGCGGTCGCCGTGGTGTCCCCGGTGTGGGCGCGCACCACGCCGACCCGGCTCGGCAGGCCGGGGAGGGCCGCGGACCACGCCCCGTCGGCGCCGAGGTCCAGCAGCAGTGGACGGTAGTCCCGGATCAGCTCGGCCAGGCGCACCACACCGCCGCCGACGCGCAGCGTGAGGTCCGGGGCGCTGTAGCCGACGAGCGGATGCGGGTTCGCGGCGCCCATCTCGTAGCGGATATCCGTCCCGGCGATCATCGCGGCCACCCGCGCGACCGCGGATTCGTCGGTGAGCAGTTCGGCGAACACCGTACGCAGGGCGGTGGCGTCCCCGCCCGGGGCGAGCAGCGCCGATTGGGCCCGGGCGGCCAGTTCCGTCCGGGTGGCCGCCTGCCGCCGTTCCCGGTCGTAGCTGTCGAGTAGACCTGGCGGCGCCCAGCCGTCGATCTCCGCGGCCAGTTTCCAGCCCAGTTCCACCGCGTCCGCCAGTCCCACGTTCAGTCCCGGCCCGCCACCGCCGGTGTACACGTGTGCCGCGTCGCCGGCCAGGAAGACCGGTCCGTCACGGAAGCGTTCAGCCACCCGGGTATGCCCGCCGCGCAGCCGCCGCAGCAGGTGCGGGCCCGGTCCCACGGGCTCGCCGAGCGGGATCTCCGCGCCGAGGACCCGGAAGATACTGGCCCGCATCTCCGCCAGCGTCATCGGTTCGTCGGCCGGGGGTTCGTCCCATTCGACAGTGGACAGCATCGGCGGCCGGCCCGCGAACGGGGCGTAGGTGAAACCACCGTGCTCGGTACGTAGCGAAAGGAACGGCCGGACCGGGCCGTACCCGGGCACCCGCAGCTCACCGGAAGCCGGGTCCACCCACCCGGCGGGAATCGAGGCGTGGACCGTACGGGCGGTCGTGCGGTCGTATCCGATGCCGGGGAAACCGATCCCGCGCTGTTTGCGGACGATGCTGTGCGCGCCGTCGGCGCCGACCAGGTAGCGGCCACGAAGATACGCCGAGCCGTCCGGGCCCGAGACCTCCACCGCGACCCCGTCGCCGTCGTCCGCGACGGCCACGATCGCCGCGCCGCGCCGGACCTCGATACCGAGTTCGGCGGCGTATCCGCCCAGGGCGGCGACCAGTTCCCGCTGTGGGATCGGCAGGGTGTAGATCGGCCCGTCGTCGAGCAGACTCAGATCGAGGGCCAGCCCGCCGAACATGAAGTACCGGTCGTTGGGCCGGGGTGGACCGGAGGTCCCGCTGAGCCGCTCGTACAGCCCGCGCCGATCCAGCAGCGGCACCACCTGGCCCACCAGGCCGTTGGCCCGGGGTTCGGTCTCGGTCTCGGCGTTGCGTTCGATGAGGAGCGGCCGGATTCCGGCCCGGCCCAACTCACAGGCCAGCAGCAGCCCGACCGGGCCCGCCCCGGCGATGATCACGTCGTAGCGCATCTCAGCTCCCGCCATTCGGTTCGGGCAGCCCGGCGGCCACCTGGATCAGCGCCGCGCGCAATGCGGCGGCGAGGGATTCGGGCGGCCGGGTGGTCCGGGAGTGCTCCGTGGCGACCGCACAGGCCGAACCCACCACCGCGGCCACCAGTTTCGGATACAGGTCCCGGTCGGGATCGCCGCCGACCCGTCCGGCGACGGCCGCGGCCAGTTCCCGCTGCGCGAGCGCGTCGGCCTCCAGTACGGCACCGCGTACCGCGGGCTGGGAGAGAATCTCCCCCACACCTTCGGCCCAGCGGGTATCGCCCGACCAGTGCGCCTGCGTATCGCCCTCGCCCACCTCGAATCCGTGCAGGACCGCGGCGGTGATCGCGCTCCAGAGCGGTTCCGACACCGGGCGGGCGCTCAGCAACCGGCCGATCTCGGACATCCGGTCCAGGTGCCGGGAGGCCACTGCTTCGGCCTTGCTGCCGAAATAGTTGCGGAAGGTCCGATCGGAGACACCGACGGCGCCCGCGATCTCCTCGACGGTGACCGCGTCCCAGCCCTTCTCGATCGACAGCCGGATGGTGGCGAGACTCAGCGCCAGGCGCGTTTCCCGTTTCTTGCGCTCCCGTAATCCGGGTTCGGCATCGTCCATGCCCACCACGGTACACAAAGTTTCCAAAACGGAAAGATTTCCATGTCGGAAACTTTTTAGCTGTCGAAGGCGTCCAGCAGTTTCTGCGCGGCCAGCGCCGCGGTCAGTGTCCCGTCCCGGACCTCGCGCTCCACTTCGCCGCGCAGCGCCTTCACCTCCGGGTTGTCGGCCAACCGGCGGAGCAACTGGTCGTGCACCATGGTCCAGGTCCAGTCGACCTGCTGCCGGCGGCGCTTCTCGGCGAACTCACCCGCGTCGGTGAGCACCCGGCGGTGTTCCAGCACGGTCTGCCAGAACTTCTCCAGGCCGACCCCTTCCAGACCGCTCATGGTGAGCACCGGCGGCCGCCACAGCGCGTCGTGCGGATGGATCAGCCGCAGCGCCCCGGACAGTTCCCGGGCCGCCGATTTCGCCTCGATCTCGTGCTTACCGTCGGCCTTGTTCACCGCGACCAGATCGGCCAGTTCCAGGACACCCTTCTTGATGCCCTGCAACTGATCGCCGGTACGCGCCAGGGTGAGGAAGCAGAAGACATCGACCATGTTCGCCACGGTCACCTCGGATTGCCCCACCCCGACGGTTTCGACCAGAATGACGTCGTACCCGGCCGCCTCGAGCAGCACGATCGTCTCGCGGGTCGCCTTCGCCACCCCGCCGAGGGTGCCCGCTGTCGGGGACGGCCGGATGAAGGCGTTGCCCTCCACCGACAGCCGCGCCATCCGGGTCTTGTCACCGAGGATCGAACCGCCGGTCCGGGTGGACGACGGATCCACCGCCAGCACGGCGACCCGGTGCCCCTGCCCGATCAGCTGCATACCGAGGGAGTCGATGAAGGTCGACTTCCCCACCCCGGGCACCCCAGTGATCCCCACCCGGTTCGACAGTGCCGCACCGGTTTCCGGGGTCAACCGGAGCAGCAGCTGCTGCGCCTGGTCCCGATGGTCGGCCCGGGTGGACTCCACCAGGGTGATCGCCCGCGCGAGGGCGGCCCGCTCACCGGAGCGGACCGCCTGCGCGAGTGCTTCCACGTCGACGACACGTGTGCTCATCCCTGGTTTTCGACCCCGGATCCACTGTCGCCGGAACCGAGTTCGTGCCCGAGCGCGGCACCGAGCTTGCGCAGCAGATCGATCGCCGCGTCGGCGATCACGGTGCCCGGCGGGAAGATCGCCGCCGCACCCGCCTCGTACAGCTCGTCGAAGTCACCGGGCGGGATGACCCCACCGACGATGACCATGATGTCGGGCCGGCCGACATCGGCCAGTGCCTGCCGCAGAGCGGGCACCAGCGTGAGGTGACCGGCGGCCAGCGAGGACACACCGACGACGTGCACGTCGTTGTCCGCCGCCTGGCGGGCCACCTCTTCGGGGGTCTGGAACAGCGGGCCCACATCGACGTCGAATCCGAGATCGGCAAAGGCCGTGGCGATCACCTTCTGGCCGCGGTCGTGCCCGTCCTGGCCCATCTTCGCGACCAGGATGCGCGGACGCCGCCCTTCGGCCTCGGCGAACTCGTCCACCAGATCCCCGGCGGTGGTGATGTTGGTGACCTTGCCGGCTTCGTCGCGATACACCCCGGACAGGGTACGGATCTCGGCCTGATGCCGGCCGTAGACCTTTTCCAGCGCGTCGGAGATCTCGCCGACGGTGGCCTTCGCGCGCGCGGCGTCGATGGCCAGGGCCAGCAGGTTGTTCGCCATCCCGCCCGCCGACGAGGCGGCGGCTCGGCCGAGTTCGCTCAGCGCCCGGTCCACCGCGTCCTGATCACGGTCGGCCCGCAACTGCCGTAGCTTCTCGATCTGCTCGGCGCGCACCCGGGAGTTCTCGACCTTGAGGACCTCGACCTCGTGATCCTCGGCGACCTGGTATTTGTTGACGCCGATCACCGGCTGCTGACCGGTATCGATCCGCGCCTGGGTCCGGGCCGCGGCCTCCTCGATGCGCAGCTTGGGGATGCCCTCGCCGATGGCCTGGGCCATCCCGCCGTGCGCTTCGACCTCGGCGATATGCGCCCGGGCCCGTTCGGCGAGCTGATGGGTGAGCCATTCGACGTAGTAGGAGCCGCCCCACGGGTCGATCGGCCGTGTGGTGTTGGACTCCTGCTGGATCAGCAGCTGGGTGTTGCGCGCGATCCGGGCCGAGAAATCGGTCGGCAGCGCGAGCGCCTCGTCGAGCGCGTTGGTGTGCAACGACTGGGTGTGCCCCTGGGTCGCGGCCATGGCCTCGATACAGGTGCGGGCCACATTGTTGTAGGCGTCCTGCGCGGTCAGCGACCAGCCGGAAGTCTGCGAATGGGTCCGCAGCGATAGCGATTTCGGGTTCTTCGGATCGAACTTCGCGACCAGTTCGCTCCACAGCAACCGGCCCGCCCGGAGTTTGGCGACCTCCATGAAGAAGTTCATCCCGATGGCCCAGAAGAACGACAGCCGCGGCGCGAACTTGTCGATCTCCATGCCCGCATCGATGCCGGCCCGCAGGTATTCCACGCCGTCGGCGAGGGTGTAGGCGAGTTCGAGATCGGCGGTCGCCCCGGCTTCCTGGATGTGGTAGCCGGAAATCGAGATGGAGTTGAACTTCGGCATCTTCGCGCTGGTGTAGGCGAAGATATCGGAGATGATCCGCATCGAGGGCTTCGGCGGATAGATGTAGGTGTTGCGGACCATGAACTCTTTCAGAATATCGTTCTGAATGGTTCCGGCCAGCTGTTCCGGCGCCACGCCCTGCTCTTCGGCGGCGACCACGTACAGCGCCAGGATCGGCAGCACCGCGCCGTTCATGGTCATCGATACGCTGACCTGATCCAGCGGGATGTGGTCGAACAGCTGGCGCATGTCCAGGATGGAGTCGATGGCCACCCCGGCCATACCGACATCACCCTGTACCCGGGGATGGTCGGAATCGTATCCGCGGTGGGTGGCCAGGTCGAACGCCACCGACAGGCCCTTCTGTCCCGCCTGCAGGTTACGACGGTAGAAGGCATTGGAATCCGCGGCCGTGGAGAAACCCGCGTACTGGCGGATCGTCCACGGCTGGTTCACGTACATCGTCGGGTACGGCCCACGCACGAAGGGCGCGACACCGGGCACGCTGTCGAGCGGGAACCCGGCCTCGGCGACGGCATCACGATCGGCCTTGGTGAACACCGGCGGGACATCGATCCCCTCCGGAGTCGACCACACCAGCTGCTCGGGAGCGTAGTTGTTCGCCGCGGCCGCCTCCTGCACGAAGGAGTCGCGGGCGCTCTGGTCGGCCTTGCCGGGCGTGAAACCCGGCTCGGTGAGCGGTACGTCGGCGAAACTACCGACCTCCTGCTCGATTCGCTGTGTCGTCATCAGGCTCCCACCTTCTCCAGCAGGGCGGTCAGGGCGGCGACCGCGTCGATCCGGGCCGCCAGGAACCCGTCCGGACGCCGGGCCTCCTCGATACCGGCCACGACCTTCTCCGGACCGGCCAGCAGCACAGTCCCGACTCCGGCGCCACGCAGTTGTTCCACCGCACCGGCCGCATCGGTGCCGTAGCGCGCGTCGGTACCGCAGAGCACCGCGATCGAGGCACCGGATTCCTTTGCTGCCGCGGCGATATCGCTCTCGGCGAGCGGCCCCGGGTTGATGGATTCGATACCGCCGGACGCCAGCAGGTTGGCGATGAAGGTGACCCGCACATTGTGCTCGGCCACCGTGCCCAACGGCACCAGCAACGCCTGCGGGCGGCGGCCGTGCGCCGCGAGGTAGGCATCCGAGCGATCCCGCAGCGCGTCGAAGGCGGCACCGTAGCGCTGACCGGGGCCGGCCGTACGAGCAGCCTCCGACAGCGGCGCCTCGGCGAGGTTCGGGAATTCGTTCACCCCGGTCACGGCGGTGCGGCGATGAGCGATATCGCTTTCCCGGCGGGTGTGCGTCTCGGCGATCCGGGTGGCCACCAGACCCGAGTCCAGCGCGGCCCGGTAACCGCCGGCGGCTTCGAGCTCCTGCATGAACGCCCAGGCGGCGGTGGCGAGTTCGTCGGTGTAGCTCTCGACGTACCAGGAACCCGCGCCGGGATCCTGGACGTGCCCGAGATGGGATTCCTCGAGCAGCAGTAGCTGGGTGTTGCGAGCCATCCGTTCGGAGAACGATGCCGAGACCCCGAGCTCACCGGCGGGCAGCGCGGAATCGAACGGCTGCACGGTGACGGTATCGGCGCCGCCCACCCCGGCGCCGAAGGCGGCGAGGGTGGTACGCAACAGGTTCACCCAGGGGTCGCGCCGGCTCATCATGGCCGCCGAGGTCACCGCGTGCTGCGGGGCCGCGCCCTCCGACGGCGCGCCCAGCGCGTGGGCGACCCGCGCCCACAGGCGCCGCGCGGCCCGGAACTTGGCGATGGTGGCGAACTGGTCGTCGGTGGCGGCGAACCGGAACTCCAGCCGACGCAGCGCTTCGGGGACCGGCATCTCCCCGGACAGCACCCGCAGGTATTCGAGCCCGGCGGCGACGGCCGCACCCAGTTCCTGGGCGTCGGAGGCGCCGGCATCGTGGAAGACGGTGCCGTCCACGCTGATCGCCCGGACGGTTTCGGGCCGCTGCCCGGCGGCGACGGCCAGGGCCGCGGTCTCGGCGAGGCCGATATCCTCGGTTCCGGCGAACGCGCTGGTGAGGGGTGCCGCACCGAGAGAGATCCGGATGGCGGTGCGATCGGGCGTCGAGTACCGGTCGAGCACCTCGTAGACCGCCGCGGCCGCGGCCGCGGTCGCGGTCCCGGCACGCAGGGCCAGCGGCGCCAGTTCGAAGAGCAGACCGTCGAGCGCGGCGGCGATATCGGCCACCGGCAGACCGTGCGCACCGACCCCGAGTTCCACGGCGCTCAGGCCGTTCTCCAGTCCGCCGGTGATCTCCCGATTGGCGGACGCGGCATCGGCGGCGCCGATCCGGGCACTGACGAACCAGCCGCGGTGGACATCGCGGGTGGCGTCGCCGCCGCGGACGAACGGATAGGCGCCGGGCAGCGGCAGCTCGGGCAGTTCGTCTCGACGTGTGTACAGCGGCGCGATACTCAGCCCGTCGTAGGTGGACTGGTTCAGTAGCTTTTCGGGTTCCGCACCGAGTTCGGCCGCGTCGACCTTGCGGGTTTTGGCCAGCACTCCCGCCACACCCTTGCGCCAGGCGGGATATTCGGGCACCGCGGACGAGGACGGATCAGCTCCGGCCGCGGGCTCTGCAGCAATCGGCATACCCTGTTCCCTCATTGTCGTTCCAGTACAAGCGCACCACTGGGTGCGCGGGTACCTTGGCATCCGCCCAGCTCAGCGAATACGTTGGTTAACGAGCATTCAGCCCGCTCCTCCGATGCTAGCGGGATGCCCGTACGGCATCGTCCGTGGCCACCACTACCAGCGAGTAACCTCGCTGCCGCGATCCCCGCCGCGCCTGTTCACCGGCGCCCCGGAGCCGTGACCCTCGCGGAAGCGTCCTGCGGCGGGCGCGCGGTGCGGTAGCGGCGTTCCGATCTCGGCCGGTACGACGGCGGCGCCGCGGACCGCGAAACCGACCTCGCGGACACGGGTTCACCTTCCACATCCGCCGTGGACGATCCGGCGGCCGTCCGAGGGGCGGGCAGCTCCACACCGCTCGGCGGGCGTCCGGCGGCCGACCGGTAACCTCGGCCGGTGTCCCGAATGCTCCGCGACCGGCGGCTGGTCCCGCTGCTGTGCTGCGCCGCCCTCATCTGCGCGGCGGCACTGCTGACCCCCCTGCCGAGCCCCGGGCAGATCCAGCAGTGGGCCGGGGAAGCCGGTCCCTACTTCCCGGTGCTGTTCTTCGTGGCGCACACCCTGATCACCATCGCCCCCGTCCCGCGCACCGTGTTCACGGTGGCCTCGGGCCTCCTGTTCGGTCCCGTGGTCGGGCTCGCGGTGGCCGTGGGCGCCACCGTGCTCAGTGCCGCCGCCGCATTCCTTCTGGCCCGCGCCTACGGACGCGACCGGGTGGGCGTGTACCTGGACCATCCCACCGTGCGGATCGTGGACGAGCGCCTGCACCGGCGGGGCTGGCTCGCCGTGGGCGCGCTCCGATTGATCGCCTTCGCACCGTTCTCGGTGGTCAACTATTGCTGCGCCCTGTCCTCGATCCGGTTCTGGCCGTACCTGGGCGCGACTGTCATCGGGATCCTGCCCGGCACCGCCGCCACCGTCATCCTGGCCGACGCGCTGACCGGAGGCACCCATCCGGTGATGGTGGCGGTCTCGATCGCCTGTATCGCCGCCGGCCTGCTGGGTCTGGCGATCGATCAGCGGTGGAAACCGGCGGTGGCGGATCCGGTCGGCGTCCTCGATTGACCGGTCCGGGAGCGCGACACCACGCCATGATCGTCGTGGCGCTGTCCGGGCGCTACAGGACCGGCGTGGAAATCGTCTCCTCCCGCACCTCCAGCGGCCAGCGCTCGAAATCCGGCGGTTCGGCCCCACCGCGGATCGTCGCGGCGTGGCCGGTGTAGTAGGTCACATGGGCCGCGCGGGGATTGCGCCGGCCGGCCTCGGCCAGCCAGCTGTGCGCGTAGCGCTGCACCTCGGCGACGTCGTGCGCCGGTTCGCCGTCCAGGACCAGATCGCCGTGCTCGGGCGCGACGATCACCGCGGCACCGAGGTGCTGCAGACAGCGTCCGATACCGCTGTTGTCGGCCAGCTCTCGATAGATGGTCAGGGCGTGCTGCCAGCAGCGCAGGGCGCCACGCGGTTCACCGCGGGCCCAGGCGACCGCACCCGCGATCTCGTGTACCCGGGCCCAGCCGTCGGCGTTCTCGTCATCGCGTGCGCGCAGCGCCGCCAGCTCCAGCCGGTCTCGGGCGGCGTCGAGGCGGCCCTGATGGATATGCGCCACGGCGAGGTCGGTCAGCACCCGCACCTGGTTCGCCAGGTCTTCGCGCGGCAGTCGCCACCAGGCCGCCCGCAACCGATCGACGGCGGCGGCCAGCGCATCGGGGGTCTCCGCCGATTCGAGTAGCGTCAGACCGGCGGTGTGTTCGGCACGGGCGCCGATCCCGGTGGCCCGGCGCCACCACGGGCGCCACCGCCACGGCGGTGCTCCGGCCGGCTGAGCGCGCAGCGCGAGCGCCCGGTGGTGGCCACCCAGTACCTCCGGCCCCAGCCTCACCACAGCCGCTGCCAACGATCGTGTTCTACTGTCGGGGGCCGGACGGACGGCATACCAGGTATCGAGAGCGTCACAGATACGGACCAACTGGGCCGCCGTGGCCGAGGGGATCGCCGCGACGCGATCACTATCACCGAGGCAACATCGACGCACAAGCGTGCGCAGGCGCGGGTCCTCCACCGCGAACCAGCGGCGGGCCGGTGGTCCGAACGGCACCGTGGTGACCCCGATGGCCCAGCCGGCGGCCCGGTCGGCGCTGTGGCGCAGGAGCGCGAAAAGGGCTGCCTGAAAGATCGCCCCGGCGAGCACGGTCGCCCGGTCTGGTTCCGCCGGATAGCGGGCGAGCCGATAGCGCTGGGTTTCGTGACAGACCAGCACCCCGTCCGAGATCAGTTGCGCCAGCAGGTCCGTGGCGGTCCATCGCTCGCCCGGTGCGATCGGCTGCGCCCCCGCCGAGGGGCTCCCCGCCTCCGGGTGGAGCGCCAACTCCATTCCGATCGCGGTCAGAATCGCGTGCACAGTGGCGGCGTCGTATTCGGCGACCGGCAGTGCGCGCAGCGCGGCCGCGACCGGGTGGTCGCCGAGGGTCGGGTCGGGCCCGACGCCGTATTCGCCCTCGGACTCGTCGATGCGTTCGTTGTTCTCGTCGTCGTTCTCGGAGGATGACAGCAGGTGGTCCGAGGCCCACGGACCGGTGAGCGGCGGTCCGTCCAAGCCCGCGAGTAGATCGCGGCGGCGCCGCAACCGGCGTCGGTCCCGCCGTTCGGCGGTCAGCCGGTATCCGGTGTAGAGCAGGGCCAGGACGACGAGCAGCACCGCCAGCCAGCGCAGCCCGGAAGCCACCAGCTGCACCTCGGCGCTCTCACCGAACGAGTCCATGACCAGGTTGCGACCCAGTTCCAGCAGCAGGGCCGAGGCCAGCACCGACAGACCGCTCAGTACCCCCGAGACGACCGAGGTCCGCGGTAACGGTTCTCTCATCGCAGCACCCCGCCGGTCAGTCCGGGCACGATCCACCGCCGCCACGTCGCCAGCACCAGTGCTACCGGCAGCAGTCCCGCGATCAGCGAACCGGCCGCCAGCTGGGCGGCGTTCTCACCGAACTGCCGAGCCTCCCCCCACAGCAGCAGCGACCAGGGTGAGGCACCGGCACCACTGATCAGCAGGCCGACGATGAAATCGTTCCAGACCTGGACGAATTCGAGTACGGCCACCGCGCCCAGAGCCGGGCCCGCCGAATCGAACAGCCGGCGGCTGATGGTGCCCGGGGCCGCCAGCCCGTGCAACGCGTCCGCGGCCGGGCTGCCGGGCGGTGCCGCGACCGCGCCGCGCAGGATCAGCACCGCGATCGGCACCCCGGCCGCGGCGTGCACGAGCACGAGCGGCACCCGGGTCCCGGAGAGTCCGTGGTCGTCGATGAAGATGTCCAGCGGACCCAGATACGCCTGGACCGGCAACACCGCCAGTACCACCAGCACGGTGACGATCGTGCGGGTCACCCATCCGGCGGGAGCCACCGCGAGACGGTACGCCAGCGGCGCGGCGGCGGCCACCACGATGATCGTCGCGAGCAGGGCCACCCAGAAGGTCGCCTCGACCGAATGCAGCAGCCACCGGTCCCGCCACACATCGGTGAACGCGGCCGCCGACCAGCCGTCCGGCCCGCGGAACGCCACCACCGCGAGCACCACCAGCGGTATCACCGCGGCCACCGACACCGCGCCGATCAGCACACCCCGGGCCCAATCGGCGACAGTTCTGACGGTGGGCGCGGCGGGGATCTCGTCGGCGGGATGTGCGGCGGGCGGAAAACCGGCGCGCCGGTCCCGGAGGTCGGTCTGCAGCGCCCAGGCCGCCACCCCGAGCAATGCGGCCAGCGGGAGAGCGTAAGCGGCGGCCTCGCCCGCGGTGGCGGGGTCGGTGGCCAGCCGCCACCACGACACGGTGGCACTGTCCACCTGGTACTGGACCGAGCCCGGTACACCGATGAGCACCACATCGAACACGCGCGCCGCGGCGACCCCCACCACGAGTCCGGCCACCAGAACTATCGACCGCTGCAGGGCGAACAGCCGCCATACCAGTGGGAGCCCGCTCTTCTCCCGGAGCCTGGTCCATCGCACGGGGTCACGCTCCAGGGCCCGGATACCCGCCCGGAACACCCCGACCAGGAACCCGAACCAGGTCCACAGAAAAGCCGAGCCCAGCATCACCACGAACCAGGTGCGATATCCCGGGAAACCGTCGAAACCCAGCCGCGCGCCGGTGTACTGGAAGATCAGGCGGAACGCGACCCCGGACACGATCGCCGAGATACCGAACGGCACGATGAGCGGCAGCCACAGCCCTCGGCCGCGCCGGGTCCACCAGGCCAGTAGCATCGCCGTGACCAGCAGCGCGGCCGCGAACGCCATCCAGTAAAGGCTGCGCGCGTACGATTCGTCCGACAAGTACAGCACAACGAGCGATACCGCACCCACCAGCGCCGGAACCGCCCATAGGCGCCGATTTTCGCCGCGGCGGGCCGCCTGCACCGCGGCAACGAACACGGCGGCCGCCACCACGCTGACCACCACCGGCCACAGCCGTGTGCGCACGGCCAGCACAACGGTTCCGGTAGCCGGTACCAGCAGCAGTGCCAAGAGGAGCGCGGCCGGTAGGCAGGCGACCAGGGTGATACCGCGTTGCGGCGGCCGCCCGGGCTGCAGTGGGCCGTGCATCGGCCCGAGCGGCAATTCCAGTCGCAGGTTATGTGCTTCGAAGCCCGGTGCCGCGGTCATCGCCAACCTCTTTCGAAACGCCCCAGGGTCGCGACGGCGGTCTCGGCGGCGGCGCCGACATCACCGCCGATGTCACCGACGGTGATCAGGAATTCGGTGAGCACCCGCCACAATCCGTCGCGACCGCCGACCACGCCGAGACGGTCGGACAGATCGAAATCCGGCCAGTCGGCCAGTGCCGCGGCGGTGGGCGCCGACCAGCGTGAATATCGGGCCCGGGTGTGCAGGTTGGGCCCGAGGAATCCGCCGACCTGTTCGATCCACGGCACCGGCGCCCCATCGGCCGCCAGCGCGGCCACCACCGCGTCCGCGCGTGGATCCGCCGACCGCGTCAGCACCATCACATCGCCGCCCATGATCCGCGGCTTCTCTCCGCCCGGCAGCACACTCGGGAACGGCACCACCGTGGCCGCTTCTTCGGTCCGGCCCGACCGCCGCAGCGCATCACGCACCACCGGCTCGGCGAAGTCCGGCGCCGCCACCGCCAGCGCCCGCCGGTGTGCGAAAACATCGCGCACGGCATCGGCGAACTGTTCGGTCAGCGCGGTGCCCACCCCGCCCGGTAACCCGTTCCGGATACCCCACAGCCCGCCCAGCCGAAGAAAGGTCTGGTGCACGGCCGCCGCATCCCAGGTCCGTACTCCGGCGCCCAGCTCGCGATACACCGCCGGCGATTCGGCCAGCAGCAGGTTCTCGAAGAGATCGGTGAGCACCCAGCCGTCGGCGGCGCCCAGGGCGAGCAGCCGCCGGGACATGCCGGCGGTTTCGCGCACCCCCGCGAGCCAGTCGTCGACCGTCCAGCCGGCCGGATCGCCCAGCCCGGACGCCGCGAAGGCGTCCCGGTCGTACCAGATCAGCGATTTACCGCTCGCCTTGAACGGCACCCCGTAGAGCCGGTCCCGATGGTGGCACAACTGCCGCCACTGCTCGGCGTAACGCGGCCCGTCCGGGCCGGACCACAGCTCCGCCGGCACCTCCCGCAGCCGTCCGGCGGTGACCAGATCCCGGAGCTGCCCGGCCTGCGGCAGCATGACGATATCCGGTGCCGACCGGCCGCGCGCGGTGAGCGCGGTGCCGATTTCGTCGCCCAGCGGCACCACCTCGACCGGCGCCGGCAGGGCGGCGGCGTCGAGCACCGACCGGAAGGCCGTCAATTCCAGCCCGCTCCAGGCGACCGCGATCCGTACCACCGCACGGTCGCCGAGCAGCACATCCGGTGAGCAGGCCACCAGCAGCGGCGCGAGCGCGGCCGTCCGGAGCACGGCACGACGTGTTCTCACGATCCCCCGATGCGCTTGTCCGGCAGTGGGTTCCGATTATGACCCAGCTGCCGGTCCGGCGCGTGCTGTTCGGCGAACCTACGGGATGGTCACCGGAGCGATCGGCCCCGGCGACGCGGTTACCGGTCCGGCTGCTGCTGCTGCGGTGGTACGCCGGGTTGCTGCGCCGCGATTCCGGGTTGCTGTGCGTGCTGCGGCGGCAGAGCCGCCGGGACGGCGGGCTGACCCGGCTTGGTGGTCGTCACCGGTGCGGCGGTATCGACCGGGGTCCGCGCGACCGACTCCGCGGCGCGGACCGCCCGCTCCACCGCCGGATCGGTGCTGGTATCGAACCAATCGGCCACCTCGTCGGAATCGTCGTCGGGTTTCCCGGGGACCTCCGCGTCGGCGGGCGGCTCGTACCGGAACACGCCGTCCTCGCCCTGCGTCGCGAAGTTCTTCGCGAAACCTTCCAGCGCCTTGCCGAAATCGCTGGGAACAAGCCAGACCTTGTTCGCGTCGCCGCGCGCCACCATGGGTAGGGTCTGCATGTACTGGTACGCCAGCAGTTCGGGTGTCGGTTTACCGGACTTGATCGCCGCGAAGACCTTCTCGATAGCTTTGGCCTGGCCCTGGGCCTGCAGGTACGAGGCGGCCCGTTCGCCCTGGGCGCGCAGGATCCGGCTCTGCCGCTCACCCTCGGCCGACAGGATCGCCGACTGCTTCGCGCCCTCGGCCGACAGGATCTGTGCCTGTTTGGCGCCCTCGGCGGTCTTGATCTGCGATTCCCGGGTGCCCTCGGCGGTGAGGATCATGGCCCGCTTCTCCCGGTCCGCCTTCATCTGCTTCTCCATCGATTCCTGGATCGACGGCGGCGGATCGATGGATTTGAGCTCGACCCGCGCCACCCGCAGGCCCCAGCGTCCGGTGGCTTCGTCGAGCACCCCGCGCAGCTGGTTGTTGATCTGATCGCGGGAGGTCAGCGTCTCCTCCAGCGTCATCCCGCCGACCACATTGCGCAGGGTGGTGACGGTGAGCTGTTCGACGGCGGCGATGTAGTTGGAGATCTCGTAGACCGCGGCCTGCGGCTGGGTGACCTGGAAATACACCACCGAGTCGATCTGCAGGGTCAGGTTGTCCTGGGTGATCACCGGTTGCGGCGGGAAGGACACCACCCGTTCGCGCAGATCGACCTTGGCGCGGATCCGGTCCACGAACGGGATCAGAAAGGTCAACTGCCCGGAGACCGTCCGGGAGTACCGGCCGAGCCGTTCGATCACCGCCGCCTCGGCCTGGGGTACCAGCGCAATCGATTTGAACACGACCACCGCCACCAGCAGTACCAGTGCCAGGACGATTATCAGTGCAGCCATTACGGCCCTTTCCAGACGACGGCGGTCGCGCCGTCGATCTTCATCACATACACGGTCGCGCCCTCCGGGTATTGCTCCCCCGGGTCCAGAGAACGCGCGGTCCACACCTCGCCGCCCAGTTTCACCAGACCGGCGTGCTCACCCACCGGTTCCAGCACCAGCGCGGTCTTACCCGGCAGTGCGTCGGCATTGGTCAGCGTCGGCGGCGGAGTGCCGAAGCGCCGCAACAGAACCGGCCGGACACCCAGCAGCAGCACCACCGCCGACACGGCGAACACCACCGCGTCGACCACCGGCGCGGTGTCGCCGAGGAAACTCACGCCCGCGGTGAGCAGTGCGGCGGAACCGAGCATCAGCAGAGTCAGTTCGCCGACGAACATCTCCGCGGCCGCCAGCAATATGCCGGCGACCAACCAGACAAGTGCGGCCACACCGCCCACCTTAGTGCGATATCCGCTGTCCCGGGGCCGGACCGACGACACCCCGGCACCGGAGACCGCCACGGCGGCGGCGCGTGCGCTACGTTCGGGCCGGTGAGCGATCGATACGGTGACATCTTCTCCGGCCACCCGCGCACCGCCCGGCGCACCGTCCCGCGGGTGGACGCCGACCCCGATCTGGTGGTCGAGGACGCGGCCAGCGGGTTCTGCGGCGCAGTGGTCGGATTCGACCGCGGCTACGACGGTGATTTCGTGAAGCTGGAGGACGCCCGCGGCACGGTACGCCTGTTCGCGTTACGGGAAGCCGCGTTCCTGATCGACGGGAAGCCGGTCACGCTGGTCCGGCCGAAGGCGCCCGCGCCGAGCCGGCCCGGCCGCTCCGCGTCGGGTTCCACCCGGGTCGAGGGGTTGCGGGCGAAAGTCGCCGCGCCCAGCCGGATCTGGGTCGAGGGCGTACACGACGCGGCGCTGGTGGAACGGGTCTGGGGACACGACCTGCGGATCGAGGGCGTGGTGGTCGAACATCTGGAGGGGCTGGACAACCTCGGCGCCAGGCTCACCGATTTCGGACCCGGCCCGGGGAGACGAGTCGGCGTACTGGTCGACCATCTGGTCACCGGATCCAAGGAGACCCAGCTCACCACCGGGCTCGGCGAGCACGTGCTGGTTACCGGGCACCCGTACGTGGACGTCTGGCAGGCGGTGAAACCGGCGGTGCTGGGCATCCCGGAGTGGCCGCGAGTGCCGCGCGACGAGGACTGGAAAACCGGCGTGTGCCGGCGGCTCGGCTGGGGCACACCGCAGGAGGGCTGGCGCCGGGTGTATTCGGCGGTGAATTCGTTCCGCGATCTGGAGGCTCCGCTGCTGGGCGCGGTGGAACGGCTGATCGACTTCGTGACCGAACCGGGTGAATCATTCTAACCCCCGGAAACGGCCTGTGCAGAGGCTGCCCGCCGGTTGCCGACACCCTTTATGCTCGATGATTATGTGCTCTCCCAGTGCCACCCTCACACTGTGGGCCGGATCGTGGCTCGCGGGTCGCAGCGCGCCCGACGACGTCCTCGAGGCGCTGCACGCCTGGGCGCCGCGGCATACGCTCGCGGCCGGGGACCCGGTCACCGGCGGGCGCACCGACCTGCCGTGGTCCGCGCACGGGAACCCGAACGGCACCGGAGTCATGCCGCTGCTCAAGCTGATTCGCGAGGAGCTGGCCGTCCCCGGCGCGGAACTACGGCTGGTGCTGCCGGTGCCCGGCGATGTCCGCGGCCTGCCGACCGGGACCGCTTTCGCCGCCGACGCCGTGGAAGCCGGGGAGGGTCTCTTGCTGGGGGTCCCGGGCGCCGAGGGCACCGGGCTCATCCCCTACCCGGTGGACGAGAACACCCTGCAATGGACCGTCTACAGCGTGCCGATGCCGCGCGCCGGCGGACCCGATATGTCGCTCGGCGAGGCCGAATACGCGATGCGCGAAGCCGTCCGGGATGCGGCGGACGCGCTGATGCGCCTGCACACCACCGGCCTCGGCGCCGGTGACGCCGACCCGCGTGAACTCATCGAGGCCGAACTCGCCGACTATTCACGGCACACCTATCCCGAATGCGTACCGTTGCGCGCCAAGCGGATCCTGGATTCGGCCGACCATGTGGCGGCGATCCTGACCGTGGCCCAGCGCGAGCCGGCCTCCGCACCGACCTCGGCCAGCGCCGCCACCGCGCACGAGACCCTGCTGCGGCCGCTGTGGGACGCCCTCCGCGCGGCCCGCCTCGTCGCGGTGCACACCGCCGCGCCGCAATCGCGCTGATTCGGACCGGGGTGCCCGCCGTGCCCCGCACGCACCGGCGAGCTCCCGTCACGCGGTCACCGCCGGGCCGGTATTTCGAGGCGCCTGCTCGCACGGCATGCCGGACGGACTACCGGGCGAACCGAGGGTCAGCGGGAGGCGATGATCGCCGAGCCGTGGCCGAAGAGGCCCTGATTCACCGCGATACCCGCGCGCGCGTTCTCGACCTGACGGTCGTCGGCCTGCCCGCGCAGTTGCCAGGTGAGCTCGCAGACCTGGGCGATTGCCTGGGCGGGGATCGCCTCGCCGAAGCACGCCAGCCCGCCGCTCGGGTTCACCGGCACCCGTCCCCCCAGTGTCGTGGCGCCGCTGCGCAGCAGTTCCTCGGCGCCGCCCGGCTCGCAGAGCCCGATCTCCTCGTACCAGTCCAGCTCCAGCGCGGTGGAGAGGTCGTAGACCTCCGCGAAGGACAGGTCGGTGGGTCCGAGACCGGCTTCCTCGTACGCGGCGTGTGCGAGGGCGGACCGGAACGTGTGCCGCGGGGGTTCCACGGCCACGGCCGAGTCCGTGGCGAAATCCGGCAGGTCGAGGACGGTTTTCGGGAAGGTCGGCGTGACCGTCGACAATGCCCGGATCCGCACCGGATCGCTGATCCCGTGCCGGCGGGCGTACTCCACCGACGTCAGGACCAGGGCCGCGCCGCCGTCACTGGTCGCGCAGATGTCGAGCAGGCGCAATGGGTCGGAGACGATGGCCGAGGCCGCGACCTCCGCCGCCGAGACCTCTTTGCGATAGCGGGCGTACGGATTGTTCAGTCCGTGCTTGGCGTTCTTCACCTTCACCGCGGCGAAGTCGTCGAGGGTGGCGCCGTGCAGCGCCATCCGGCGGCGGGCGTAGAGCGCGAAATAGATCGGGTTGGTGGCGCCGAGCAGGTGGAAGCGCAACCAGTCCGGATCGTCACGGCGTTCGCCGCCGACCGGCTGGAAGAAACCCTTGGGGGCGGCGTCCGCACCCACCACCAGCGCCACATCGGTCAGCCCGGCCAGGATCTGGGCGCGGGCGTTGGCGATGGCCTGCGCACCGGAGGCACAGGCGGCGTAGCTGCTCGAGATCCGTGCGCCCGACCAGCCCAGCGCCTGGGCGAATGTCGCCCCGGACACGAAACCGGGGTAGCCGTTGCGGATCGTATCCGCGCCGGCGATGTAGCCGACGTCGCGGTGGTCGACACCGGCGTCCGCCAGGGCCGCGCGGGCCGCGACCAGCCCGTATTCGACGAAATTGCGGCCCCATTTGCCCCACTGGTGCATACCGGCACCGAGGACGGCGATATCGCGATCATTCCTGTCGATCATCGACCGGCCTCCACATCCATACCGTGTGATCGGCTTCCTCGTCCGTGTACAGCACCCCGAGGGTGAGCTCCACCGGCATTCCGACGGCCAGGTCGTCCACCGTGAGGCCGCGCACGACCTGCCCGAGAACCACCATCTGCTCGACCTCGAGCTCCACCGCCGCGACGACGTAGGGCTCGAACGGATCGGATGAGACATACGGCGGGGGCGGCTTGTACCGGGCATCCGCGTAGGACCAGATCCGGCCCCGCGTGGAGAGAAGGTATTCGGATAGTTCCGAGCCGTCCTTCGGACTTGCGCACTGCGGATTGCGGCAGGCCAGTGTGTTTCGTGGGAAATACGGTGTGCCGCACACATCGCAGCGACTTCCCACCAGACGTGGCGTGCCGTCGTCCGCGGTGAACCAGTCCGGTACCGCCGGGCGTTGTTCCTTCTGCACAATCCGACACTATAGGAACACGTTCTATTTTTGAACAGGAACACGTTCCATTTCTGGGCGGAAATCGCCTCCGCCGCGGTATCGCCGGCGGTACCGTGAACCACGATGGGTATCAGAGCCGTCGACCCGCAGTCGATCCGAAATGTCACGATCGTCGGAGAGCCCGCCGAGACGACGCAGGTGGTCCGGCGCCTGCTCCGCGATCATGCGGGGACCCCCGCGGCCACCGTGGTCCATCGGGTACCCGGCCGCGGCGAACACACGATCCGCGTCGCCGAGCTGTCGAGCCACGCGCCCATCGCGAATCTGGAACGAGCCATCCGGGTGGCCGACGGCGCGGTCGTGGTCCTGAACGCCGCGGCGGAGGGCGCCGCCCGATTCGAGACGATCCTGCGGGTGGCCGACGACCATCAGGTGGCGAGGCTGTGCCTGGTGACCGGACTCGATCATCCCACCGCCGACTTCGACCGTTGCGTCCGCGCGATCGCCGACACACGAGGCGCACGGCCGCTGACGCTGCACCTCCCGCTCGGCGCCGGGCCCGGGTTCGACGGTGTCATCGATCTGGTCCCGATGTGGGCGCTCGAACCGATGGCCGCCGAGTTCTACGGCAGCCGTTGGCAACTCGCCGAGCAGTGGTACCGCAACCTGGTGGCCGCGGTGACGGATCAGGACGACGAGGATTCGGACACCGGTGGTGGACCGCGAAAGATCCCGCCCGCACAGTTGCACGACCACATCCGCTCCGTCACGCGTATCGGTGAGGCCATCCCGGTGCTGTGCGACGCGGCGCGGCACGGTGGCGATATCGCCGCCCTCCTGGACGCCATCGTCCGCTATCTGCCGTCACCCCTGCTCGTCTGCCAACCGGAGCACGCCCTCGACTACTGACGGATGCCGCCGAAACGCACGCCCTGGCACTCGACGGCGCCGGTGGGCTCACCGACCCGCAGGGCGGCGCGATGGCGCGCAGCAGTCGACCGCGCAGGGCGCGCCGTCGGTGGTGCACCCGTAGCCCGGCACCGTGCCCAGCCGGCGCGGTGTGACGTCGCAAACGTGTTCGCCGATCAACTCGACCACCATCTCGGCAAACCGTGGATCGGTCCCGGGTGTGGCCGCTCGCGCGAAGGACAGACCGAGTTCGCCGGCTTTCTCGGCGGCCTCGTTGTCCAGATCCCAGATCACCTCGAGATGGTCGGAAACGAAACCGACCGGACAGACGATCACGGACTCGAAACCCTTGTCCGCCAGCGTTTCCAGATGATCGACGATATCCGGCTCCAGCCACGGGATATGCGGCGGACCCGAACGCGATTGCCAGATCACATCGTAATCGTCGAAACCCGTTGCGGCGGCGCACAACCGAGCCGCCTCGGCGACCTGGCGACTGTAGAGACGCCCACCGTCGACCGGCGGCCCGGCCGCCGCATCGGCACCTACCGGCACCGAATGCGCGGTGAAGACCAGCCGGGCGACCGCCCGATGCGGCGCGGGCAGAGTGTCCCGCGCGGCGCGTACGGCGTCGGCGAAGGCGGCCACCAGGAGCGGATGATCGAAGTACTGGCGCAGTTTCACCAGCTCCGGGGCGTCCGGGCCTACCGCGGCGCGGGCCCGGGCGATGTCCTCGTCGTACTGCCGGCAACCGGAGTAACCGCCCCACGCGGAGGTGGGGAACACCAGGGCCGACCGGACTCCGTCCGCGGTCATCCGCGCCAGCGTGTCCTCCACCATCGGATGCCAGTTGCGGTTACCGAAGTACACCGGTAGCCGCGAGCCGGTGGCGGTCAGCTCCCGTTCCACCGCGGCGATGATGTCGCGGTTGAGGGCGTTGATCGGCGACACCCCACCGAAGTGCAGATAGTGTTTCGCGACCTCGGCGAGCCGTTCCGGGGGGACACCGCGGCCGCGGGTCACGTTCTCCAGGAACGGCAGCACTTCGTCGGGTCCTTCCGGACCTCCGAAGGACAGCAGCAGCAGTGCGTCGGCCGCGCGGGCCACAGTGTCTCCTCTCCGGCCGGTCGTCAGTCCTGCGGCATGTTCTCGGGGAACCAGGTGTTGTGGCTGGCGCCGCCGTCGACGTAGATGATCGATCCGGTCGTCGCGGGCAGCCAGTCCGACAGCAGCGCGACGATGGACTTGCCGACCACCTCGGCACCGCCGTCCCAGCCGATCGGCGAGGCGCCGTCCCAGTAGGTGTCGAGCTGCTTCAGTTGCTTCGCGTCATCGGTGGCGGTCCCGGCGATCGCCTTGGCGGCCAGCGTCTTGACCGGGCCGGCCGCGATGAGGTTGGAGCGGATCTTCTTCGCGTAGCCGACCTCACGCGCCACATACCGGTTCACCGATTCCAGCGCGGCCTTGGCCACACCCATCCAGTTGTAGAACGGCATGGCGGTGCGGGGGTCGAAATCCATCCCGACGATCGAGCCGCGCTCGTTCATCACCGGCAGCACCGCGCGGGCCAGCGCCGCATAGCTCCAGGCCGAGATCTCGAACGATTTCGCCGCGTCCGCGCTCGGGCCGTCCAGGAACGGCAGGGCGTCGGGACCCATCAGGGTCTTGGGGGCGAAAGCGATCGAGTGCAGGACCCCGTCGATCCCCTCGGGCGCGAGGCGGCGGATCTCATCGGGCAGTTTGCGCAGGTCCTCGTCATTGGTGACGTCGAGACCGATGGCCGGCGGCACCTCCTCCGGCAGCCGCTTGGCGATCCGGTCGATCAGCCGCAACCGCTCGGTGAGGCCGGTGATGATCACCTTGGCCCCCTCCTTCTGCGCGATGGCCGCCGCGTGGAACGCGATGGAGGCATCGGTGATGATGCCGGTGACGAGGATCGTCTTGCCTTCGAGCAATCCGCCCATGAGTTGTCGCTTCTCCTGAATGTGGTGTCGTATTCCGCCGCGCCCGGTCGAGGTGCCGACCCGGTACCCGGGATCGGCGCGGCTTTCGATCTGTTCTGAAGGAATGCGGGGCGTCAGTGCCCCATACCCATACCGCCGTCCACCGGGATCACCGCGCCCGAGACGTAGGCGGAGTCCTCGGAGGCGAGGAAGCTGACCACCGCCGCGACGTCCTCGGCGGCACCGAGGCGCTGGAGCGGAATGAACTTCTTCGCCATATCCCGCATGTCCTCGGGGAGGTCTTTCGTCATATCGGTCTCGATGAACCCGGGCGCGACGACGTTGGCGGTGATCGACCGGGAGCCGAGCTCGCGGGTGATGGAACGGGCCAGGCCGACGACACCGGCCTTCGAGGCGGCGTAGTTGATCTGCCCGGCCTGACCGGAGAACCCGACGACCGAGCCGAGGAAGATCATCCGGCCCCAGCGCGCCCGCAGCATCGCGCGGTTGGCGCGCTTGGCGCACCGGAAGGCACCGGCCAGGTTGGCGTCGACCACCTTGGTGAACTGCTCTTCGCTCATCCGCATGAGCAGCGTGTCATCGGTGATCCCGGCATTGGCGACCAGCACCTCCACCGGCCCCTGTGCGGCCTCCACCTCGGCGAACGCCCGGTCCACCGAATCACTGTCGGTGACATCGCATTTCACCCCGAGCAGGCCCTCGGGGGCGCCCGAACCGCGATGGGTGACGGCCACCTTGTGACCGTCTGCGTGCAGACGCTGCGCCACCGCGAGCCCAATTCCGCGGTTACCGCCGGTCACCAGGACCGAGCGTGCTGTGAAGTTCGACATGGGGACAAACCTACCTGGCTGCCTCGGTGATGCTCTCATGGGACGTCCACCGAGATTTCCCCCTGGAACTTGTGCAGGTCGTACAACGCGGACACAGCACTGCGGGCCGGATTTCACCCGGCCCGCAGTGCGATATCGACCTATCCCCGCCGGCGTCGGCGACGACGCACCGGCCGGACGGATCTCCGCGGGATCCGCACGGGGCCAGCACTTCTCACCGATCTGTCAGGGCAGCCGCTGGCGCAGCAGCAGCGCCGCCACCACGCCGGCCACCGTGGTCAGCAGACCGAGCAGCCACCACGGACGGCTGGCATCGCCCCGGGTGACCTCGTAGCCGATCTGCTCCTCCAGGGTGTCGTAGACACTGGACAGTTCCTGCAGGCTGGAGGCGGTATAGAACTCACCGCCGGACAATCGTGCGATCTCCTGCATCGCCTCGTCGTCCACCGGCACATCGACCTGGTCCGTGCCGCCGTCCTCACGCGGGATCTCGACCACACCCCATTTGGTGCCGAACGAGATCGTCGAAACCGGGATCTTCTTGGTCTTCGCGAGCCGCGCGGCGACGAACTCGTGCCGCGGATTGTCCACATCCTCGAAATCGGGCACGGTCTGTTTACCGTCGGACATCAGCACGATACGGGCCGGCGGTGGCGTCTCGGAGCCACCCAGGACCGAGGCCAGGGTCTCGATGGACTGCAGGGCGGTGAAGATTCCCTCACCGGTGGCGGTCCGCTCGGCGAGTTTGATGTTGTCGATGGCGGCCTTCACCGAACCCCGGTCCGTGGTCGGCGAGACGAGCACCGACGCGGTGCCGGCGTAGGTCACCAGTCCCAGGTTGATCCCCGGGGTGAGACCGTCGGCGAAGTTCTTGGCCGCCTCCTGCGCGACCTGCAGCCGGTTCGGCGAGACATCGGTGGCCTCCATGGACAGCGAAACGTCCATGACCAGCACCACGGTCGCCCGGTTGCGGGGCACCTTCTTCTCGGCGGTCGGTCCGGCCGCGCCGATCGTGGCGAACACCATGCCGATGATCACGAACACAATCGGCAGGTGGCGCCAGAAACTGGGCCGGTTGGGAGCGACTTTCTCGAGCTGCTCCATATTGCTGAACCGCAGCATCCGGCGATGCTTGCTGCGCTGCACCAGCAGATAGCCGAGTGCGAGCAGGAGAACGACAGCAAGAAATCCGAGCCAGATCGGTGCGGCGAAATTCGAAATACTCACTGGCGTGGCACCCGCGGGGTCGAGGCGCCGAGGCTGTGGCGCCGGGTGGAGACGAACCGGACCACATCGGCGATCCAGTCCCGGTCGGTCTGCAGGGTGAGCACCGGGGCGCCGCAACTGCGCAGGGTCTGCTCGACCTCGTCCCGGTGCCGCTGGGCCGCGGCCGCGTAATCGGCGCGCAGTTGCGGGGTGACGGTGAACTCACGGGTCCGTCCGGTCTCCGGATCGTGCAGCACCACGTCACCCATATCCGGTAGCTCGGTATCGCGCGGATCGAGGACCTCGACCGCCAGCAGATCGTGGCGCGCGGAGATGGCCCGCAGCGATCGCTGCCAGTCGATATCCCCGAGGAAATCACTGATCACGACCGCCAGACCGCGTTTACGCTGCGGCCGGCGCAACGATTCGATGGCGCCGCGCAGATCACCACGCACTCCGTCGCGCGGATGCGGGGTGGTGGCGATACTGCGCAGCAGCGACTGCGCGTGGACCCGGCCGCTGCGGGCGGGGATCCGCTGCATCTGCTCACCGGTCGCGACCACGGCGCCGACCCGGTTTCCGCCGCCCATCGTCAGATGGGTCACCGCGGCCGCGGCGGCCACCGCCAAATCGCGTTTCTGGCAGGCGCCGGTGCCGAAATCCAGGCTGGCGGACAGATCCACCACCATCCAGGTCTCCAGCTCCCGGTCCGCGATCATCTGCCGGACGTGCGGGTGGGTGGTCCGCGCCGTCACCGACCAGTCCATCTGCCGGACGTCGTCACCGGGCTGATAGGCCCGCGCCTCCCCCGGTTCCGAACCGGGACCGGGGATGAGGCCGAGGTGATCACCGTGCAGCACGCCGTCCAAGCGGCGGCGCACGGTGAGCTCCAGGGTTTTCAGGGCGGCCGTCAGATGCGGATCGGTCAGCTCGCCCGAACGGAACGACGGCGGAGCATGGGGGTCGGGCACGGTATCTCGGGCGCGGGGGTCCGGCGGCCGGGTCACTGGGGCTGGTTCGTGCCGGCGGTCTGCGGCACCTGCGGCGCCGGAGACTGCTGCGGCGGCGCGGGCGGCCGGTTGCCGTTCTCGGTGACGGGCGGGGCGCCGCCCGGCGCCACGGCCTGCGGCGCGACCTGCGGGAGTCCGACGGTCTGCATAACCCGCTGGATCACGTCCTCCGGGCTGATCTCGTCGGCGAGCGCGTCGTAGGACAGCACCAGCCGGTGCCGCAGCACGTCGGGTACGACCTCGATGACATCCTGCGGAACCACGTAGTCGCGGCCGCGGATGAGCGCTACCGCGCGGGCGGCGGCGATGATGCCGAGGCTGGCACGCGGCGAGGCGCCGTAGGCCACCCAGTTCGCCACATCGTGCATCCCGAATTCGGCCGGGACGCGGGTCGCGGAGATGACCCGGACCACGTAGTCGACCAGCGCGTGGTGCACGAAGGTGTTCGCGGCCAGTTTCTGGAGGCGGATGAGTTCGGTCGGCTCCAGGATGCAGTTCGGTTCCGGCGGGGTCACACCCATCCGGTAGATGATCTCGCGCTCCTCCTCGACCGAGGGGTAGTCGACGACCACCTTGAACAGGAAGCGGTCGCGCTGCGCTTCCGGCAGCGGGTACACGCCCTCGCTCTCGATCGGGTTCTGGGTGGCCATCACCAGGAACGGATCGGGCATCGGGTAGGTCTTGCCACCGATCGACACGTGCCGCTCGGCCATCACCTCGAGCAGCGCCGACTGCACCTTGGCCGGGGCGCGGTTGATTTCGTCGGCGAGGACGAAGTTCGCGACCACGGGGCCGAGTTCGGTATCGAACTCCTCGCGGCCCTGCCGGTAGATGCGGGTACCCACGAGGTCGGTCGGGACCAGGTCGGGGGTGAACTGGACGCGGGAAAACGAACCGCCGACCACTTTGGCGAAGGTCTCGACCGCGAGCGTCTTGGCGATACCGGGGACGCCCTCGAGCAGAACATGTCCCTTGGCGAGCACCCCGACGAGCAACCGCTCGACCAGCCGGTCCTGCCCGACGATGACCCGCTTGACCTCGTAGATCGCCTTCTCGAGGGTCTGGACGTCACGCTCGAGGGTGCTCGAAGCAGGCGTCGGCGGTGGTTTCGCCAAATCTGCCCCGCTGACACCGTCCGTCGAAGTCACCAACATCCCCGCTTTCGCCTTGGTCCTGTGCGTGCTGTCACAACTATTCCAGGTGATGGCCGCGGATACCGCAACCGGCTCCACTGTCGGGAAATTCGCCGTCGTTCGCGGAGGGTTTCCCGGTGGGGCCGGCAGGGCTTCCGGTGCTACAGCGGGCGCCGTCACCCACTCCCGTTCGACCATACGTACCGATACGGCATGGTGCCCGCCGTAGCGGTTACCGAAACCTGTCCGGCGTGATCCGGGAGGCGCCGACCGTCGTCGCGCGGCACACGCGTACCCCGGCGGCCGAGGCCGCCGGGGTACGCAAGGGCGAGTGGCGGCCCGGGGCGATCACCGGGCGACCGGCCGCGGCTAACCTGCGGCCGGTTCCAGCTCCGGATCTTCGGTGCGCTCGGTACGCCGGCCCGGCGCGGCGTCCGCGGGCGGCGGCGGCCCGCCCGCGCGGCGGGCCTTGACCCAGTACAGACCGCCTACCGTCAGCACCAGCCCCGCCAGGAGGACGATCGTGATCTCGGTCCAGCTCACCATCGGTGGCTGCTCGAGGCGGTGCACCAGGGTCTGGGCGGCTTGTTCGGTCTTTCCGCCGGTGAACTTGGATTTGTCCTCGGCCCACTCCAACCGGACCCGGCTGATCGAATCGCTGGTGGTGCCGATCCAGTCGTCGCTGAAGACCGCGACGGTGCCGTGCTGGAATCCGGCCACCTCCGTGGCGAGATCGCGCAGTTCGGAGTCGTGCCCCGGATTGCCGTCGAGCACCACGATGCTCAGATCGATGCCGTGCGCCCGCGCATCGGCCACGATGGCGGCCAGTTCGCTCTGATCGTCGCCCTCTGGCGTGGCCACTCCGTTGTCGGCGAGATCGGTCCGAACCTCTTCGAGGGTCTTCGAATCGAACCCGTCCGGCAGTTTGGTGGCCTTGAGGGAGAAGGCCGAGGTGTGGGTGACGGTCATCTTCCATCCGGTCTGTCGAGCCGCATCGTCCGACGACGCGACGGGGATTCCGCTACTGGCACGAACAGCCGGGGTACCCGTGGTACCGCCCGGCTAACTCGGACCAGCTCGAGAGCAGATTACGCGACGCGTGAGCGGTTACCCGACACCCGGCACGCCCGACGGCGGGCGCGCCGCCCGACCGCCTCGACATACCGCCCCGCGATTTTCATAGGACAAGCGTACTGTTAGGGTTGGGAACCGCGGGGAACCGGCGCCTTCCCGGGCCGGCACCTCATGCCAGAGACGTACCGCCGCCGGCACAGCCCCGCCGACGGCGTCCGCACACCCGACAAGTGGAGCTGACGTGACGAAAAGTATCGATACTTTCGGCGCCAAGGGCAACCTCGAGGTCGGAAGCAACTCCTACGAGATCTTCCGGCTCTCGGCCGTACCCGGCACCGAGAAACTCCCGTACGCACTGAAAGTTCTCGCCGAGAACCTGCTGCGCACCGAGGACGGCACGAACATCACCGCCGACCATATCCGCGCGCTGGCGGACTGGGACCCCAACGCCCAGCCCAGTATCGAGATCCAGTTCACCCCGGCCCGCGTGGTGATGCAGGACTTCACCGGCGTACCCTGCGTGGTCGACCTCGCCACCATGCGCGAGGCGGTCTCGGCCCTCGGCGGTGACCCGGAGAAGGTCAACCCGCTCTCGCCCGCCGAGATGGTCATCGACCACTCACTCATCCTCGACGTCTTCGGGCGCGCCGACGCCTTCGAGCGCAATGTCGAACTCGAATACGAGCGCAACGGCGAGCGCTACCAGTTCCTGCGCTGGGGCCAGGGCGCGTTCGACGATTTCAAGGTCGTCCCCCCGGGCACCGGCATCGTGCACCAGGTGAACATCGAGTACCTGGCCCGTACCGTCATGGTCCGCAACGGCCAGGCCTACCCGGACACCTGCGTCGGTACCGACTCGCACACCACCATGGTCAACGGCCTGGGTGTGCTGGGCTGGGGTGTCGGCGGTATCGAGGCCGAGGCCGCCATGCTGGGCCAGCCGGTGTCCATGCTGATCCCGCGCGTGGTGGGCTTCAAGCTCACCGGTGAGATCAAGCCGGGCGTCACCGCCACCGACGTGGTGCTCACCGTCACCGATATGCTGCGCAAGCACGGTGTGGTCGGCAAATTCGTCGAGTTCTACGGTCAAGGCGTCGCCGAGGTCCCGCTGGCCAACCGCGCCACCCTGGGCAATATGAGCCCCGAGTTCGGCTCCACCGCGGCGATCTTCCCGATCGACGAGGAAACCATCAACTACCTGCGTTTGACCGGCCGCACCGACGAGCAGCTGGCGCTCGTCGAGGCCTATGCCAAGGAACAGGGCATGTGGCACGATCCGGCCACAGAGCCCACCTACTCGGAGTACCTCGAGCTCGACCTGAGCACGGTGGTGCCCTCCATCGCCGGTCCCAAGCGCCCGCAGGACCGTATCGCGCTGGACGAGTCGAAGATCGCGTTCCGCAAGGACATCCACAATTACGTCCAGGATCAGCAACCGACGCCGCATTCGCAGCTGGACGAGGCGGTCGAGGAGTCGTTCCCGGCCTCCGATCCGGTCAGCCTTTCCTTCGCCGACGACGGCGCCGTTGATGTGCAGTCCGCGGCACTCAACGCCAACGGCCGGCCGACCAAGCCGGTGCGCGTGGTCTCCGAGGAGCGCGGCGAGTTCATCCTGGACCACGGCGCGGTGGCGGTCGCGGGTATCACCTCGTGCACCAACACCTCGAACCCGTCGGTCATGATCGGCGCCGCCCTGCTGGCCCGTAACGCGGTCGAGAAGGGCCTGTCCAGCAAGCCGTGGGTCAAGACCAATATGGCCCCCGGCTCGCAGGTCGTCACCGATTACTACGAAAAGGCCGGCCTATGGCCGTACCTGGAGAAGCTCGGCTTCTACCTGGGCGGTTACGGTTGCACCACCTGCATCGGCAACACCGGTCCGCTGCCGGAGGAGATCTCCCAGGCGGTCAACGACAACGACCTCACCGTCACCGCGGTGCTGTCGGGTAACCGCAACTTCGAGGGCCGCATCTCCCCCGATGTGAAGATGAACTATTTGGCCTCGCCGCCGCTGGTCATCGCCTACGCGCTCGCGGGCACCATGGACTTCGATTTCGAACACGACCCGCTGGGCAAGGATCAGCAGGGCAACCCGGTGTTCCTGAAGGACATCTGGCCCTCGGCCCAGGAGATCGACGACACCATCAAGTCGGCGATCAACCAGGAGATGTTCACCAAGTCCTACGCCGATGTCTTCAAGGGCGACGAGCGGTGGCGCAGCCTGCCCACCCCGGAGGGCAACACCTTCGTGTGGAGCGACGACTCCACCTACGTCCGCAAGGCGCCCTACTTCGACGGTATGGGCATGGAGCCGGAGCCGGTCACCGATATCAAGGGCGCGCGGGTGCTGGCCCTGCTGGGCGATTCGGTCACCACCGACCACATCTCCCCGGCCGGCGCCATCAAGCCGGGCACCCCGGCGGCCGATTACCTCGACTCGCACGGCGTGGCGCGCAAGGACTACAACTCCCTGGGCTCGCGGCGCGGTAACCACGAGGTGATGATCCGCGGCACCTTCGCCAACATCCGGCTGCGCAACCAGCTCCTCGACGACGTCTCGGGCGGTTACACCCGCGACTTCACCCAGGAGGGCGCGCCGCAGGCGTTCATCTACGACGCCTCGCAGAACTACCAGAAGGCCGGTATCCCGCTGGTCGTGCTGGGTGGTAAAGAGTACGGTTCCGGCTCCTCCCGCGACTGGGCCGCCAAGGGCACCCGGCTGCTGGGTGTGCGTGCTGTGATCGTGGAATCGTTCGAGCGTATCCACCGCTCGAACCTGATCGGCATGGGCGTGATCCCGCTGCAGTTCCCGCCGGGCGAATCGGCGAAGTCGCTGGGTCTCACGGGTACCGAGGTCTTCGATATCGCGGGTATCGAGGAGCTCAACGCGGGCACCACACCGTCCACCGTGCACGTCACCGCGACCAAGGACGACGGCTCGACGATCGAGTTCGACGCGGTGGTCCGGATCGACACCCCCGGTGAAGCCGATTACTACCGCAACGGCGGCATTCTGCAGTATGTCCTGCGGAACATGATCAGGTCCTGATCACGCTGTGTTACACGGCGCCGCCTTCCGGCGGCGCGGGGTCGCGCCCCCGAGCTCTCGTCGGTACGGACCCGGGTCTCGCGCCTGCGGCGCATCCGCCACGGGTCCACACCGACGAGACCGGCGCAGCTCGTAGGACTCCGCTCCCGACCGGGGCGAGGCGTCGGCACGTCATTTGTTCGTTCGCTCGTAATCTGATGGCCCCGCGCGGTGAATCCGCCGCGCGGGGTTCGTATATCCGTTGAAGGAGCACGATGCCCAAGGTCAGCGACGATCATCTGGCTGCCCGGCGTTCACAGATACTCGACGGCGCCCGCCGCTGCTTCGCCGAGTTCGGGTACGACGGCGCCACCGTCCGTCGCCTGGAAGATGCCATCGGCCTGTCCCGCGGTGCGATCTTCCATCATTTCCGCGACAAGGACGCGCTCTTCTTCGCCCTCGCCCAGGCGGATGCCGAGCGCATGGCCGAGGTGGCGGCCAATCAGGGTCTGGTGCAGGTGATGCGGGATATGCTCGCCGACCCGCAGGAGTACAACTGGCTGGGCACCCGGCTCGAGATCGCCCGGCGGCTGCGGACCGACCCGGAGTTTCGCGCCGGCTGGACGCAGCGTTCGGCGGAGCTGACCGCGGCCACACTGGCCCGCCTGGAGCGGCGTAAGGCGGCCGGTGCCCTGCGCGACGATGTGCCCACCGATGTCCTGCTGGGCTATCTCGATCTGGTGCTGGACGGGCTCATCGCCCGGATCGCCTCGGGCCACACCAACGAAAACCTCACTGCGGTCCTGGATCTCGTGGAGGCTTCGGTACGCCGCCGCCCCTGAGCGTGCCGGAGCGGGACCGGGCCCGCTCAGTCCCCGTATTCCAGTGCGATGAGCAGTTTGCCCGCGATCCGGTCCAGTTCGCCGCGTTCGGCCGCGGTCAGTGCCGACAGCATCCGCGTCTCGTTCGCGGTGTGCTCGGTGACCACCGTATCGACCAGTTCCCGGCCCGGGCCCGTGAGCGCGACGCGGACCGCCCGGCGGTCCTCCGCGTCCGCGATCCGCCGCACGTAACCCGCCGACTCCAGCCGGTCGAGTCGGCCCGTCATGCCCGCCCGCGACAGCATCAGGGCGTCGGCCAGCGCGGACGGGTTGAGTTCGAAGGGCGCACCGGATCGCCGCAGCGCCGCCAGGACGTCGAATTCGCCGCGCCGCAGGCCGTGGGCGAAGAAAACCGCCTCGATCGCGCGTTCGGCGACCGCGGCGAGCCGCCCGAGGCGGCCGAACACCACCATCGCCGCCAAGTCGAGGTCGGGGCGTTCCCGCCGCCACTGTCGTTCGATCGCGTCGATCGCATCGAATCCGGATTCGGTCATGGACAAGATTCTATTCGCTGCCATATAGTTAGATCGTTAACTATATGGCAGCGAATCATGAGGAGAATCCATGCCCACCACGCCGAAACCCACCGCGATCCGGCAGCCCGGCGACGCCGAGACGCTGCGCACCGAATCGGTCACCATGCGGCTGCTCATCGACGCCGAACAGGCCCATGGCACGGTGAGCACCCTGGAGGTCACCATGGACCGCGGCGCCGACGGCGCGGCACCGCATTTCCACACCCTGTCCGACGAACTCTTCTACGTCGCCGACGGCGAACTCCAGCTGATGGCCGGGGACCGTATCCTCACCCTCGGCGCGGGCGGCACGGCCGTCGTACCGAAGACGACCACCCACGCCTTCGGCGCCACCCCCGACAGCGGGGCGCGCATCCTGATCGCCCTCATGCCCGGCGTCCAGCGTTTCGGTTACTTCCGGCTGCTCGAGCGGATCGCTCGGGGCGAGGCCACCCTCGACGAACTCGCCGCGTCCCAGGACCAATACGACAACAACTTCGTCGACGCGCCCCGATGGTGGCAGGAGCGCAACGCCCAGCGGCGCTGAACCGGGAACAACCGTGCCGCGCGGCGGGTTCGCACCGCTATGACCTTCTCCGTCCCCGTAACCGTCCGCGGCTACGAACTCGATGTCCAAGGCCATGTCAATCAGGCGGTCTACCTCCAGTACGCCGAACACGCCCGCTGGGAGTTCCTGCTCGCCGCGGGCCTGCAGGCGGACAAACTGGTGGCGGCACGGGTGGGTCCGGTGGTTCTGGAGAGCACCATCAAGTACCGGCGGGAGCTGCGCGGCGGGGACGACTTCCGGGTCACCTGCGCATTCGAATGGGGCAGCGGGAAGACCTATCGCATCCGGCAGGAGATGATCCGCACCGACGGCGTCCTCTCGGCCGAGGTATCGGTGATCGGCGGCCTGCTGGATCTGGACGCTCGTCGGTTGGTCGCCGATCCGCCCGGTCGGTTCCGTGAATTGGCCACGCATCCGGACATGCTCGGACTCTGATTACCGGGGCCGCCACGACGGCACAGGGCCCCCGGCCGGCACAGCTACCGGACAGCCTCCGCCGCAGAACAATCTGCGGACGCAAGATCAGGTATCCGAACAGCGGAAATCCGGCGATATCGGCTTCCGCGGCCGCCGCGCGGCGTTATGATCCGGACGCGCTCGGGTCGTGGCACACCGCCGGCAAGATCGGAGAATCCAGATGACCGATGCCCTCCACCTCCTCGAGACCCCCGAACGCGGTACGTTCGCCACTCTCACCGGAGTCCTGGTCGGCGAATCCGACCGGGAGATCCGAGTTCGGGTTGCAGACGGGACGTGGACTTTCTGTCGCGACGATGTCCTGGCGATCCGGTTCGTCGACGAGCAGGCCACCGGCCGGCACGTGCACGTGGACATCCGGCCCGGCGTCACGGCCGATTTCACCCGCCGTCTGCGTATCGAGGTGGCGGAGCGGCCGATGACCCTGGCGGCGCCGCCGTCCGAGGCCTTCGGCGACCGGCAGCTGCGCCATCTCACCGAATCCTGGGCCCGGCGACTCGAGCTCGCCGGCACACCGGAATTCCCCGCGACATTCACCTGCGCCCAGACCAGGTCGCGCAACACCAGCGACGACGGCGTCCACAGCGACAGCTTCGACTGAACGGCGGGCGCGATGAGCACCCTGGAGGCCCGCGGGGTCCTCATCGTCTCCGAGGCCGACGATCTGCACGCCGCGGCCATGGTGGCGACCCTGCGCGAACAGCACGCGATGACGCCGCTCCGATTGGATCTGCGCGATTTCCCGCGCGAGCCGGGCAGTTTCCGGCTCGGGGCGGCCGGGGTCGAACGGTCGCTGGCAGGACTGGCCGGTCTGGACGAGGTCGGATCGGTCTGGTGGCGGCGACCGCACCCGAGCTCGGTACCGGCCGGGGTGCGCGCCGACGACAACGCGTACCGCCAGGCCGAATGCGACGCTTTCGTCCAGGGCCTGCTGTGGTCGCTGGGCGCCCAGTGGATCAACGATCCGGGCAACGACCGGATCGCCCATCGCAAGATCGTGCAACTCGATACCGCGCGGCGGGCCGGTTGCGCGGTCCCGGACACACTGGTCACCAACGATCCGGACGAAGCCCGCGAATTCGTCGAAACCTGCGGCAGCCGCGTGGTTTTCAAACGTACGGGCACCTCCCGCGCCGAATTCTCCGAAACCCGGCTGGTCGGGACCGCCGATCTGGACCGGCTCGGCAGTATCCGCTGGGCGCCCACCACCTTCCAGCGCTATATCGATCCGGAATGCGATATGCGGGTGGTGTGGGTGGACGGGCAGGAGTGGGCGGTGCGCATCGATTCCCGGGCCGGAGCCGGACGCGTGGACTCCCGGCTGGACACCTCGGTCGATTTCGTTCCGACCCTGCTGCCGGCCGCCGTCAGCAAATCGCTGGCGACGCTGATGGGCACGCTGGGGCTGAGTTTCGGCGTCCTGGATCTCCGGGTGGGCCTCGACGGCGAGTACTACTTCCTCGAGGTCAACCCGCAGGGGCAGTTCGCCTATCTCGAGATCAAGACCGGGCTGCCGATCTTCACCAGTCTCGCCAACCTCCTGGTGTACGGAGACGGCGCCGTATCCGGCTGGTGACTACCGCAACCGACCGATCCACACGCGGCCACTCACCACCGGGCGTATCGTCCCGGCGGCGGGGCCTGCGGATACGATGCGGCTAGCGGGATTTACGGCGGTTCGCACCGCCGCGGCTGCGGAGCTGCACATGCGACTCCGTCAGCACATTGTGGATGAACCCGTAGGAGCGGCCGGTCGCACGTGCCAGCGACCGGATACTCGCCCCCGCCTCGTATTGCTTCTTCAACTGGGTTTGCAGGCGATCCCGTGACTTACCCGTGACCCGGGTGCCCTTGCCCAATGTGCTCTTGCTCTGTACCGGCCTGTCGCCCATGGCTTCCTCCGAGTCGCCGAGCAGCGTCACTCTCAGGCTAAGCATTCGGCGACCATCCGGCAATGAGTTCTTGTGATGAAACTCACGCGAGCTGAATCAATTCCAGGTACTCGGCCGACCAGTGGTCCTCGGTGCCGTCCGGCAGCAAGATCACCCGTTCCGGGTTCAGGGCCTCGGCTGCGCCCGGATCGTGGGTCACCAGCACCACCGCGCCCGCATAGGTGCGCAGCGCGTCGAGGACCTGTTCGCGCGAGACGGGGTCCAGGTTGTTGGTGGGTTCGTCGAGCAGCAGCACATTGGCCGCCGAGGAGACCAGGCCGGCCAGCGCGAGCCGGGTCTTCTCGCCACCCGACAGCGTCCCGGCGGGCTGCTCCAGTTGCGGGCCGGTGAACATGAAGGCACCGAGCAGGCCGCGTAGCTCCTGTTCGCCCGCGTCCGGCGCCGCGTGCCGGATGTTCTCCCAGACCGTGGCCGTATCGTCGAGTGTGTCGTGTTCCTGCGCGAAGTACCCCACCTTGAGGCCGTGACCGGGCACGAGTCCCCCGGCGGTGGGTTCCTCGGTGCCCGCCAGCAGCCGCAGCAGTGTGGTCTTGCCCGCGCCGTTGAGGCCGAGCACCACCACGCGACTGCCGCGGTCGATGGCCAGGTCCACACCGGTGAAGATCTCCAGCGAGCCGTAGACCTTGGTGAGATTCTCCGCCATCAGCGGCGTTTTCCCGCAGGCGGCCGGTTCGGGGAACTTGATCCGGGCAACCTTGTCGGCCACGCGGATTTCGTCCAGTTCCGCCATCAGCCGATCGGCGCGTTTGGCCATGTTCTGCGCGGCAACGGCTTTGGTCGCCTTGGCGCCGAGTTTCGCGGCCTGGGCGCGCAGCGCCGACGCCTTCTTCTCGGCATTGGCCCGCTCGCGACGGCGGCGCTGTTCGTCGGTAGCGCGGGCGTCGAGGTACTTCTGCCAGCCCATGTTGTAGATATCGGCCTCGCCGCGCACCGCGTCCAGGAACCAGACCTTGTTGACCACGTCGGCGAGCAGATCGACGTCGTGGCTGATCACGATCAGGCCACCGTCGTGGTTCTGCAGGAAGCCGCGCAACCAGGTGATGGAATCGGCATCGAGGTGGTTGGTGGGTTCGTCGAGCAGCAGGGTGGTGTCGGATCGGCCGCCGCTGCCGTCGGAGGCGGCGAACAGGATGCGCGCCAGTTCGATTCGCCGCCGCTGACCGCCGGAGAGCGTACGCAGCGCCTGGTCCAGCACCCGATCCGGCAGGCCGAGGCTGTTGCAGATCCGCGCGGCCTCGCTCTCGGCCACATAACCACCGAGCGCGGAGAAACGGTCCTCCAACCGGCCGTATTTCCGGACGGCGCGTTCGCGTTCGGTTTCGTCGGCCAGTTCGGCCATCAGTGCCTGCTGCTTCTCCATATCGCGGATCAGCGCGTCCAGCCCGCGCGCCGAGAGGACCCGGTCGCGGGCCAGGACGTCGAGATTTCCCTCGCGCGGATCCTGCGGGAGGTAACCGATATCGCTGGACCGCATGATCGTCCCGGCGTACGGTTCGCCTTCTCCGGCGAGGACGCGCAGCGTGGTGGTCTTACCGGCGCCGTTCCGCCCGACCAGGCCGATCCGGTCGCCGGCCTGTACCCGCAGCGCCGGTCCGGGCGCGGTCAGCAGGGTACGGACGCCGGCCCGGACCTCGAGGTCGGTCGCGGTGATCACAGATATCTCCTAGGAAACACGGGTTGGGGGCAGCGGCCCGGGGCGCCCGACAGTGGGCCCATCCACCGATCATCGGATGTCTCCGGACACGGAACCACCGATTTTACCCGGACCACGACACTGCCCCGTCCCCGGCGGCCGGGGTGATCCGCGCCCGCCGGGGTCACAGGTGAGCACGGTAACGTGCCCGGCTATGAGCACCGATCTGTTGGGCAAGAGCGCACTGGTCTCCGGAGCCAGCCGCGGTATCGGCTACGCGGTGGCCGCCGAGCTGCTGAGCCGGGGCGCGAATGTGCTGATCACCGCGCGCAAGGCCGACCCACTGGAGAAGGCGGCCGCCGAACTGCGGGCGCTGGGGCACCAGGGCGAGGTCGTCGCCCTGGCCGGTAACGCCGGCGACGACGAGGCACGTGCCGCCGCGGTGCAGCGCGCGGTCGCGGAGTTCGGGTCGCTGGACATCCTGATCAACAACACCGGGATCAACCCGGTGTACGGCGCGCTGATGGAAGCCGATCTGGACGCGGTGCGCAAGATCTTCGACGTGAATGTCGTGGCCGCGCTCGGCTACATCCAGCAGGCGTACAAGGCGTGGATGGGCGAGCACGGCGGCGCCGTGGTGAACGTGGCCAGTGTGGCCGGTATCCGCTCCACCGGTGTCATCGCGGCGTATGGCGCCTCCAAGGCCGCGCTGATCCGGCTCACCGAGGAGCTGGCCTGGCAGCTGGGCCCGAAGATCCGGGTCAACGCGGTGGCGCCCGGCGTGGTGAAGACCAGTTTCGCCGACGCGCTGTACTCGGCGGACGAGGAGGCCGCCGCGCAGGTGTACCCGATGAAGCGGCTCGGTTCGCCGGAGGACGTGGCGCGGCTGATCGCGTTCCTAACCTCTGATCAGGCGGCGTGGATCACGGGCGAGACGGTGCGGGTCGACGGCGGGCTGCTGTCGACCGGCGGTATCTGAATCGATCGACGAGGGCCGGGGCAGTGTGGACACTGCCCCGGCCCTCGGTATTCCACCGGCCCTGGGCCGGTCCGTGTTCAGGAACGATGGGGCAGGTTCTGCAACCGGACCTGGCCGCGTGCGACCAGCCGCCCGTCCTCGTCGGTGACCACCACCTGCCACAGCTGCTGCAGACCGCCCCGGTGCAGCGGCGTGGCCTCGGCGGTCAGTTTCCCGTCGCGCACCGCACGCAGGAAATCGGTGTTGTTGTTGACCCCGACCACCACGCCGCGCTCGCCGTACCAGGCGGCGCCGCCGGTGCTGGCCAGGGTTTCCACCACGGTGCACAGCACCCCGCCGTTCTGGATACCGGCCGGCTGGTGCAGCTGCGGCGTGACAGTCCATTCCCCGCGGACGCGGTCGGGTCCGAGCTCGGTCACGTGCAGACCCATCAAATCCGCGAAGGTCCCCTTGTTGATCTCGTTGAGTTGTTCGGCGCTGAGATCGGCCATCGACATCGGGGGGCGGGTCTGCTGTTCGGTCATGGTTCCACGATCGCATGTGGGTCCGCGGCGGGGAGCACGGGCCGGTGGTCGAGCGGTGGAAAGAGAGCGGCGGACCCCACCTCGAAGATGGAGTCCGCCGCAGGCATTGGATCGGGGGTCACCGCAGCCCTCGGGACTCTCGCGCGATCCGTACGCCGTCTTTCACTATAGGGCAGGCTTACCTTACTAGGCAACACGTTGGGCGCGCCGGATCGCCATTCCGCGCTCCTCCAGCGCCATCAGCAGCCCCTGCCCCCGGCGCGCACCCGCCACGGGATCGGTCCGGGCCAGATCCGGAACGTAAGTGGTGGCCCCGGAAACGGATTCGGCCACCAGGGCCCAGAACCGGCGCGGGCTCAGCCCCGCACACCGCGCGAGCGCTCCCTGGATCAGCAGCAGCGAAGGTTCGCAGCGATAGGCGAGCCACACCCACATCGCCCGCTCGCATGGCAGGGAGACCACCCCGGGCGAGCCCTCCAATGGGTCGCCGGCCACCACCCGGACGGTGGTGTCGGTCAGGCCCGTCCAGTCGATACCGCCGTCGTTGTCGGTGTGGATCCATACATTCTCCAGCCCGGGGTCCCAGGCTCGGCCGTCGGCGACCCATAACGCGGCGACCCGGCCGAGCACGGCATGGATGAGTGCGGTGGCCACCACCTCCGAGGCGGCGGTCGCACTGATCATCTCCGCGGCATGCCGTCGGTACATCAGGTCGATCCGGCCCTCACGCAGGCCCGTGGACAGCGCCCACCAGCGCCGTTTGCCCTGTTCGGCCATGGCCGCGGCGGCATAGACGCGGGGATGCTCCGGCTGCAGGGACCGTAACCGGGAACATGCCGACCCGAATGCCGCCTCGTACGGACGGGGGATGCGCACAGTGGCGAGTTCGGACATTCGAACCTCCTCGAGATCGGCGTCGCAGTTACGACCTGATCGAAAGATAGGTTAGCCTTACCAGACCTAGCAAGTATTTCCCTCCGGGAAGGAAGTAACGGATCCGTGACACCCCCGGCCCGCCCGGTGTGCGCCGCGGCCGCCGGGCGCGCCAACCCCCTCCACCACGGACCCGGCATTTCCGGTGTTCGACGGCTTATGACAATTCCCACGCGGTTACGACGCCCTGTAGTACGGCACAGCGTCGTTGGCGTCGTAAACTCAGAAGATGGCTGGACTTGGTGAACTCGAGAAAGCGGTTATGGACCAACTGTGGTCGGCCGATGAACCACAAACGGTCCGGCAGGTGCACGAGGCCCTGTCGGCGCGCCGCGAACTCGCGTACACCACGGTGATGACCGTGCTGCAGCGTCTCGCGAAGAAGAATCTGGTGGTACAGCGGCGCGACGACCGCGCCCACCGGTACGCTCCGGTACACACCCGCGACGAGCTGGTGGCCGGTCTCATGATGGACGCACTGCAGCAGGCCGACGAGGCCGGTAGCCGGGCCGCGGCCCTGGTGCACTTCGTGGAGCAGGTCGGCAAGGACGAGGCCGCCGCCCTACGGGACGCACTCGCTAAGCTCGAAGCAACCGAGGACCGATAGCCGCGCCGCAACGACCTCGGACCCTGGCCCCACAACGCAGTGAGCAGAGTCGATGAACGCAGCAGCACCGGCCTTCGCCGTACTTGCCTTGCTTCTCGCCGGTCCCGTCCCGGAATCACTCAGCCGGGCGACCTGGACCTATCGCGTCCCACGCGCCGCCCTCGTGCTCTGGCAGGCGATCGCGCTGGCCGCTGTGCTCAGCGCGTTCAGTTCCGGGCTCGCCATCGCCGCCGAACTGCTGGTCCCCGGGCCGGACGGCCGCCCCACCACCAAACCCACCGATGAGATCGATGCGCTGGGCCTGCCCCTGTGGCTGGCCTATGTGTCGGTGTTCATGCTCACGCTGCTGGTCGGCGCCCGGCTCGTCTACGCCTCGATCCGGGTGGGGGTACACACCCGGCGCCGCCGCGCCCACCACCGTATGCTGGTCGATCTGCTCGACCAGAGCGGCCCGTTCCGGCGCGCCGCCGATATCCGGGTGCTGTCGTCCACCGAACCGATCGCCTACTGCCTGCCGGGGCTGCGGCGGCGGGTGGTGGTCAGCGCGGGCACCCTCGACAACCTCACCGAGCAGGAGCTCACCGCCATCCTCAGCCACGAGCGGTCGCATCTGCGGGCACGCCATGATCTGGTGCTGGAGGCGTTCACCGCCGCGCACGAGGCCTTCCCGCGGTTCGTCCGGAGTAAATCCGCGCTGGATTCGGTGAAATTGCTCATCGAGCTGCTCGCCGACGATTCCGCGGTCAAGGTCACCGGTCCGAAACCACTGGCCCGGGCCCTGGTGGCCTGCTCGAAATCGACCGCGCCACAGGGTGCGCTCGCGGTGGGCGGGCCGAGCACGCTGATCCGTATCCAGCGCCTGGCCGGCCCGCTGGGTGATCTCCGGATCGCCGGTGCCGCCTATCTCGCCTCGATCGCCATCCTGGTGGTACCGACCCTGGCCGTCGCGATTCCCTGGCTGGTCGAGCTGAGCCGGTTGTTCCGTGCCTGATCGCCTCCCGCCGGAGACCGGAAGCCCGGCCGATCCGCACGCGGGCGCCGCCCGCACTCCCCCGCCCTTCACCGAACTGGGCTTGCCCGTACTCACGGTGCAGGCGTTGCGCCGGGCGGGCCTGACCGATCCACTACCCATCCAGGCGGCGGCCGTCCCCGACGCGCTGGCCGGTCGCGATGTACTCGGCCGGGCGCCCACCGGGTCCGGCAAGACGCTGGCGTTCGGGCTGCCCATGCTCGCCCGCCTCGCCGGAGCCCCGGCCATCGCCCGTGCCCCGCGCGGTCTGATCCTCGCACCTACCCGGGAACTGGCTCTGCAGATCGAACAGGCGCTGGAACCGTTCGCACTGGGTCTGCGGCTGGGCACCGCGGTGGGCGGGATACCCGTGTCCCGGCAGGCGGAAAGGCTGCAGCGCGGGGTGGACCTGCTGATCGCCACCCCGGGCCGCCTGGCCGATCTGGTCGATCAGGGCGCGGCCGTACTCGACGCGGTCCGGGTCACCGCGGTCGACGAAGCCGACCATATGGCCGATTTCGGGTTCCTGCCGCAGGTACGGCGGCTGCTCGACCTGGTGCCCGGCGACGGCCAGCGACTGCTGTTCTCCGCGACCCTCGACGACGAATCCGTACGGGAGCTGGTCCGCCGATACCTGCGCGACCCCGTCACCCACACCGTGGCCCCGGAACCGGAGACCACCCTCGCGACCCATCACATCCTCTATGTCGAGCCGGCGGACAAACCGGCCGTCCTCGCCGAGATCGCCGCCCGCGACGGCCGCACGCTGCTGTTCGCCCGCACCCAGTTCGGCGCGGAGAAGCTCACCCGCCGACTGCGCGACCAGGGCATCCGCGTCGCGGCCCTGCACGGCGGCAAGGCCCAGAACCGCCGCATCCGCACCCTCGCGGCGTTCGCCGACGGCGGTATCTCCGCCCTGGTCGCCACCGATATCGCCGCGCGCGGGATCCATGTGGACGCGGTCTCACTGGTGGTCCACGCCGACCCGCCCGCCGATGCCAAGGACTACGTGCACCGGGCCGGCCGGACGGCCCGGGCGGGTGCGAGCGGCACGGTGATCACCGTGGTCACCCCGGACCAGCGGGCCGAAGTGGCCGCGCTGACGCGGGCGACGGAGGTCCCTGTGGTGGAACACACCGTACGACCGGGAGACCGGGAGGTCCGCCGGCTCACCGGCGCGCGCACCCCGCCGGGCCCCGAAGCGACGAAAACTCCCGAGGTGCCGCCCGCGGCCGCGCGGGGCCACTTCCGCGGACCGGGAGCCCGGGGAAGTGGCCGCGCCGGGAAACCGGCACCGGGCCGCCGGCCGCACCGTCCCCGCCGAGCCAAGTGAATCCGGCAGGTCCCCACGCCGCAGGGCCGTCCCGATTACCATGGGCGCAGTGCAGTTTCTCCCCGGACAACACCCGCCGTACGACCTGACCTACAACGACGTCTTCCTGGTTCCGAACCGCACCGATATCGCGTCCCGGTTCGACGTCGATCTCGCGACGGCCGATGGCTCGGGCACCACCATCCCGCTGGTCGTCGCCAATATGACCGCGGTCGCGGGCCGCCGCATGGCCGAGACCGTGGCCCGGCGCGGCGGCATCGTGGTGCTCCCGCAAGATCTGCCCAACAGCGCCGTCGCCGAGACCATCGCCTTCGTCAAAAGTCGGTCGCTGATCGCCGACACCCCGGTCACGCTCACCGCCGACCACTCCGTCTCCGATGCGCTGGCGCTGATCCACAAGCGCGCGCACGGCGCGGTCGTGGTGGTCGACAACGGCCGGCCGGTCGGGCTGGTCACCGAGGAAGCCTGTGCCGATGTCGATCGTTTCGCCCGGCTGCACGAGGTCGCCACCACCGATTTCGTCACCGTGCCGGCGACCGCCGAGGCGTCCTATATCTTCGACCGCCTCGAGGCAGCGCATTCCGGGCCCGCCGTACTCCTCGCGCCGGACGGCACCCTGGCCGGCGTGCTCACCCGCACCGGCGCGGTCCGGCACGGCATCTACACGCCGGCCGTCGACGACGAGGGCCGGTTGCGGATCGCGGCCGCCGTCGGGATCAACGGCGATGTGCCCGCCAAGGCCAAGGCGCTGGTCGACGCCGGCGCCGATGTCCTGGTGGTGGACACCGCGCACGGGCACCAGGTGAAGATGCTGGAAACCCTGAGCGCGATCCGGGACCTGGGTCTCGGTGTGCCGCTGGCCGCCGGGAACACGGTCTCGGCCGAGGGCACCCGGGATCTCGTCGCCGCCGGCGCCGATATCGTCAAGGTCGGTGTCGGGCCCGGCGCCATGTGCACCACCCGCATGATGACCGGAGTGGGCCGGCCCCAGTTCTCCGCGGTCGCCGAATGCGCGGCGGCGGCCGCCGACCTGGGCGCCCACGTATGGGCCGACGGCGGGGTCCGCCATCCCCGCGATGTCGCCCTGGCCCTCGCGGCGGGCGCGTCGAACGTCATGATCGGCTCCTGGTTCGCCGGAACCTACGAATCGCCCGGTGACCTGCGGGTCGATCGGGACGGCCGCCCGTACAAGGAAAGCTTCGGGATGGCCTCCAAACGCGCGGTCGCCGCACGGACCGCCGCCGATCGCGGCTACGACCGCGCCCGTAAGGCGCTGTTCGAGGAGGGCATCTCCAGCTCCCGGATGCTGCTGGATCCCGAGCGTCCCGGCGTCGAGGACCTCATCGACCACATCTGCTCCGGGGTGCGCAGCGCCTGCACCTACGCCGGCGCCCGTGATCTCGCGGAATTCCGTGAGCGCGCGGTGGTCGGGGTGCAGTCCTCCGCCGGGTTCGCCGAAGGCCGTCCGCTGCCGGGCGGGTGGTGACCCCGGCCACACCGCCGCGCGTCGCCGCCCACGCGACCGTGCGCCCGCGCGCACGGTCGCGGTAGCATGAGAACCGCCGGCGACCGTCGGCCGCAATCATCAGGACGAAAGGATCCAGTTGTCACCCGCGTCCGAGGGCGCCACTCAGGAGGGCTCATCTATCGAGCCGGGTGACAGACCCGGCGTCCTCCGCTGCACGACCCTCCCCGCTCCGGCCTTCTCCCTATCGCTGATATCGATGCCCGCCGGGGGGTGGTGAGATGGCCGTCGCACTCACCGTCCTCAGTCTCATCGGGTTCGTGGCACTCACCGCCGGCACCGCGTTGTTCGTGGCCGCCGAATTCTCCCTCACCGCCCTGGAACGCAGTACCGTCGAAGCGCACGCACGCGACGGCGATGTGCGGGCGCGGGCGGTCCGGCAGGCACACCGCACCCTCTCCTTCCAGCTGTCCGGCGCCCAGCTCGGTATCACCATCACCACCCTGATCACCGGTTATATCGCCGAACCCGTACTGGCGCGGTTGCTCGAACCGCTGTTCACCGTTCTCGGTGTCCCGGATTCCGCCGCCACCGGTATCGCCCTGATCCTGGCGCTGATCCTGGCGACCTCGCTGTCGATGATCTACGGCGAACTGGTCCCCAAGAACATCGCCATCGCCGCGCCGATGGCCACCGCGCGGGCCACCGCCGGACCGATGGTGGCGTTCTCGGCGGTGTTCAAACCGATGATCCAGTTCCTCAACGGCACCGCCAACTGGGCGGTCCGCCGGTTCGGGGTGGAACCCGCGGAGGAACTGCGCTCGGCACGGTCGCCGCAGGAACTCGGCTCGCTGGTGCGCACCTCGGCCCGGCACGGCGCCCTCGATCAGCGCACCGCGCAACTGCTGGACCGCTCGCTGCAGTTCGGCGAGCGCAGCGCCGAGGAGCTGATGACCCCGCGCGTGAAGATCGAAGCCCTGGACCGCACCGACACCATCGGTGATCTGCTCGCCGCGGCCGCCCGCACCGGCTACTCGCGGTTCCCGGTGATCGACGGCGACCTGGACAACACCCTGGGTGTCGTGCACGTCAAACAGGCGTTCACCCATCCGGCGCGCACCCGGGCCGGTGTGGGCCTCGCGCAGATCGCGCAGCCGGTGCAGGTGCTCCCGGCCAGCCTCGACGGTGACGAGGTGCTGGAACGGGTCCGGGCCGACGGTATGCAGGTCGCGCTGGTCGTCGACGAATACGGCGGCACCGCGGGCATGGTCACCATGGAGGACATCATCGAGGAGATCCTCGGCGATGTGCGCGACGAGCACGACGAGGAAGAACGCGAGGTGCGCCGGGTCTCCGACGGCTGGGACTGTTCGGGCCTGCTGCGCATCGACGAGGTGACCCGGGCGACCGGGTACATCGCCCCCGAGGGCGAGTACGAAACCCTGGGTGGCCTGGTGCTCACCCGGCTGGGCCGGATCCCGGTGGCCGGCGATACGGTGGTGCTACCGCAACGCGGCCACGAACGCCGCCACGGTGACGGGCAGGGCGGCTGGCTGGCCCGGGTGGAGCGGATGGACGGGCGCCGGATCGACCGGATCCGGCTGGTCCCCGCCGACGCCGAGGCCATCGACCGGCGCGAACAGCAGCCCACCGGCCGGGAGGTCCGCCATGGGTGACTTTTTCGGAGTGGCCCTGACCGTGGTCCTGCTGGCGGGTAACGCTTTCTTCGTCGCCGCCGAGTTCGCGCTCATCTCCGCCCGCCGCGACCGGCTCGAGGCGCTGGCCGCGCAGGGTAAACGCAACGCCGACATCGTGATCCGGGCCGGGCAGAATCTATCGATGATGCTGGCCGCCGCGCAGCTGGGCATCACCATCTGCTCGATCCTGCTGGGCCGGGTCGGCGAACCGGCGGTGGCCCATCTGCTGGAGCGTCCGTTCGAATTGGCCGGGCTGCCCGAAGCGCTGCTGCATCCGGTGTCGTTCGTGCTGGCGCTGGCCATCGTGGTGATCCTGCATATTCTGCTGGGTGAGATGATCCCGAAGAACATCGCGCTCGCCGGCCCCGAACGCAGTGCGCTGCTGCTGGTGCCGCTGCACCTGGCGTGGTTGCGGATCGCCCGGCCGCTCATCGCGGTCTACAACTTCGCGGCCAATCTGTCGCTGCGGATGCTGCGTATCGAACCCAAGGACGAACTCGAGGCCACGGTTTCGAGCGACGAACTGGCCGAGATGATCGGTGAATCCCGGTCCGAGGGCCTGCTGGACGAGGAGGAACACCGCCGCCTCACCCAGGCGTTGGGCACCGGGGATCGATTCGTCGCCGAGGTCATGGTGCCGCTGACGCAGATGCGCACTATTCCGCTGCGCGCCCGCGGCACCACCCTCGGTGATATCGAGAACGCGGTCGCCGAAACCGGCTTCTCCCGGTACCCGGTCCGCGCCTCCGACGGTTCCCTGGTCGGATACCTGCACGTCAAGGATGTGCTGGACAAGGTCTCCGACGAAACCGCGGGCCCCGGCACCGAGATCCCGCGCACCGATATCCGGCCACTGCCCACCGTGCTGATGGGCACCACCCTCTACGAGGCGCTGGCCCGGCTGCGCCGTACCAGCAGCCATCTGGGACGGGTGGTGGACGCGCGGGGCAATACGGTCGGCATCGTGGCGCTCGAGGATCTCGTCGAGGAGTTCGTCGGTACCGTCCGCGACACCACGCACCGGGTCGCCGAATGACGGCTGCGGCCATCGGATCGGTGCTCGGCGCGGCGGAGTGGCGGATGCGCGCCGCGGCGCACCGCGATCGCCTCGACGCCCTGGCCGGCCCGTATCTGCGGGCGCGGGCCGCCGGGGCGAAACATCCGGTGCTCGATTTCCTGTTCACCTACTACGGCCACAAACCGGCCCGGCTGCGCCGCTGGCATCCCGGTTTCGGGGTGGCGCTGGCCGGGGCCGCCGAGTACGCCGGCCTGCGCGGATATCAGCGGATCGACGAGCCCGGCACGGACACCGAGCCGGTGGTGACGGTCGATCCGGAATTCCTGCGGTCCCGCGCCGGCACCCTCACCTATATCGCGGATCTGCTGCGCGCGACCGCGTCCCGGCCCGCTCAGCTGTCCTGTTTCGGCCTGCACGAATGGGCGATGGTGTACCGCACCGGGGAGGTCCGCCACGATTCGGTACCGCTGCGGCTCGGCGCGGCCGGTACCGACGTGGTGGTGGAATCGATGCCGGTGCGCTGCACCCATTTCGACGCGTTCCGGTTCTTCACCCCGGCCGCGGTCCCCCGCAACAACCGGCAGCTGACCCGCGACGACCAGGTCCACGCCGAGCAGCCGGGCTGTCTGCACGCCAATATGGATCTGTACAAGTGGGGTTTCAAAGCGACTCCGCTCCTTGCCTCGGATCTGCTCCTCGACTGTTTCGCACTGGCGCTGGACGCCCGCACCCTGGATATGCAGGCCAGCCCGTACGACCTTCGCGAACACGGATACGAGCCGGTGCGGATCGAAACCCCGGCCGGGCGGGCCGAATATGTGCGCCGCCAAGCCGAGATCGCAAACCGGGCGGGCCTACTGCGGAAGCGGTTGCTCGCAAGCCTGGATTCCCTGCTGGAACGAGTCGCCGAGTAGCGGGCCTGCCCGGACCCGCTATCAACGCCACCGCGCCGGTGGGCCGGCTCGGCAGCAGTTCGACCCGTGCGCGACCGGACGCTATCCGCCCTGATCCGCGTCCTGCTCTCCGGCCGGACCCGCCCCGCGCAGGGTCCCACCTCGAAAGCCGACCGGATCCGGCCGGTCAGCCGCTCTGTTCGGGTTTCCGGGCCAGCACCCGGAACACCACTCCCCCGCGACCGGTGCGGGCGAAATGTTCGAGGGTGAACCCGGCGGCGGTGAGGTAGCCGACCGGCTCCCGGGTGAGATGGTCCGCCGCGAGCCGCACCGCCAGTGGCTCGGCCAGGCGCATCAGCGCCGCCACCGGTCGCGCGCGGGCCGGGCCGTGCTCGACCGCCACGAACACCCCACCCGGGCGCAGCACCCGCCACGCGGCCGCCGCGGCCGCGCCCGGGTCGGGAATCGTGCAGAAGGTGTAGGTGGAGACCACCGTATCCACCGATTCGGCAGGCAGATCCAGCCGCTGGACGTCCCCGTGCCGCAACTCCACCGGCACCGATGCCGAACGGGCGCGCGCGAGGTCGAGCATCCGGTCGGACAGGTCGACCCCGATCACCCGCTCGACCCCGGCGGCGTAGAGCGGCAGGTTCAACCCGCTGCCCACTCCGATCTCCACCACCGTCCCGCGGGCCCGTTCGATCGCCCATCGGCGCGCGTCGCCGAGCAGTACGCGTTCGGACCATCCGATCTGGCGGTCGTACCCGTCGGCGATACGGTCGAAGATCTGTTCCACACGGTCCGATTCACCGCGGGCTGTGTTGCCGGACATGTATTCAGCAAACCAGCCCGGCCCGCGTCGGTACATCAGGGAAACCCCCGAATCCGGCACAGCCGTCGCGAAACCGGCGGGCGGCATCGATAGGATTACCGGCGAGGGGCTTGCGGGGAGGATGGTCGTGCAACGTTCACTCACCGACACCGTCGACTCCAACAAGCTCGCCATCTCACTGATCGGGCTGGTAATGATCCTGTTCGCTGCGGTCCCGATCGGGTACCACGCGCTTTTCCTGGCGAATTCACAGATCGTGACAGGCACTGCGGTCGAATACGGCGGGGAACTCCGCGACAACACCAAGGGCAGTCGGCCGGCTGGCACCTCCACCGTCATCGAGTTCACCACCGCGGCGGGGGAAACACACCGATTCGATGGCGGCTCGACGGCCTCGGCACAATATACCGAACTCCGCGACCGTGTTCGGGTCCGCTACGACCCCGGCGACCCCGACCACGCGATGATCGACGACGACTTCCTCTTCGTCCGTCTCACCTACCTGTCACTGATCTTCGCCGCCCTCGGCTTTGCCGCCCTCCTGACCGTCGGGTGGGCGATGCTGGGATCCGGAGCCCGGGGGCCTGCCGGCCGATGAGCCCCGGCACCGGACGGTCCGGCTGCCCTGTACCCCGGTACAGGACGCAACCCCGAACTGCGGCGCCGGACGCGTGCGGCACGCAGCACGTGGCGCGGTCTTCGGTATTCGTCACCGAGAAGGCGAGGTTGCATGCCTCGGTGGCTCGAGGTTCTCTCGATAGCCCTCTGACCGGCGGTGTGATCCGGCGAATCCCGCCCGGCCGAAGGCCGCGCCGCAGCGCGCTCAGGCGCAGACGCGGTTCAGTTCGTCCGTGGCGGGGCCCAGGTCGGAGACAGTCTCATCGATCAAGGCATCGGCATAGCCGGTGATAGCTTCCCTCTCTTCTCCGACAGCCAGGGCTGCCACGCCCGACAGCCGGTCCGACAAGGCTCGCGTGGTGGCGTCATCCATCGTGCCGCCGCTGACGTCGATCGCGGCGTTGATCAGTTCGATGGCTTTTGCACAGCTGGGTGAATTCGCATGCGCGGGCACCGCGGGCAGGAGCTGCAGGACGGTAACCGTTGTTGCAGTCAACAGAGCAGCGGAGAAGAGCTTGATCACGGTGTCCTCGAGGGTTTTCGACAGGAATGGGGCTCGACCCGCTGGAGCCGACCACCCGATGCCACACCCTAGCCGACCATCGTCCGATACAGAAAAAGCACCGTTTGAAATCAGAGCCGGCCGCGTCCGCCTTCGCCACTTCTCGGCCAGGGCATGCAGCCCTTTCCTCGATGCGTGCCGGGGTCGGGCCTGTGTCGCAGGCCCCGGGGGTCGGTGCGGTGGTGATCTCCTCCGGAGGCAGCCCGGGTGCCTCGGATCGGCGGATCAGCCGAACTCGAGCGATAACGGCCGCGTCGGAGGGGCGATCGTTACCGGCGACCTGTTCGCCGGGACGTGAATGTCGTTTCAGTGGTGCGTCATTCGCTGTGAAAGGCTACCTTCATCGGCGACGAGTTGCTGTGGGTGTGTGCGTGTGAGCAGAGGTGAGTGTGGCCAGGATCAGAGTGCGTGACCGGTTGCGATTCTGGTTCGACCGGACGATGGATCGCGGGACTCCGGCATTGATCGGCTGGCTCGGTCTGGCGTCGGCGGTGCTGATCGCGGTGACCACGGCCCTGGCCGCGCTGCTGGCACCGGCCGATGTCGCGGGAGTCAAGGGCGGCTGGGTCGGTGTGGCGTGGATGAGTTTGCTGCGCACGCTCGACCCCGGGACCATGGGCAGTGACGACGCGACCGTGTTCAGCGTGCCATTCCTGGTGCTGATGCTGGTGGTGACACTCGGCGGAATCTTCATCGTCAGCTCGTTGATCGGTGTACTCGTGACCGGGATGGAACATCGGATCGCGGAACTGCGCAAGGGCCGGGCCCCGCTGATCGAGGCCGGACACACGGTCGTGCTCGGCTGGTCGGATCAGGTGTTCACCGTGCTGGCCGAGCTGGCCGCCGCGAACCAGCGATCTCGCCGCTCGAGCGTGGTGGTCCTGGCCGACCGGGACAAGGTCGACATGGAGGACCAGATCCGCGCCCGGGTCGGCAACACCGGCCGAACGCGGGTGACCTGCCGGTCGGGCAGCCCCCTCGAGCGCAGCGATCTGGAGCTGGTGAGCCTCGACACCGCCAAGTCGATCATCGTGCTGCCGCGGCCGGGTGACGATGCCGATATCGACGTGATCAAAGCCTTACTGCTGCTGAACAACCGGTCGTGGCCGGCCCGGCGACCACATATCGTCACCGCGGTGCGCCAGTCGGAGGACGTGGCCGCGGCCCGGTTGGCCACCGACCCGGACACATTGGTCATCGATGCCGAGGACATCACGGTGCGGATCGTGGTTCAGTCGCATCGCCAGTCGGGCCTGTCCACGGTGTGCACGGACCTGCTCGACTTCGCCGGCAACGGACTGTACCTGCGGGCAGAGCCCGCCCTGGCGGGCCGGACCTATGGCGAGGCGCTCAGTGCCTACAACACGAGCTGCCCGGTGGGACTGCGCCGCAGGGAAGGGACGGTGGCGGTGAACCCGCCCATGGACACGGTCATCGCCGAGGACGACCAGATCATCGTGATCGCCGAGGACGACCTCCTGGTGGAATTGGCGACCGAGGCGGTGCCCGTGGTCACCGAGGCCCTGGTGCAGGTCCCGGACGACGCCGCCGACCCTGTGCCCGACCGGACTCTGCTGATCGGGTGGAACTCGCGCGGCCCCCGCATTCTCGGTCTGCTCGACGAGTACGTCGCCCCCGGCTCGGTGCTCGACATCGCTGCCCCATACCCCCCGCCCGCGGAGGTCACCGACGGTCCGCGGATCAACTTGACTGTCGGCTACCGGCCCTGCGAGCCGACCAGCCGACGCTCGCTGGAAGCGCTGAGTCCGGGGAGCTACCAACACGTCGTCGTGCTCACCGACGACACACTCGACGAACACCATGCCGACGACCGCACCCTGGTGACCCTGTTGCACCTGCGTGACATCGAGGTCCGGCTCGGCGACCCGTACTCGATCGTCACCGAGATGAACGACGATGCCAACCGGGAGATCGCGCAGGTCACCAAGGCCGACGATTTCATCGTCAGCAGCAAGCTGATCAGCCTGCTGTTGACCCAGCTCGCCGAGAACCGCCACCTGCATGCGGTGTTCACCGATTTGTTCGATCCCAGCGGATCCGAGATCTACCTCAAACCCGCCCCGGATTACATCACCCCCGGCATGGAGATCAACTTCGCCACCGTCGTCCATGCGGCGCGGTTGCGCGGCGAGGCGGCAATCGGTTATCGGCTCCACCGTCACGCGGGCCGGCCGCCGGCCTACGGTGTCACCCTCAACCCACCCAAGGGCACCCCGATCACCTTGTCCGCGCTGGACAGCGTGATCGTGGTCGCCGAGGACTGACTTCGACGCCGGAATGCGGCGCTCGCACAGCAGCGCGGGGCGCATGAACTCCTACCCCACCGGCTCTTTCAGTCGATAGTTGCGGGTCCGGCACGGAACCGACCCGGATACCGGCGCACCGGCGGAGGCGACCTCACCGCCGAGGACCTTCGATGTGGGCCGCCGACGAACCGAGAGGTCACCAGGCGGTGCGTGGGTCATCCAGGCGGCCGGGGCGCACGCCACATGGGCCACAGGTCCGGTCCACCGCCGGGAACGGTGATGGTCGCGGTCACTTCGAAACCGAATCGTTCGTAGTAGGCGATATTCGCCTGTTTGCTGGATTCGAGGTAGGCCGGGATGCCCTCGCGGTCGCACTGTTTCAGCCGGGACCCCAGCAGTGCCTGCCCGAAACCGTGGCCGCGCCGCTCGGGATCGGTGCCGATGGTCGCGAGATACCAGTGCGGTTCGTCCGGATGCACCTCGGTCATGAGGTCCACCAGTTCCTTCCCCACGCGCAGCCGCCCGCCGAACGCCCGGGCGAGCTGCGGGAACATGCGGAGTTCACGCCAGGGGGACGGCTTCCATCTGCCGGGCGCATCCCACAGGGCGGCCCCGCCGATCGCGCCGGAGGGTGCCGACGCGATATCGACCGCACCGGTGGTGATGTGCTGATGCCGGGTCTGGGCGGCGAACAGGCGGGGCAGCCCGAGTGCCCGCCGGCGCGGATCCGGCCACAGCCATTCCATCACCGGATCGTCGTGGAAGGCGGCGGCCAGAGTGCGCGTCAGCGCGCCGATTTCGTCACGGCGCGCGGGGCGAACTTCGGGCGGGGTCGACATGACTGCGGTCCTCACTCTCGTGGCACAGAGTTACCGGAACCGAACGATAGCTCGCGACTCCGACAGCAGTGCGCCAGGGAGAGCCCATTTCACCGGGACACGGCTCACGCGGAACAGCGCCCCGGCCCCCAAACGCCTTCCACCGCTGCTCTCCCTGTTCGGAAGGGAGTTATCGGTCCGCGCCGCGGTGCACTCGGGAGGAACGGACCCGCCGAGTGCACCGCCGAAAGCGGCTGTCCGTCCGCTCGCGCATTTCGTGAAAACGCGGACCCCACCCGCCCCCGATCGCTACCATTACTGAACAAATTACGGGTTGTGTACCGAACCCTCCCGGATGACCGGGTCGGGCACTGTTGCCCGGGAAGCGTGAGGATGCAATGGGGCGTCCCTTCGGAAAGATCCGCCGGGCCAGAGCACTGGCCTTGGGGGCGGTGGGTGTGGTCGCCGCGGTCATGCTGCCGGGCAGCGCCTCGGCGGATCTGCAAACCGATATCCAGAGTCAGGTCCGGGAATTCCTCGATGTCGGCCGGACCTCGGTGCCTCGGGCCGAGTGCGGGCCGGGGTCGATGCCCGAGCCGGGTTTCCAGGGCGATGTGCCGGCAGCCGACCGCGAGAGCGGCCGTAGTACGCAGGGTTACCGGTGCAATATGTCGATAGTCGGCCAGTTCGCCGGGCGCGGCGCCGGGATCACCTCCACCAGCTTCGAGCACTGCGCCTATATGGGGACGTTCTTCCCCGGCAACCTGCTGCACCAGAACGGCGGGGTGCAGGTGCTCGATGTCTCCGATCCGGCGCATCCGCGACCGACGGCGACCCTGAACGAACCCGCCATGGTGGCCGGCACCTGGGAAAGCCTGAAGGTCAACCGGGAGCGGAAGCTACTGGTGGGTACCGGCGTTCCCCTGCTGGTCGGCGCCGGTTATCTGTCGGTCTACGATATTTCCGACTGCGCGCATCCGCGATTGCTCAATCCCGGTCCCGGCACGAATCTGGGTATGCCGCTGCCGATCACCACACACGAGGGCGGCTTCTCCCCCGACGGACGTACCTATTGGGCCTCCGGGATCACACCCGGATTCCTCAGCGCCGTGGATCTCACCGATCCGGCGAATCCGCGCGTCGTGTGGCAGGGGCTGACCGGGCTCACCGCGCACGGGTTCGGGGTGAGCCCGGACGGTAACCGCATGTACCTCTCGGCGCTCAGCGGGATCACCGTGCTCGATATCAGCGCGGTCCAGCGGCGCGACCCGAACCCGCAGGTCCATCACCTCGGGCGGATGTTCTGGTCGGACGGATGGGCCACTCAGCACAGCATTCCGGTCACCTACGGCGGCAGACCCCACGTCTACACCGTGGACGAAGGGGGCTCCGGAGGTGTGAAACTCATCGACATCTCCGATGACGCCGATCCGCGGGTCGTGGCGAAGATCAAACTAGAGATCAATCTGCCGCAACATCTGGACAGCAATATCGCCTCGTCCATGGGCGGTTCGATCTTCGCCTACGAATCGCACTACTGCGCGGCCGACCGGCCGGTGGATCCGACCGCCCTGGCCTGCGGCTGGATCTCCTCCGGTATAAGGGTTTTCGACATCCGCGACCCCCAGTCCATCCGGGAGATCGCCTACTTCAATCCACCCGCCCGCACCGGTCGCAACCTCGAACTCGTCGATTCGCCGCACGCACTGGCTTCGCTGCTGGGCATCCCGGCGATGACCGCGCCCAGCGCGGCCCGCGCGGTGCTCGAGGGTCAGTTCGATCCCTCGCAGGCGCTGAGTGCGCGGACCGGGAAACTCGCCTTCGGCGACGTCTCCACCGACTGGTGCCTGTCGCCGCCGGAGTGGCGCGGCAACGCACTGTATGTCACCTGCTCGGACAACGGTTTCATGGTGCTGCACGTGGACGAATCGGTGTATGCGCCCCCCGCGGACCAGCAGTCGGTCGTGGGTTCGTGATCACGCGGTCCCGGCCATCGCGTGATTCGAGCGGTCACCAGGAGACGACGAAGCGATACCACGAACCGTCGTACTGCCGATAGGTGTTTCACTACCCCGGCGCTCGGGCGGTGGCCGGAACGCGACGGAGCCCGGACGCGCACGGCGTCCGGGCTCCGTATCGGCAATCGCTACCGGGTCACAGGGGCGGGAAGCCCGCCGAGCCGGTGGACGCCCAAGTCCAGAAGTCCCCGATTCGCGTGATGATCAACGCGAAGATATCGATGACGGTACTACCCATTCGAACAATCCTCACTTCGGCTTGCAGATACGGCGGCCCAGAGTAGGCCGCGCGGCCGCGGGCGACAACCAGAGCCCCGCCCCGATGTCGCCACTGCGACAGGCGGCAGACTAGCGGTCCACCGGCATCCGCGGCCACTCCCGACCGCTGATAGCGAGGGTCGCGGGATCGGTGGTGAGGGTCGTGACCTCGTCGGATTCGTACTCCTGTTTCGCCGCGGCCGTGGAGCGGACCTCGAGTTCGGCCACGCCGACCAGGACGACGAGGCCCACCACCACCAGCGCGACGGTGGTGAGCAGCGGAGTGAGCAATTCCACCGGCGCGACACCCTCCGGCACCGCGGTGTGGTCACCGTGGTGGGCACTCATGGCGGCCATCCCGGTGTAGTGCATGCCACACACCGCGACACCCATGATCAGGCCCGCGCCGATGGTGTTGCCCCAGCCCTTCACGTGCAGCATGAACCACAGCGCGGCGGTCGCGGCGACCACCGCGATCAGGATGGACAGCAAGACCAGTCCGACGCTGTACTCCATCTCCGCACCGGAGTTCATCGCGGCCATGCCGAGGTAGTGCATCCCCACGACCCCGATGCCGGTGATCGCTCCGCCCAGCGGCAGGGCGATCACCTCCCGGTGACCGCGCACCACGATCGCCAGCCCGATCAGGACGACCACGATCGCGATTCCGGCGCTGAGCAGCGTCATCGGCATGTCGTAGCGGATGGTCATACCACCGATGGAGAAACCGAGCATCGCGGTGAAGTGCATGACCCAGATACCCGCCCCGCCGAGCGCGATGGCCGCCGCGATCAGCCAGCCGCCGGCCTGCTCCGATGACCGCGCGCGGACCGCGCACCGGAGACCGAGCACCGACCCGATGAACGACATGAAATAGGCGAGGACAGGTGTCACCCACCCATTGCTGAAGTGCTCGAGCTGCACGTGTAACTCCGATGTACTAGTCGATTTCCGAACTGCGGCCACCTGGACAGTAGTTCGACACACCCCGAGGGGGCCTGCAGAGTAAAAATTTCACCCTACGGGGGTGTGCGTTCGCCACTTGATGTCACAACTGAGCTAAGAGAGATCTCCGGATCAGCTCCCCAGGTATGCGGGAGTGGCAGGCGGCACAACGCCATACACGAAGTTCCGCCGCAGTTCGTGATAGGGCTCGCCCTCCTCGAAGAAGTTCCGGCGCATCTGCGCCAGTTCCTCGGCGCGGTACTCCGCCAGCGGTTTGGCGGCCTCGTCGGCCTCGCGAACTTGTTTCTTGGCGGTCAGGCGGTTCTCCAGCTCGGGCGAATCGGCCAGCGCCTCCGCCTCCCGGCGCACCCAGGCGGCGAACTCGGCGGTGTCGCCGGAACCCACCCGATCCACCAGACCGAGGTCCGCGGCCGCTTTCGCGCCCACCGGCAGGGTTTCCCGGGTGAGCCGGGCGGCCTCGGCCGCGCCGACGCGCCGCGGCAGCGAATAGGTCCAGTACTCCGAGCCGTACAGGCCCATCAGACGGTAGTGCGGATTGAGCACCGCGGCCGCGCGGGCCCATACTTCGTCGGCGGCCAGCGCCAGCATCACCCCGCCCGCGGCCGCGTTGCCGGGCAGCGTCGAGATGACGAGTTTGTCCGTGGTGGTGAGGATCGCCTCCACGAGATCGTTCATAGCGTTGATGTTGTGCCAGGACTCCCGGGCCGGATCCTCGGCCGATTCGATGACGTGCAGGTGGATGCCGTTGGAGAAGAAGTCCCGGGCCGGACCGAAGACCAGGGCCCGGGTCGGCCGCGCGCAGGCCTCCCGGTAGGCGGCGAGCAAGCGGCGGCACTGCGCGGTGCTCATCGCTCCGCCCGCGTAGGCGAATTCGAGGTAACCCACCGACCCTTCCTCGCGGTAGCGCACCTCCGACCAGGTATCGCGGACGGCCGCCGCGGCCGCCGACACCGGTACCTCCGGGGTGGCGGGGGGCAGATCGGCGCCCAGCGCCGCCACCGCGGGCCGTTTGAATGTCGCCGGTCCGCCCGGTGTCCGGCGGCGCCGCAACTGCGGCAACCACACCGCTCCGTCGACGGTGGCCCGGCAGATCGCGCCGTCACGGGTGGCGATCACCGCGCCCGGCTCACCGCGCAGCCGGTCCTCGTGGTGGCCGCCGTGCACGAAATATTCACGGCCGTAGAGCTCGTCGAGCACGCCGGGCTGCGAATCGGCCGCGCGGAGTTTGCGCAGCACCTCGGCGGTGCTGTCGGTCGTCCAGTCGATCCGGCGGTACTGCTGGGAATGGTAGGGCCGCAGCCGGCCCCGGACATCGGGCCGGTCGTAGTCCAGCGGCTCCGGCACGAAATCCCCGGCGCCGAAACGTTCGACGGCCAGCAGCACCGCGGCCACGGCGGCATCCGACATCTCATTGCGATAAAGCTCGCTCTTCCCGCACGCGGGGACCGGGAAGGGCACCGAGGCCCAGATCGGTCCGGCATCCATCTCCTCGACCGCCTGGAGCACGGTGACGCCCCACTCGGACGCGCCCTCGCTGATCGCCCAGTCGAGCGAGGAGGGGCCGCGATCGCCTTTGGGACCGGGATGCACGATCAGCACGGTGTGCTCGGTCCAGATGTCCTCCGGGACAGCGGTGGTCAGCATCGGCGCCACGATGAGATCGGGCCGGAACACCGCGACCCGGGCCCGCAGCAGCTCGTCACCGAGCGCCAATTCGACCGCGACCTCGTACCCGCGATAGCGCAGTTCGGTGTGCACACGCTGTGTGAGGCTGTTGAAAGCACTCGCGACCAGCAGGACTCGCAAAATTCTCCTCCATCGAACAGGGAACCGATCCACTCGTTCCCCGGATACGGTCTCGACTCGACCAAGCTAGTCCTGCCCGGGAACGTCCGCAGCCCGAGCCCTCCCGACCCGCTCCTGCGCGAAAGATTCCCGGTAGGAGGCGGGCACGTCGCTGCCGCCGCGACACCTCACGAGGCGATGTGCAGCCCGAATCCGGTGGCTCCCGGCCCCTCGCGTCCCGGTTCGAGCCGGAGCGAGCGATCGTAGTCACCGCCGGCCTGACGCCGATACCGGATCGGCTCGGCGCTGTCCAGCTCCGCCAGCCGCTTGCGCAGATCGATGGCGAGCTGTTCGAAACGCTCGTCGTCCACCCGGATCGCGCCGTGCACGACGAACGGCGGCAGCACATCCATGCCCGGGTAGTAGAGGATGCCGTGGTGGATGGGGAACAGCAGATCCGCAGTCGGGCCGTTGATACCGCGATCGGAGTAGGCGGGTTCCCGGCCACCGACGGCCACCACCAGCATCGCCCGCCGGCCGGCGAGTACGCCGTCCCCGTAACGCGGAATGGCGGTACCACCCGCGCCGTAGGCGAACCCGCAGGTGAACACCCGATCCACCCAGCCCTTGAGGATGGCGGGCATGGCGAACCACCACAGCGGGAAATGCAGCAGCACGGTATCGGCCCACAGCAATTTCTCCTGCTCGGCCCGGATGTCCTCGCTCAGCGAGCCGTTCGCGAAGGCCGCACCCGAGGCCAGCATGAAATTCTTCTCCTCGACCGCGCCGAAATCGGCGGCATCGGCATGAGCCTTCCAACCCATGGCGTAGAGGTCGCTCACCCGCACCTCGTGGCCGTCGGCCCGCAGCTGTTCGACGGCCACATCTTTCAGGGCTCCGGTGAGCGAATCGGGTTCCGGGTGCGCGTAGACGATCAAAACCTTCATGTCCCGGGCAACACCGCGACCCGGCGTGGACATTCCTGGCGCGTCGGGCATACGAACACGCAGTCCCCGGCCGCTCGCGGGCGGGGACTGCGCGCTGTTCGTATCGGAGCCGGTTACGCCTCGTTCTTACCCGCCAGCGCCTTGGCCTCACGGCGGCGGCGGTGCAGGATCGGCTCGGTGTAGCCGTTGGGCTGAGCGGTCCCCTCGAGGATGAGATCCTTCGCGGCCTGGAACGCGACACTGCCCGCGAAATCGGGCGCCATCGGACGGTAGCCCGGATCGCCGGCGTTCTGCCGGTCCACCACGGGTGCCATCCGCTCCAGGCTCGCCACCACCTCGTCGGTGGTGACCACACCGTGACGCAGCCAGTTGGCCATCAGCTGGCTCGAGATCCGCAGGGTGGCCCGGTCCTCCATCAGCGCGATATCGGAGATATCGGGCACTTTCGAGCAACCCACGCCATGGTCGATCCAGCGCACCACGTAACCGAGGATGGACTGCGAGTTGTTGTCCAGCTCCTGCTGCTTGTCGGCCTCGGACCAGTTGGTGTCCGCGGCCAGCGGGATCTGCAGAATGTCGTCGACACTCGCGCGCGCCCCGCCCTTGGCGATCTCGGCCTGCCGCTTGAACACGTCCACCAGGTGGTAGTGGGTGGCGTGCAGGGTGGCCGCCGTCGGCGAGGGCACCCACGCGGTGGTGGCGCCGGCCTTGGGGTGACCGATCTTCTGCTCGAGCATGCCGGCCATCAGATCGGGCATGGCCCACATCCCCTTGCCGATCTGCGCTTTGTGCGGCAGGCCGGCCGTGATACCGGTATCGACGTTCCAGTCCTCGTAGGCCAGGATCCAGCGCTGGGTCTTCATCTCGGCCTTGCGGATCATCGGACCCGCCTCCATGGAGGTGTGGATCTCGTCGCCGGTGCGGTCCAGGAAGCCCGTGTTGATGAACACCACCCGGTCGGCGGCGGCGTTGATACACGCCTTGAGGTTCACCGTGGTGCGGCGCTCCTCGTCCATGATGCCGACCTTGAGGGTGTTGCGCCGCAGGCCGAGCACATCCTCGACCGCGGCGAACAGGTCGTTGGTGAAGGCCACCTCGTCCGGGCCGTGCATCTTCGGCTTCACGATGTAGACCGACCCCGTGCGGCTGTTGGTGAGCGCCACATCGTCGCGTAGCGAATGCTTGGCGACCAGGGAGGTGATGAGGCCGTCCAGGATGCCCTCGGGCACCTCGTTACCCTCGGCGTCCAGGATCGCGTCGCTGGTCATCAGATGGCCGACATTGCGCACGAACAGCAGCGACCGGCCGTGCACCGTCAGTTCGGACCCGTCCAGGGCGGTGTAGACCCGGTCCGGGTTCATGGTCCGGGTGAAGGTTTTGCCGCCCTTGGTGACCTCCTCGGCGAGGTCGCCCTTCATCAGGCCCAGCCAGTTGCGGTAGCAGAGGGTCTTGTCCTCGGCGTCCACCGCGGCCACGGAGTCCTCGAAGTCCATGATCGTGGTGACCGCGGATTCGATGACGACGTCCTTGATACCGGCGGTATCGGTGCTGCCGATCGGCGACTCCGGATCGATCTGGATCTCGATGTGCAGACCGTTGTTCTTCAGCAGGATCGAGCGCGGCGCGGCCGGGTCGCCGAGGTAACCGACCAGCTGACCGGCATCGGCCAGACCGATGGTGGTGCCGTCCTCCAGGCCCACCTCGAGCTCACCGTCGACGATGGCGTAGGAGGTCGAGCCGATATGCGAGCCGGTGATCAAGGTGACCGCGTCGTCGAGGAAGTTGCGGGCCCATTCGATGACCTTGTCCCCGCGCACCCGGTTGTACCCGGTGCCCTTCTCGGCGCCACCGGTCTCCGGGATGGCGTCGGTGCCGTAGAGCGCGTCGTAGAGCGATCCCCAGCGAGCGTTGGCGGCGTTGATGGCGAACCGCGCGTTGCTCACCGGGACCACCAGCTGCGGGCCGGCGGTACTGCTGATCTCGTCGTCGACGCCGGCGGTGCCGATGGTGAAATCGGCGGGCTCGGGCTGCAGGTAGCCGATCTCGACCAGGAACTGCTTGTAGGCCGACTTGTCGTATTTGGCGCCCGGATGTTCGCTGTGCCAGGCGTCGAGCTTGCCCTGGATCTCGTCGCGTTCGGCCAGCAGGGCCCGGTTGCGCGGCGCGAACTCGGTGATGATCCGCTCGGCGCCGGCCCAGAACGCGGCGGAATCGACGCCGGTACCGGGGAGCGCCTCGTTCTCTACGAAGTCGTGGAGAACGGTGGCAACCTCGAGCCCGCCGACCTTTGTCCGCTCTGTCATCTACGTGCCTCACTTCCGCGAAATACCGGGTGGAAAGTCGCTGTTTATGTTACCGACCGGTAGCGGCGCTCCGACCGCCGGGTGATCACGTGGGCGGGGCGCGGACGGCCCGGTCCGGACTCTACTCCGGACCGCCGTGACCACCCGGGCTCCGCCGGGCGGCAGTTCCGGCGGCCGCGACGGTCCACCGGCTACTCCGGCCCGCCGGGCGGTGGCGCTCCGATCCGGTGCCGGAAAAATGAGCCGACAACCGCTACCACCCTGTGCCACCATGTATTCCATCCGGCCCGCCACCCCGGTAGGTCTACGACACAGAGAAGGGAGGAGTGGTCTTGTATCCAGTCGCACCGGCCGGTGACACCCGGTCGAACGCCGATCCCGCGGCACGCACCAGTGCACCGGAACGGCTGATGGGCGTCCGCGGCGAACTGTTGCGGCAGCCGGAACCCGCCGTCGGCGATCGCGTGATCGACCGGCTCCTCCCGCAGCGGCGCTGACCGTCCGCCTTCTCCCGCATCCGTTGTAGTCCCGGCCGTCCCGGGCCGTCGAAACCTGGTGATACCCATGCCGACAATCGCTGTCGCCGAACCGGCGACGCTCACTCCGGACAACTGGATACACACCCGTGTCCTGGTGCTCAATGCCAGCTACGAGGCGCTGGCCCGGATTCCGGCCGACCGGGCGGTGGTACTGCTGACCGGTGGAATCGCCGAATCCGTCGTGATACGGCAGCCGTATTTCCCGATCCGGTCCCAGCACACCGAGATCATGCTGCCGGAGACGATCCGCCTCGTCCGCTACCGGTACCTGGCCCATCTCGCGGTCCGCCGGCCCGAGGGTTCCGCCACCCACGCCGCGATCCTGCGGCGCGACGGGAACCGGTGCGGATACTGCGGGGCGGATGCGCACACCGTCGACCACATCCGGCCGCGCAGCCGGGGCGGGCCCAACACCTGGGAAAACCTCATCGCGTGCTGCGTGACCTGCAATACCGGCAAAGCCGACCGCACGCCGGAAGAGGCCGGTATGCGGCTGCTCTGGCAGCCGCGGCCGCCGGACCCGCTCGCCCGGGCGCAGCGGCGGATCTGGCGGCAACTCGCGACGACAACCACCACCGAGGCGATCCACGAGAGGAGGGGATCGAGATGACCGTCGAGATTCTGGCAGACCTGCTGCCCGTCTCCGACAGCCGCGGATGGCATCGGGCCGCCTGCCGTGGCGACCCGAACCACGAGGCCTGGTTTCCCTACCCGTCCCAGGACTTCGCCTATGCGCGGGAAGTGTGCGGGCGCTGCCCGATCCGGCCCGAATGCCGGAGGTTCGCCGAGCGCACCGGACAATCCGGCGTGTGGGGCGGGCAGGAATTCGACCGGGGCACGATGATCCGGGAGTAGCCGGATCGAAGCTGGTCCGGGCGCTGTGGGGCCGTGCGGCGAGCACGGCCCCACAGTCGTGACCGTGGTGCGTCACGGGGCGGTTCAGGACCATAGACTGACTGCCCGTGGGTACCCATCGCAGCACCGATTCTTCCCGGAGATCGAGCAAGGGACCGGTGATCGCGGCGGTTATCGTGGTGGTCCTGGTCGCACTGGTTTTCGGATGTTCTCGACTGAGCACGGATTCCGCGGATCGATCGGCGGCCGCGGGCACGTGTGTGGAAGGCGAGACCGTCCTCGACGTGACGGCCGACCCGGAGGTCGCCGACCCGGTCCGCACCATCGCGGCACGATACAATGAGACCCGGCCGGTGGTCCGCGACCACTGCGCGATGGTCGTCGTCACCGAGCGGCCGTCCGCCGATATGGTGGCCGCCTTCACCTCGAACGCCACCTGGAATCCCATCCTCGGCCCCCGGCCGGGGCTGTGGATACCGGTGTCCAGCCGCGATATCGAGTCCATGCGGGTCCCCGGCCTCATCGAGGGCACCCCGCAGTCCATCGCGTCCAGTCCCATCGTGCTCGCCGTGCCGGAGATCCTGCGGCACGCGCTGGCCGCAACCCAGACCTCATGGGCCGATCTGCCCCGGCTGCAGCAGGGTTCACTCGATCAAATCGGTCTCCCGGGCTGGGCGGGGCTGGAGCTGGCGCTCCCCCCGGGTGACAGCACATTGGCCGTCGCCGCCGCCGTGGCGGGCGCGATCTCCGGTACCGAACCGCTCACCGAGGAGGCCGCGAAATCCGGCCAGGCCGTCTCCGCGGTGTCGGGTCTGGCCGCCGCCGCACCCGATGCCGCCGACCTCTCCGCCGCGATGACCACGCTCTCGTCCGCCGCACCGGCCGAGGCCCCGGTGCACGCCGTACCCCTGACCCAGCGGCAGCTCGCGGCCAACGGCAGCGCGACCGCTTATGTCCCCGTCGGGGCGGCCCCGGTGGCCGACTACCCGGCCGCGATCATGTCCGGCCCCTGGGTGGACGAAATACAGAATCTCGTCGCCGGCCTGTTCGCCGATTACCTGCGCAGGCCCGAACAGCAGCGGGACCTGATCGCCGCCGGTTTCGCCGCGCCACCGGCCCAGCAGCTCGTCTCCCCGCCGCGCGCCGCGCTGGACCGGCTCCGGAAGGCGCTCAGCAACCCGGTACTCGGGGTGCACGCCACCGCGCTGGTGGATGTCTCGTCCTCCATGAGCACCACCGAAGGTGAGCTCACCCGCCTGGCCAATACCGTCGGCGCGCTGGCCTCCACCCTGAACGTGATGCCGCCCGATTTCGGCCTGGGTATCTGGACATTCGGCAAGAACGTCGACGGCGCCAACCCGTACCGGGTCATCGCCGGCACCGCCCGCCTCGACGACGAGCACCGCGGCACCCTGATGGGATCGCTCGGGAAGATCGAGGCGGCCACCGACAGCACCGACGAATGCTATCCGGCGTTGCTGGCGGCATATCGCGGCGCGATCGAGACCTACGCCGCCGAACGCACCAACTCGATCCTGCTCGTCACCGACGGACCCGAGGACGAGTCCACGCTCAGCGGAGAAGATCTCCTGTCCGCCATCCAGGACGCGGGCGATCCCGCGACACCCGTCCGGGTGGACGTCATCGTCGTCGGGGACGGCCAGGGCGCCGATACGTTGCGCACGCTGACCCAGCGCACCGGCGGCAGCTATGCCGTACTGCCGAGCAGTAACGACCTCGAGTTCGGCACCGCCGTGGTGGGGGCGCTCACCACACCCTGACCCGCGGTCAGCCGGACCGCCCGGCCCGGGTTTCCCGCCAGCGATAGCGGGTCCGGGGCCGGCCGGTGCGGCCGTATTCGGCGCGCCGGTCCAGCACGCCGTCCTCGGTGAGCCGCTCCAGATAGCGCCAGGCGGTGATCCGCGAGACCCCGATCGAGGTCGCGGCATCGGCGGCGGTGAGCCCGTCCGGCGCGGCGCGGACGGCGCGGGTGATCTCGGCGAGCGTATCCGGCGCGACACCTTTCGGGGTGCCGGCCTGCCGCGCGGGAGTGCGCAGCACCGCCAATGCCTGGTCGATATCGTCCTGGGTGGCGGCGGCTTCGCCGGTGGGCAGCGCGCCGTGGAACTCGCGGTACCGTTCCAGTTTGTCCCGGAACGCCGCGAAGGTGAACGGCTTCAACAGGTAGAGCACCACGCCGTGGGCCACGGCGGCGCGGACCATGGCCAGATCCCGGGCCGAGGTGATCGCGATGACGTCCGGTCGTGGCCGCTGCCCGACGAGAGTCGCCGCCACCTCGAGGCCGCTCATATCGGGCAGACCGATATCCAGCAACACCAGATCGATGGGCGTACCGGCCGCGGCCGCGGCCGCGACGGACCGCAGCGCCGCACGACCGGTGCGGGCGTGCCCCACCGCGCGGAATCCGGAGAGGCGGCCGAGGTAGGCCGCGTGGGCGTCGGCGATCAGCGGTTCGTCCTCCACGATGAGCACCCGGATCATCCGCGCTCCGCCCGTGGAATGCGCACCGTGACCGCACTCTCCGGAGCGGTCTCGGTGCCGATGGTGCCATCGTGGCGGGTGACCAGCCCGAGCACCAGCGCCAGGCCCAGACCGTGGTGCCGCGCCTTGGTGGAGTATCCACGCCGCGCGGCCCGGGTGAAACTCTCCGGCGGAATACCGGGGCCGCTGTCGGCCACCCGGACCGTCAGCGCCGTCGCATCCGCGCGGGCGGTCACCTCGACCCAGGCGTCGGGGCTACCGGCCGCGGCGTCGATCGCATTGTCGATCAGATTTCCCATCAGGGTGACCGCCTCCCGGGTGGACAGCGGCGCCGCCGAATCCATGGCGGTATCCGCGGTCACGGTCAGTTCGACATCGCGCTCGGCCGCCTGGTTCACCTTGCCCAGCAGCAGGGCCGCCAGCACCGGATCGCCCACCTCGGCCAGCAGCCGATCGATCAGCGCCTGGGACAACTCCAGTTCCGCGGTCGCGAATTCCACCGCTTCGCCGTAGCGGCCCAGCTCCACCATGGTGACGACCGTGTGCAATCGATTCGCCGATTCGTGCGCCTGGGCCCGCAGCGATTCGGCGAAACCGCGGATGGTATCGAGTTCACCCAGGACCGTGCGCAATTCGGTGTGATCACGGATGGTGGTCACCGTGCCCTGCGCGCGGCGGCCCAGATCGACGACATCCTGGTTGACCAGCAGCACCCGGTCTGCGGTCACATGCGTTTCGTCGCGAACGGTCCGCCGGTGCAGGTCTCGGAGTGAGGCGGGCAGATCGGCACGGGTCACCGGCCCCTCGGGCAGTTCGAGCAACCGGCGGGCCTCGTCGTTGACCACCTCCGCGCGCTCACCGGTGGGCCCGAAGACCAGCAACCCCTCGTGGACCGCATGCAGTACCGCGTCGTGATGTTCGTACATCGCCCACAGCTGCGCGGGTGCCAGGCCCCGGGTCTGCCTGCGCAAGCGGCGGTTCAGCAGCAGTGACCCGGCGGCGGCGACGAAAAGGCCTACGGCCGTCACACCCAGGATGACGGGCAACTGTGCGGTGGAGCGTTCCCCGATCACCGCCCGGGTCACCCCCGCGGAGACCAGCGCCATCACGCGCCCATCGGCGTAGACCGGGGTCACCGCGCGGATGGAGGGGCCCAGGCTACCGGTATAGATCTCGGTGAAAGTGGCACCGGCCAGCGCGCGGTCGATGTTCCCACTGAACGGTTGACCGATCCGCGCCGGGTCGGTATGGGTGAACCGGGTGCGATCGGGTGCCATCACCACGATGAAATCCACCCCGGTCGCCTGCCGGATCTTTTCGGTCACCGGTTGCAGCAGGGCGGTCGGGTCCGGGGACCGCACTGCGGCCGCGGTGGACGGCGCCGCCGCGACGCTCACCGCGATATCGGTGACCTCACGGGTCACGGTCCGGTCGCCCTCGCGCCGGGCGTCCAGTATCGCGTACCCGGCCCAGAGAGCCGTGACCAGCGCCAAAAGCACCAGTTGCAGGACGAAGACCTGTCCCGCCAGGGACCATCGACCGGTTCGCACGAGCTCCTCCGCTGAACGAAATGCACAAAAGCGTGACGGATGTCACGTATCGGTCCACCATTGCACAGGGCGTGGTGGCCGGGTTCACCCCGCCCGCGCACTACAACTCGGGAGGAGACCAGGTCATGGAGGACCGGACTCGAACACGGCGGGATCGCACCCACTGGCTCTATCTGGCGGTGATCGTCGCCGTCCTGGCGGGCATTCTCGTCGGCTGGCTCGCACCGGACGCCGGCCGCGCCCTGGCACCGCTGGGCACCATGTTCGTCGACCTGATCAAGATGATGATCGCGCCGGTCATCTTCTGCACCATCGTCCTGGGTATCGGTTCGGTGCGCGCGGCCACCACCGTCGGCAAGGTCGGCGGCCTGGCCCTCGGGTACTTCCTGGCCATGTCCACGGTGGCCCTGGGTATCGGACTGCTGGTCGGCAATCTGCTCGATCCGGGCACCGGGCTGAACATCACCGAGTCGGCGGGCCAGGGCGCCAAGTACGCCGAAGAGGCGCACGGAGCAGGCGGCACCGTCGAATTCCTGCACAGCATCATCCCCACGACGCTGGTCTCCTCGCTGACCGCGGGCAGTGTGCTGCAGGCACTGTTCGTCGCGCTGCTGGTCGGGTTCGCGGTGCAGGCCATGGGTTCGGCCGGTGAGCCGATCCTGCGCGGCGTCGCGCTGATCCAGAAGCTGGTCTTCCGGATCCTGTCGATGATCCTCTGGCTGGCCCCGATCGGCGCGTTCGGCGCGATCGCCAATGTGGTGGGCCGGACGGGTTTGGAAGCCGTGGTCCAGCTGGCCACCCTGATGATCGCGTTCTACCTGACCTGCCTGCTGTTCGTCTTCGGCGTCCTCGGTGTCCTGCTGCGGCTGGTCGCGCGGGTGTCGATCTTCAAACTGTGCCGTTACCTCGCCCGCGAATACCTCCTCATCGTGGCCACCTCCTCCTCGGAATCGGCGCTGCCGCGGCTGATCGCGAAAATGGAACATATCGGGGTCCAGCGCACCACCGTCGGCGTGGTCGTACCGACCGGTTATTCGTTCAATCTGGACGGCACCGCCATCTACCTGACCATGGCCTCGATTTTCATCGCGGACGCAATGGGCCAGCCGTTGAACCTGGGCGAACAACTCGGTCTGCTGGTGTTCATGATCGTGGCGTCCAAGGGCGCGGCCGGTGTCACCGGCGCGGGCCTGGCCACCCTGGCCGGCGGGCTGCAGAGTCATCGGCCCGAACTCCTGGACGGCGTCGGGTTGATCGTCGGCATCGATCGCTTCATGTCCGAGGCCCGCGCGCTCACCAACTTCTCCGGTAACGCCGTCGCCACGCTGCTGGTCGGCACCTGGACCAAGACCGTGGATGCCGAGCAGATGCGCGACGTTCTGGACCGGAAACTGCCGTTCGACGAAGAGACCATGGTCGACGATCACCACTCGCGTCCTGCCGAAGAGGACGGCGCGAAGGTCCTCGTTCCGGCCTGACGCTGCGCCCGGCCCGTCGCGCCCCGGTCGAGGTGTCGTTCCGCGGAACGGCACCCGGCCGGGCGCAGTCCGTACGCGCGTCAGTCCGTGTATGCCTCCAGCGGCGGGCAGGTGCAGACCAGATTCCGGTCACCGAACGCCCCGTCGATCCGGCGGACGGCCGGCCACACCTTGGGCCGGTCGTGGGTGAGACCCAGCGGGTACACCGCGACCTCCCGGCTGTACGGGTGGTCCCATTCCCGGACCAGGCTCGCCGCGGTGTGCGGGGCATTGCGCAGCGGGTTGTCCTCGGCCGGCCACTCCCCCGCGCCCACCCGATCGATCTCGTGCCGGATGGCGATCATGGCCTCGGCGAACGCGTCGAGCTCGGCCAGGTTCTCGCTCTCGGTCGGTTCCACCATCAGGGTGCCCGCCACCGGGAAACTCATGGTCGGCGCGTGGAACCCGTAGTCGGCGAGCCGTTTGGCCACATCGTCGACGGTGACACCGGTGCGCTTGGTGATCTCGCGCAGATCCAGGATGCATTCGTGGGCGACCATATCGTTGTCGCCGGTGTAGAGGACGGGGTAGTACTCATCCAGGCGGCGCGCCAGATAGTTGGCCGACGCGATCGCGGTGAGAGTGGCCCGGCGCAGTCCGGCGGCTCCCATCATCCGGATGTAGGCCCAGGTGATCGGTAGGATCGACGCCGACCCGTACTCCGCCGCCGACACCGCGTGCGACCCGGCGACCAGCGGATCGCCGGGCAGGTAGGGCGTCAGATGGGAGCGGACCGCGACCGGACCGACCCCCGGACCCCCGCCACCGTGCGGGATACAGAACGTCTTGTGCAGATTCAGATGACTGACGTCGCCGCCGAACCGGCCCGGCCGGGCCAGGCCGACCAGTGCGTTCAGATTCGCGCCGTCGACATAGACCTGGCCGCCGGCGTCGTGCACCAGCGCGCACAGTTCGGCGACCTCGTTCTCGTATACGCCGTGCGTGGACGGGTAGGTGATCATGATGCAGGCCAGGCGTTCGGCATGGTCGGCGATCTTGGCCCGCAGATCGTCGAGGTCCACATCGCCGTTGGCCCGGCACTTCACCACCTCGACCCGCAGGCCCGCCATCGCGGCGGACGCGGCATTGGTGCCGTGTGCGCTGGACGGGATGAGGCAGGTATCGCGGCGGGTATCGCCCCGGTCCAGGTGATAGCGGCGGATGGCCAGCAAGCCCGCGTATTCGCCCTGGCTGCCGGCATTCGGTTGCAGACTCACCGCGTCATATCCGGTGATCTCGGCCAGCCAGCGCTCCAGATCGTGGATCACCCGCCGCAGACCCGGCGTATCGGCGGCCGGGGCGTAGGGATGCAACCGCGCGAATCCGGGCCAGGTGATCGGTTCCATTTCGGCGGTGGCGTTGAGTTTCATGGTGCACGAGCCGAGCGGGATCATGCTGCGGTCCAGGGCGATGTCCTTGTCCGACAGCGCGCGCAGATACCGCAGCATCGCTGTTTCGGTCCGGTATCGGGTGAAGGCCGGATGGCTCAGGAACTCCGAGGTCCGGTCTTCGATCGCGGCGGCGGCCGGGTCGGCGGGGGCGATACCGAATGCGTCCAGCACGATCGCGAGGTGGTCGGCGGTGGTGGCCTCGTCACAGGCCACGGCCACATGGTCGTCGTCCACCCAGCGCAGATTCACGCCGCGGGCGGCAGCCTTGGCGACCACCGTCTCCGCCTGACCCGGCACCCGGGCCAGCACGGTATCGAAATAGCGGTTGTGCACCAGGGCCGTATCGAGCGACGCGGCCAACCGCGCCGCGTGCGCGTGGACCCGGCGAGCGATGGCCCGCAGACCGTCCGCACCGTGGTAGCAGGCGTACATACCGGCCACGATGGCCAGCAGTACCTGGGCCGTACAGATATTGGAAGTGGCCTTCTCCCGGCGAATATGCTGTTCGCGGGTCTGCAGGGCGAGCCGGTAGGCGGGGGCGCCGTCCGCGTCCTTGGACACTCCGACCAGCCGGCCCGGCAGCTGGCGCGCATACTCGGCGCGCACCGCCAGGTACCCGGCGTGCGGGCCGCCGAATCCCATCGGCACCCCGAAACGCTGGGTCGTCCCGAAACATACATCCGCGCCCTGCTCACCCGGCGGAGTGACCAGGGTCAGCGCGAGCAGATCCGCACCGGCAGCCACCAGCGCGCCGCGATCGTGGGCAGCGGCGATCGTCGCCGACCAGTCCACGATGCGGCCCGAGGCCCCCGGCACCTGCACAATCACGCCGAAGAACTCTCCATCGGGCAGACCGTCCGCGGCCAGGTCGGCCTCCACGAGCTCGATGCCCAGTGGTTCGGCCCGGGTGGCCAGCACCGTACGGGTCTGCGGGAACAGGTCGCGGTCGATCACCAACCGGGCGGGGGCCCGGCGATTGACCCGGCGCAACAGGGTCATCGCCTCCGCGGCCGCGGTGGCCTCGTCGAGCATGGACGCATTCGCCACATCGGTGCCGGTCAGATCGGTCACCATGGTCTGGAAATTGAGCAGCGCCTCGAGCCGGCCCTGGCTGATCTCCGGTTGATAGGGCGTGTAGGCGGTGTACCAGGCCGGATTCTCCAGCAGATTGCGCACCAGCACCGGCGGGGTCAGGGTGTCGTAGTAGCCCAGACCGATCATGGAGGTGGCGACATGATCGGATTCGGCGAGCGCCGCGAGCTCGGCGAGCACCTCGTGTTCGGTGCCCGGCGCGGGCAGCCCGGCCAGCGGATCGTCATCGCGGATCCCGGCGGGCAGTGTGGCCGCCGCCAGCTCGTCGGCCGAGCCGACGCCGATCGCGCCGAGAATCCGCGCGAACTCGTGGTCATCCGGTCCGATATGACGATCTGCGAAGGTCTGGGTCACCGCGGCTCCCTGGGTGGGGCGGCCGACCGGCACGGTCGGCTCGGGGCCCTCCCCCTCTGTCGCGGCGCCTGAGAGCTTCGGCGGCCGGATCTCGCTCCGGTCCACCTTTCACCTTGGGCGGGTGGCCCGCAGCCACCACTTTCCAGAGGCGCCGGTTCCCGCACGGTCCTGGGGCCTGAGAGATTGACGGGGAGGTGCTGCTCCTTCGGCGCCCGGATCCGGCGAGGATCCGGGACTCTCCCGCACGGCTACGGCGCCCGCCAAGTCTAGCCCGGTGAGCAGCGACACCGGGGAACCACCCGCCGGTATGTGTCAATCCCTCATCCGGCGGCCCGTGGTCACCGACGAGCGATCAGCCCGTTTTACGGGTCAGGCGCGCCTTGCGGCGATAGGACAATTCGTCCTCGGGACGTTCGCTGGTCTCCGAGGCACGCTCGGCGGGGAATGCGGCGATGGCGCCGGTGAGCTCCCGCATGGCACTGTTCACCGCAATACCGAATACCCCTTGGCCGCCCTGCAGTAAATCGACGACTTCTTCCGGTGAGGTGCACTCGTATACCGACGTCCCGTCGGAGAACAGGGTGATATTCGCCAGATCCTCTACTCCGCGACTACGCAGATGGTCGACGGCGATACGGATGTTCTGCAGCGAAATACCGGCATCGAGGAGCCGCTTGACGATTTTCAGGACCAGGATGTCCTTGAACGAATACAGCCGCTGACTGCCCGAACCCGCCGCCCCGCGAATGGAAGGCGCCACCAGGCCGGTCCGCGCCCAGTAGTCCAGTTGCCGGTAACTGATACCGGCGACCTGACAGGCTGTCGGCACCCGGTATCCGACCAGATCGTCGGGAACCGAATCGTCGGGGAACAATCCGGGTTGTATTTCGTAGCGCCGAGGCGGGTCCTCTTCCGATCGCATATCCCGCATATTCTCTGCCACTGAACTACTCCCTTGCTCCGCCGATCAGTGCCTATAGCCGACGGCCCGGCGTCGTCTATGAGGCTACTCTTCCCATTCTCTCGGCCGCAGCAGTGCCGAACCAAACGCGACGCGCGGTAACAGTCTCGACCTGTAGTTGAGGTCTAGAAAATAATGCGGTGCTCAACTGTCGGTCGCTTTGAAATCGTCCGGCGAGACCGACTCGAGGAACTCCTTGAACTTTTCGACCTCGTCCTCGCGTTCGTCGGGCATCACCAGACCGGCTTCCTCGAGCACCGATTCCGCCGCGTAGATCGGGCAGCCGACCCGCAGGGCGATCGCCACCGAATCCGACGGCCGCGCCGAGATCCGCACTTCGTTCTCGAAGACGAGATCGGCGTAGAACGTGCCTTCTTTCAGGTCCACGATATGAACCTCCTCGAGGGTATGCCCGAGATCCGCGATCAAGACCTTGATCAGATCGTGGGTGAGCGGCCGGATCGGTGTGACGCCCTCCTGTTCGAGCACAATGGCCGTGGCCTCCGCCTGTCCTATCCAGATCGGCAGATACCGCTCCCCCTCCGCCTCCCGCAGCAGCAGGACGGGCTGGTTCTGTGGCTGCTCGACCCGGATGCCGATCACGCGCATTTCGCTCATCGCACTGCCTCCCATACTCCCCGGCTGCCCGCCCTCGCCGATGCAGGACTCGCCGTACCACGAGTCTAGGCGAATTCGACGCGGCGCCGCGATCGCTGACGGACACCGGAATCGGTGTGTTGCCACCGGCGTACCCCCCGGCCGCTCGGCCGCAGGTCAGACCGGATTCCGCCGATGACGGCGGGAATCGGGCGCTCGGCTCATCCGCCGAGCGAGTTGCGCACCGACGCCTTCACCAGGCTCGCGTGCAACGTCAGCGACAGCGCGGCAAGCTCGCGGACCGTCTCCTCGGCCCGCGCCCGGGCGCCGGCGTCGCGGCTCTTGGCGATCGGTGCCACGATCTGCGCCACCAGCGCCGCCTCCCGGTCCGCGGCGAGTTTGAACGCCCGCAGATGCCGCGCCTCCAAACCGAATTCGGCCATCGCCTTGGCGGTCGCCGCCAGAGTGACCGCATCGGCGTCGAAGAACCCGGCCGGGCCCGGGATGATCAAATTCGCCCGGATCAGATCGCTGAGGAACGCCTCATCGATCCCGGCCCGGTCCAGCAGGTCCGCCCGGGTCACCCGAATTTGATGATCGAACTCGAAATCGTCCGGCGTGACCCGGCCCGGCGGCACACCCAGCCGGCGCGGCGGGCGCGGCAGCACCTCGGCGCCGTCGTTTTCCGGCTCCGAGCGCCCCGTATCCGGCCGGGCGGTCCGCGCCCGGGCGCGGGCTTCCCGCACCCCGAGCGTCGCGGCACCGCTGTCGATCGCCTCGAGTTGTTCCTTGATCACCTTCAACGGCAGGTACTGATCGCGCTGCGCCGTCAGGACGAAACGCAACCGCTCGCAGTCCGCGACCGAGAACCGGCGGTAGCCGGACGGCGTCCGCTCCGGCCGGATCAGGCCCTCCGCTTCCAGGAAGCGGATCTTGGAAATGGTGATATCCGGAAAATCCGGTCGCAGCAGATCGAGCACGGAGCCGATCGACATCCCTCCGTGCGCCCACTGCTGCGCCGCGCCTGTCATGATCTCGAGTCTTTCATGCCGAGGCGCCGATCACCCGGACCGGCGCACCGATCGTCAGCTGTTCACAGACTTCCCGCACCGGCCGCCGAACCGGCCTCCTGGGTCCGCGGACCCGTGAGGAAAACCAGCCGGAACTTGCCGATCTGTACCTCGTCACCGTTCTGCAGCTCCGACGAATCCACCGGCTCGCGATTGACGTAGGTGCCGTTCAGGCTGCCCACATCGACGACCTGGAAGGAATCCTCGTCCTGCCGGAACTCGGCATGACGACGACTGACGGTGACATCATCGAGAAAGATATCGCTGTCGGGATGCCGACCGGCCGAGGTGGTGGGCTGGTCCAGCAGAAAACGCGAACCCGCGTTCGGGCCGCGTTTGACGACGAGCAGCGCCGCCCCGACCGGAAGACCCTCGACACCCTGCACCGGCTGTTCACCGGTCGGCTCGCCGGAGCGCGATGCGTCGACCTCGTTCAGGAAATCCGCGCGGAAGACCGACGTCGTCTCGGCCGCGGTCTCCCCGTAACCCGGGTCTTTGTTCTCGCTCACCGTTTCTCTCCTCCTCGAACCTCATAAACCATGCAGGCAGATGCCGCGATAAGACGTGGCTGGGCGGCCCCGACTCCGGGCGGCACATCCGTTGGCATTGACCGTACCCTGCCGGGCCGTACCCGTGCAGGTAGAACCGGGAAGGCTGGATCAGCCCCCGATAACTCCTTGATAACCCGCGGCATCGAGCAGTTCACCGAGGCTCGAGTCCAATGCGGTCGCATCGGCCATCTCGAGTTCGAACAACCACCCCTCACCGTAGGGATCGATATTCAGCGTTTCCGGATTCGCCTCCAGTTCCTGGTTCACTGCAACGACTTTCGCGCTCAGTGGAGCGTAGATATCGGAAACGCTCTTGGTCGATTCGACCTCGCCGATACCGTCCCCGGCGGCAACGTCGGCGCCGGATTCGGGCAACTGCACGAACACGACGTCACCGAGTTGCGACTGGGCGTAATCGGTGATCCCCACCAGGACACGGGTGGGCTCGATCCGACGTACCCATTCATGTTCCGCGGTGTAACGCAGATCCTCCGGAACCCGGCTCACGTGATGTCCTCTCCTCGTGTCGTCGTGCACGATGCCCGCAACTCTATGCGAGCCCGCCGCCCTCTGCCGCGCCGGTATCCCCGCCGTGTGTGGCACGGCCTCCGGCGGGCGCCGGCGGGATCCGGCGCGCCACGGCGACGGCGCGGCCCAGGTAGAGCAGACCGGTCCACACATAGACGGCCGTACCCCAGATCAGAAGTGCCCCACCGAACGCGGCGCCGAACCCAGCGCCGGCCCAGTCCATCTGCCCGGCCAGCAGCCACGGCAGCGCCGACATGAGCGCGAAGGTGGCCGCCTTGCCCAGATAGATGACCTCGGGCGGGTCCAGGTCGCGCCGGCGGTAGACCGTCAGGGTCAGGGTCAGCACCGCGTCGCGTCCGATCAGCAGGGCGGCCACCCACCAGGGGATCAGCCCGCGGACGACGAAGGCGACCAGTGTGGTCACCAGATAGAGCCGATCGACGAAGGGGTCGAGCAGGGCGCCTAGCCGCGAGGCCTGATCCAGCAGCCGGGCGAGTTTGCCGTCGAGGAAATCGGTGAGCCCGCTCAGGATGAGCAGGACGAACGCCCAGCCGTCGGCATGCTCCACCAGGAGCAGCCACAGGAACAGCGGGACACCGATCAACCGCAGCACACTGAGGGCGTTGGGGACAGTGAGCAGCCGGTCGGACAGGACCGCGGCGAGCGCACCGCCGGGATCCCGGCCCGCGGTCTCGGATCCGCCGGTTCCCGAATCGCTCATCACATGGGTGTGCTTACCGTATGGCGCCCACCCGCGCCAGCACACCCCGCCGCGTCATTCGATGAAAGAATGAGTATGAAACCATCTCATCATCGAGTCGGGTGAGAGGAAGATCATGTCAGAGTTCGACTACGACGTCGTGGTCATCGGATCGGGGTTCGGCGGAAGCGTGAGCGCCCTGCGACTCACCGAAAAAGGCTACCGGGTCGGGGTCCTCGAAGCCGGGCGGCGCTGGGACGCCGAGTCGCTGCCGCGCAGCAACTGGAACCTCCGCAAATCCATCTGGGCACCGAAACTCGGGTTCACCGGCCCCCAGCGGATCAGCCTGCTCGGCAAATGCGCGGTGTTCTCCGGCGTCGGAGTCGGCGGCGGCTCGCTCATCTACGGCAACACACTCTACGAACCGCTCACCGACTTCTTCACCGACCGGCAGTGGGCGCACATCACCGACTGGCAGGCCGAACTCGCGCCCTACTACAACCAGGCGCGCCGCATGCTCGGCGTGACGACCAACCCGCGGACGACCCCGGCCGACGAGGTGATCCGCGAGGTCGCCACGGATATGGGTGTGGGCGAAACCTTCCACCCCACCGACGTCGGGGTGTTCTTCAACGAGCACGCCCCCGGCACCGAGGTCGACGATCCCTATTTCGGCGGTGCCGGTCCGCGCCGCAGCGGCTGTGTGCATTGCGCCCGCTGCCTGACCGGCTGCCCGCACAACGCGAAGAACACGACCACCACCAACTACCTGTTCCTGGCCGAGCAGGCCGGTGCCACCGTGCACCCGCTCACCGCCGCCACCGCGGTGCGGCCGCTGCCCGACGGCGGCTACGCCGTCGATACCGCCCGGCCCGACCGGTGGATCCGCACGCGCAAACGGACCTTCACCGCCGAGCAGGTGGTGTTCGCGGGCGCGGCGCTGGGCACCCAGCAGTTGCTGCACCGGATGCGGGATCGGGGCGTACTGCCGCGGCTCTCCCCGCGCCTGGGTGAACTCACCCGCAGCAATTCCGAGGCGATCCTGGCGGTGGTGAGCCGGTCGCGCCGCGACTTCGCCGCCGGTGTCGCCATCACCTCCTCGATACACCCCGAGGCGAACACCCATATCGAGGTGTGCCACTACGGCAAAGGGCAGAACGCGCTGTTCCCGCTCTCGGCCCCGGTGATCGACGGCGGGGCGTTCCGGTTCCTGCGCTTCCTGCTCGCCGCGGTCGCCCACCCGGTGGTGTTCCTGCGCAGTTTCAACGCCCGGCACGCCTCGGAGCGATCGGTGATCCTGCTGGTCATGCAGTCGCTGGACAATTCGCTCACCTCGTTCCTGCGACGCGGCGGGCTGACGACGACACAGGGCACGGGTGAGCCGAACCCGACCTGGATCCCGCTGGCGCACGAGGTCGGCCGGCGGTTCGCGGCCAAGATCGACGGGGACACCCACGGGCTCTACACCGACGTCCTCGATATTCCGGCGACCGCGCACTACATCGGCGGCTGTGTGATCGGTGACCGGCCCGAGACGGGCGTGGTGGACCCCTATCAGCGGGTCTACGGGCATCCCGGCCTGCACATCGCCGACGGGTCCGCGGTCACCGCCAACCTCGGGGTGAACCCGTCGCTGACCATCACCGCGCAGGCCGAACGCGCGATGGCGTTCTGGCCGAACAAGAACCAGGAGGACACCCGGCCGGGTTTGGGCACCCCGTATCAGCGCATCGCTCCGGTGGCGCCGATACTGCCCGCGGTTCCCGTGGCGGCCCCCGGGGCGCTGCGCCTGCCCCGCACGCCACTGCGGGCGAGCTGAGCCGGACCGGCCCTCACGTCCGCGCGAGTACCCGGGGGCCGGACGAACCGCCGGATCGGTACCGTTACCGCGTGTCCACCGGTCGTATCCCGCTGCGCTCCTACACCCCCGCCGAGGACGTACTCGCCCGCGGCCGGGCCGTCCGCGACCGGGTGCCACCCACGGCCCGGAACCGCGCCGTGGGCACCGGTGGGCGGCCGTCGGTGGTGGAATTCGTCGAGGCGAGCAACTCCGGTCGTATCGAGGAGCTGATCCCGCTGCGCATCGGCCGGATGATCGCCTCTCCGTTCGCGTTCTACCGGGGCTCGACCGGGCTGATGGCCACCGATCTGGCGGGCAGCCCCGATACCGGCTTCACCGCCCAGCTCTGCGGGGACGCCCACGCCGGCAACTTCGGCCTCTACGGCACCTCCCGCGGCGAGATCGTCATGGATATCAACGATTTCGACGACACCGTGCCGGGCCCGTGGGAATGGGACCTGGAGCGGCTCGCGGCCAGCCTGGTCCTGGCGGGACGGGTCGGTGGCACGGGCGAGGAGGAATGCCGGACCGCCGCCGCGGACGCCGCGCGCAGCTACCGGCGCGTCGCGGCCGTCCTCGCCGAACGGCCGTTCCTGACCACCTGGTCCGCGCTCGCCGACGAATCCGTCCTCGACCGCGTCGAGGCCGAGGATCTGCTGGACAACTTCAAGAAGGCCGCCAAGAAGGCCCGGAAGAACAACAGCGACAAGGTCGTGCGGAAGTGGACCCATATCGACGACCACGAAACCGGTATCGACAGGCACCGTTTCGTCGCCGACCCCCCGCTCCTCACGACCGTCGGCCAGGAGGTCGAGGACGCGGCCATCGATGCCCTCGAACGCTACGGTACGTCGCTGCGGGAATCACGGCAGGAACTGCTGAGCCGGTTCGCGGTGGCCGATATCGCGTTCCGCATCGTCGGTACGGGTAGCGTCGGGCTGCACAGCTACGTCGCACTGCTGCACGGCAATTCGGGCGAGGTACTGGTCCTGCAACTCAAACAGGCGGCGCCCTCGGCGCTGGCGCCGGTACTCGGCAGCGCCGCGCCGAAACATGAGGGCAAGCGAATCGTGCAGGGCGCCAGATTGGTTCAGACCGAGACCGATATTCTCCTCGGCTGGACCACCATGTCCGTACCTAGCGCCGACGGGACCCGCGAGCTGCCCTTCATCGTCCGTCAGTTCCGCAATCTCAAGGGCGGGATCGCCCCGGAGGAACTCGAACCGCACGACCTCGACGACTACGGACGACTGGCCGGAGCGCTGCTCGCTCGCGCCCACGCCCGCTCGCTGGATCCACGTCTGATCAGCGGTTATCTAGGCGACGACGAGGATTTCGACACCGCGATCGCCGAGTTCGCGGTGCGTTACGCCGACCGCGCCGAGGCCGATCACGGCGAACTCGTCGCGGCGGTTCGCGCCGGTAAACTTCCCGCGCAGGAGCCGGACCGGTAGTTTCGAAGGGGTGCGCCGCACAGCCGGCGCCGCCACAGCCTCGGCTCGGACACCATTGCCTCGGCTCGGACGCGAAGGGCGGTCACCATGCTCGTGCAGGTACAGAACAGCACCGACAGCGTTGCCGAACGGGCCCTGGTCGATTGGCTCAGCGGCTGGGACGGCGCGGGGAGCCCACAGGGGGTCGCGACGGTGAACTGCGGCCTCGTCCATCAGGGCGAGGCCTACCATTTCGACGCCGTGGTGTGGACGCCCACCAGCTGTGTGGTCATCGATGTCGCGGGACTGCGTTCGCCGCACGGTGGCACCCTGCAGGTCCCGCTGACCGGTGACTGGACCCTCAACGGGGTACGCGCCGAACTCGAGACCAGCGACAACCGTTCACCGCTGGACCGTTCCCGCGAGCACACCTTCGCGCTGCAGACCTGGCTGGCCGCCCGCGGGCTGGGACAGCGCGCGGTACACGGTGTCGCGCTGGTCGTGCCCCTGCAGAACGCGCCCGTGCAGATCGAGCAGAAGGTGCAGGACCCGAGTTTCGATGTGATCCTCGGTGACGACGGAAACGCGCTGCGGGACTACTTCGGCGTGCTCGCCCAACGTGAATCGCACCGCTGGACCGCCAACGATGTGGCGGTGTCGTTCCGTGGGATGGGGATGCTGCCGTACCTCCCGGCACCGCAGCGCCTGCTCGAAGAGGGGTTCCTCGGGCCCATCGATGTCACCCTGTGGCACGGCGGCCCGGCCCAGGCCGAGGCCGAACAGTACGCGGAGGATCTCGCCGAGTACGAACGCGCCGCCGGGACGCGACGGTTCCGCTCCCCCTGGTACAGCCCGTGGCGGTTGTACCCGCGCGAGGTCGGTGATATCGACTTCGGCCGCGCCGCCATGCGCGCGGGCTTCGCACTCGGGATGTTCATCGCGATTGCCTGGATGCTGTGGTTCCTGATCACCGCCTTCCTCACCTACGGCCCCGGGTGAGCATCGCGGGCCGGACGGCGGCGCCCTAGGTGTAGTTCCCCGTGAGGTTGTGAACGCGGGCTGCGGGGGTTTGGCTTGCCAAGTCCGGAGGCGTCCGACCCGTAGGTGAGACTTCGCTCGTGCGCCGCCGCCGTCCGTGGCCGCTCGCCGTCGGCCGCGTGGCCGCGCTATGCGCCGTATCGCCGTCGATCCTCAGCACTGCGCCGGTGACGTAAGAGGCCTGCGGGCCGGCGAGGAAGACAACGCCCGCGGCGATCTCCTCCGGCCTGCCGTACCGCCCCGTCGCCGTTGTCGGAAGGAACATGGGTGCGGCCGAGCCGTCGGCGGGGTTCATCTCGGTGTCGATGAACCCGGGCTGGATGACATTGACCGTGATGCCCCGGTGGGCCAGATCGCGGGCTGCGCCGCGGCTGTAGCCCTCGAGGGCCGACTTGGCACCCGCGTAGTCGGTCATCCCAGGAAAACCCACCCGCGTTCCCACACCGGAGCTGATACTCACGATCCGCCCGCCATCGGGCAGCAGCGGGAACGCCGCCCGGATCGCGGCCACCACACTGGTGTAGTTGATGGCGAGCTGGCGGTCCAAGGCGGACTCGTCGACGAGCTCGCTGTCGATCGGGCCGGCGACGGTGACGCCCGCGTTGTTGACCAGAATCTTCCTCCGGGCGCCGCACAGCTACACCGACGACAACCATGGCCATCTTCGGAAAGCCCTCGCCGAGGCTCCACGGGCTGTGGACGCATTACGCATGCTCCTCGAGGCGCCGATCGACGACCCGACCGGCGCCGGTACGCGGCGTGGCTGCCTGATGGCCAACAGCACTTGTGAACTCGGCAACGCCGATCCGAAAGTCCTCGCCCACGCCCACCGCACCGACGAGACGTCCACCGCGCTGATCGGTGACTGCGTCGCCCGCGCCCAACGCGAGGGCGACCTGCCGGCCGCAGTGGATCCGATCGCACTGGCGCGGGCCCTCCTGGCCGCGCAACAAGGGATCGTGTTCATGGGCAGGACCGGGTTGGACACGGCCACACTCACGGCCACGGCACGATCACTCGCGGCTCAACTCCTGCCGGGCCACTCCGGCGACCGAACCGACAGGTGCTGACGGACCGTTCGCATTGTCTGCCGGACGCTCGGGCACCGCGCGGTCCGGGCCCGGTTGCCTACCTGACCGTCCGTCTTGCACGGAGACCGCCGGGGAAGAGACATCTTTGTGCCGCGCTGGAACGCTCGTGCTCGTCGCCGCCTGTGGCACCCCGGCCTCCCAAGAACCACCCTCCGGCCCTGCGCACCCCGCGTACCCCCGTCCCAGCTCCGGCCATGCGCGTCCTACGTGCCCGGGTGCTCGCTCCGGCCGTGCACGTCCTGCGTACCTCTCCGGCCACGTACGAATCGCGGATGGGCTTCGACAGGCTGCGCCCACTAGGGTCGGACCGTGAGCACAGCATCCGGGGCGCCGGATCCGTTCGGCGCGGACCGGCCCACCGGCCGTATCCGGCGCACGGGCGCAGACCGTCCGGGAACACCGGACGCCGCCGACGCGCACCCGTCCCACGCCGGCACCGACGAAGCGGCAGGTACCGCCGAAATCCGCCGGGTCCGCGGTCCCCGCAGCATCGCGAACCCGCTCACCACCGCGGCGACCGCGGCCGCCGGGGCGACCGTCGCGGCCGCCCTCCCGTGGTCCTTCCCGCCGGGCGGCGGAGAGACCACCTTCGATCTCGCGGTGAACGAACGCGTCGATCCACGACTGGATCCGCGGCCCTGGATCGCCGAGGTACTGACCCTCGCGACCAATACCGGGGTGGTCCTGGCCGTCCTGTGCGGTGGTGCCGCATGGTTCGCCTGGCAGCGCAAATGGTGGGAGACCACGACCATGGTGCTGGTGCCGGAGACCGCTGTCGCGATCAACGCCTGGGCGTTGAAACCGTTCTGGTCACGCCCCCTGCACGACTATCTCGCCTATCCCAGTGGCCATACCGTGCACCTGGTGGCGGTGGTGACCACCCTGGTCCTGCTGCTGCGCTCGGTGCGCGCCCGCGCGCTGATCATCGCGCTCACGGCCGTCGCCTGGTTCGGGGCGGGCGTCGGGATGGTGGCGCTGGACTATCACCTCGCCACCGACGTCCTCGGCGGCGCCGCGGCCGGTATCGCGCTGGCCATCGGCCTCTACTGGGTCGCTGTACACCTCGCTCGCCCGGCGGGGTCCCGGTCCGGTTAGCTGTACTGACCTGAGAGGTTGGGAACGCGGGCCGGGCCCCGGCTGCCCGCTACTGGCGCTCGTACACGCTCGCGTCGTCCAGCATCGCGGCACCCAGCATGGACTCCGGCACACCCAGCCCCTCGACGAGCGTGAGCGCGTCCGGGCGGAGCCGGTCGACGAGTTCGTTCACCCCGCGCCGGATCGCCTTGGCCCGTTCCACCGAGATGAAGCGGTGCATGATGTACCAGGCCGAATTCTCCTCGAGGATCGAGTACACGTACAGATCGCAGACGGTTTCGGCCAGCCGGCGGGGCTCCTCCTCCTCGATATCGGCGATGCCCTCGATGAAGGCCTCGAGGATCAGCCGGTCGATATGGGCGGCGCCCGCGGCGAGAATATGGTCCTGTGCGTTGTTGAACGCCTCGAACGGTTCGGTCTCCTCCGCGCGCGCCCGCAACCGGTGCGCGGCCGTGCGGGTCAGATAGTCCTCGCGGTCCGCGAACAAGGCCAGTTGCGTATCGCGGCGCCCCAGATCGCCCTCGTCGACCGTCTCGCCGCCGCGGTCGCGCAGGGTCTGGATGAGCTGACGCACCCCGGACCGTTTCCGCACCACATCGCCGGCCATGGTCGCGGCGAACCGAACCCAGCCCAGCGCGTCCAGATCGCGGATCTCGTCGGCGTAGGCGGTCAGGATCTCCTTGGCGACCAGCTGGGTGAGCACCACATTGTCACCCTCGAAGGTGGTGAACACATCGCTATCGGCCTTCAGGGTCACCAGCCGGTTCTCCGTCAGGTAGCCGGCGCCGCCGCACGCCTCGCGGCATTCCTGGATGGCGCGGGTTGCATGGCGGGTCTGCGCCACCTTCAGGCCGGCGGCCCGCTTCTCCAGCGCCCGCTGCGCCCCGGGCGCCAGATCCTGACCGGTCTGCACCAGGTGCATCCGGCGGACGAGATCGTTCTGCGCGAACGCCAGCGCGTAGGAATGCGCGAGCAGCGGCAGCAGCCGGCGCTGATGCATCCGGTAGTCCAGCAGCAAGGTCTCGTTACCGTTGTCCGGATCGCCGAACTGGCGGCGCTTCAGCGCGTATCGCAGCGCGATGCTCAGCGCGACCCGGGCGCCGGCCGCCGCGGCGCCACCGACGCTGACCCGACCGCGGACCAGAGTGCCGAGGGTGGTGAAGAAGCGCCGGCTGGGATTGTCGATCTCGGAGCGGTAGGTACCGTCCGGTTCCACATCGGCATAGCGGTTGAGCAGGTTCTCCCGCGGGATCCGCACCTGATCGAAGACGATGCGGCCGTTGTCCACACCGGGCAGCCCGCCCTTGCGCCCGCAGTCGGAGGTGGTGACACCGGGCAGATCGTTGCCCTGCTCGTCCCGGATCGGGACCAGCAGGCAGTGCACTCCGTGCTCGCCCGCCGGGGTCCGCAGCTGCGCGAAAACGGCGGCCATCCGCGCGTGTTCGGCGGCGCCGCCGATGTAGTCCTTACGCGCCGAGGGGGTCGGCGTGTGGATCACGAATTCCTCGGTGGCCGGGTCATAGGTCGCGGTGGTCTCCAGATTCGCGACATCGCTCCCGTGCCCGGATTCGGTCATGGCGAAACAGCCGAGCAGATCCAGCGAGATCAGCCGCCGGATGTGCGCACGGTGCCGTTCGGTACCCAGGTTCTCCACCGCACCCCCGAACAGCCCCCACTGCACGCCGGACTTCACCCACAGCGACAGATCGGCGTAGGCGAGCATCTCGAGGCCGACGACGGCCGCGCCGGGTTCCCCGGTGCCCCCGTTCTCCCGCCGGAAGCCTCGCTCGGCGTAATCGAGTTTCGCCAGCGACCGCATCTGTTCCAGCACCCGAGCCCGCGCCTCGGGCAGATCCAGGCCGGGATCGCCGGCGTACTCCGGCCCCGCGAGCTGAGTGCGGGCCTGTTCCCGGACCTCGCCCCACGGCCCGTCCAGTGCCGCACGTAAACGTTGCGCTGTCGAAGTGCTGCCGGTGCTCATACCTCCGACCCTAGCGGGCACAGCCGACACAGCCCGTCACACACCGCGCATGGCCGGAGCGAACGCGGAGGTCCACACACGCGGCGGTGTAACGCAGAACACGTACTGTGTAACGCCCCCGCAACCGGGTATGGCGTCTGTGGAGACGGCCCAGGTCAGCAGGGCGATCGGGACGTTTTCTCCAATCGGCATGTCAAATAAACCGGTCCGTAACAAACGTCACATTTCCCAGACCCCGTTTGTGGTGGAAAAGAGGCCCCTCCGGCCACTACCTTCGCGGCTATGGCTGCGCAAGGAATTCTGGAAGGAGCGACCTCCCAACCACTGATCTCCCCGGACCCATCCGGTTACGCCGACTCCCGGCGAAACCCCCTGCGCCTGCCCGTCCTCACCGGCGCCATCAGCAAGCTGGTCGCCGATCGTCCCGCCACCGCCGACACGATCGTGTCCGCCCCCGCACCGCTGCAGCCCATCGATCTCTCCGATGACGCCGCGGTCGCCGAGGTACTCGATCTCGCGGTGCGCATGGGTGAGGTCGTGCTGGCTTCGGGTTCGGCCGTCACCGATACCGAAACCACGGTGCGGTTCATTGCCGCCACGTACGGGTTGTCGGCCTGCGATGTCGAGGTCACCTACAACGCCATCCGCATCTACGCGCACCGCGGCGCGCGGCTGCCGTCGGCGAGTTCGATGCGCGTCGTACAGTACCGCTCGCTGGACTTCACCCGGCTCGCCGCGGTGGACCGGCTCACCCGCCGCATCCGCCGCGATGTCGTGCCGCCCGACGAAGCGCGCCAGGCCCTGGATGCCATCACCTCCGCGCCCCATCCGTACAAGCGATGGACGGCCACCTTCGGCTGGTCGCTCATGGCGGCCGCGATTTCGCTGCTGCTCGGCGGCGGTTTCCTGGTGGCGGCGCTCAGCTTCGTCACCACGGCGTTGATCGACCGGACCAACCGGGCGCTCAACCGGCGCGGCCTGCCGTTCTTCTTCCAGCATCTGGTGGGCGGCGCGATCGCAGCCGTCCCCGCGGTCGTCCTGGCCGCCTTCGCCGGGCCATTGGGTATCTCGGTGAGTCCCACGCTGATCATCGCGGCCGGGATCACGGTATTGCTCAGTGGTTTGAGCCTGGTGGGTTCGGTGCAGGACGCGATCACCGGTGCGCCGATCACCGCGGCCGCGCGCATGCTCGAACTGCTGATGATGACCGGCGGCATCATCGCCGGTATCGCACTGACCCTGCGCATCGGCGAGATGTTCGACGCCACGGTCCCTTTGGATATGAGCCCCGGGCACGGGCTGTCGAACCTGCCGGTCCAAGTCGTGGCCGGTGCCGCCGCGGCGCTGGCGTTCGCGCTGGCCTGCTATGCGGAGCGACGGGCCCTGGCCGCGGCCGCGGGCAGCGGGGCCATGGGCACCATCTGCTACCTGATGGTGATCACCGCCGGATTCGGTCCGGTCGTCGCCGCGGGTGCGGCCGCCATCGTGATCGGCCTCGTCGGTGGTCTGTTCGCCCGGCGCGCGCTGACTCCGCCGCTGGTCGTGGCGCTCGCGGGGATCACCCCGCTGCTGCCCGGCCTGAGCATCTACCGGGGGCTGTACGGCCTGCTCAACGACGAACTGGCGCGCGGCGCGAACCAACTGCTGGCGGCCTTCGGTATCGGCTGCGCCCTGGCCGGCGGTGTGACGCTCGGTGAATGGTTCGACCGGACGGTGCGCCGACCGCCGATCCTGCGCAAGTTCGGCAACCTGCGCCGCCCGGTGGTCAAGCGCAGGAAGCGGCCCACGGTGAACCTGGGCAAACGGCGTCCGACCGTGAACCTGGGCAAGCGGCGGGCGACGCCGCCGGGACGCCACCCCCTCCGCGTTCCGGTGCAGCATTCGACCCACCCGGAAACCTCGGTGGCTCTGCCTCCCGGTTTCCCCGCGGCAGGGCAGCTGCCGCAGGTGCCGAAACTCGCGGCGCCGCAGCTGCCCACACCCGCCGCGGCGCCGGCGCCCCGGACCCCCGCTCCGCAGGTGCCCGAACCGACCGGGCGCGGGACGGCGCCGGTACCGGAGTTCGATCGTGGGGCATGGACGCACAACCTGGACCCGGCGCCGGTACGGACCGATGTGGCACCGTCGGCATCGCCCACCGAGATGCTGGAAATGCCGGCATTGCCGGCGGCTCTGGTGGGCCTGCCGGCCGGACCACTGGGTGCCACCGAGGACATCCTGCCTACCGAAGCGATGCCGATCCTCGTACCCGCCGAACCGGCCGGTCTCGCGGACCCGGTGGGAGTGTGCGTGGGCGAGCCGGTGGGTGTCGGCGCGCCGGACGCACGGCTCGCGCCGACCGAACCGCTCCCCGCCGCGCGGCGCCCCGACGGCCGCTGACGGAGTAACCCTGACCGGGCGCCGGAGCCGGTATCGTCGGGGTGTCGACCGCCCGGTCGCGCCGTGTGCCCGGCACACCGCGCGACCGGCGCAATCGGTGCGGGCGAGGTGCCCGCACCGCATCGCAGGAAGGTTCACTCGATGCCGGACGCCCCCGAAACCGCCGAACCGGCCGTGTCCTCGTTCTCCACCCGGATCCGGGAGGCCACCGCCCGCGAACACGAGGAGGCGGAGAACTCGACCTTCATCACCGAGATGCTGGACGGGTCACTGGGGATCGAGTCGTATCGCCGCTACACCGGTCAGCTCTGGTTCATCTACCACGCTCTGGAGGCGCATGCCGACGCGCTCGCCACCGACCCGGTGGCCGGCCCGTTCATCAAACCGGAACTGGCCCGCATCGCCGAGCTGGAACGGGACCTGGCCCATCTCGCCGGCCCGGGCTGGCGGGCAGAGCTCACGCCGCTGCCCGCCACGGCCGCCTACGCCGCGCGGATCGAGGAATGCGCCCGGACGTGGCCGGGCGGCTATATCGCCCACCATTACACCCGCTACCTCGGTGATCTCTCCGGTGGTCAGGTGATCCGCGGCAATGCGGAGAAACTCTGGGACCTACCCCACCGGGGCGATGGGGTGCGGTTCTACGTCTTCGAGCAGATCGGTAATCCCGCGGCGTTCAAACGCGAGTACCGGGCGCTGCTCGACCGGATCGGCGTGGACGAGCTCGAGCAGCGCCGCATCCTCGACGAGGGCAAACGCGCCTTCGTACTCAACCGCGCGGTCTTCACCGAACTGGCCGATGAATTCCCGGCCCGGCGCCCTTCCTGATCGCCGACCGGCCGACCTGGTCGTCTGATACATTCCGGCCCATAGCCACCGTGAGCGAAGGGTGAACCGTGTCCGAAACCTCTGCCGCCGAACCGGTACCGGCCGACGAGTACCCCGTGATCGTCGTCGGGGCCGGGCTGGCCGGTCTCGTCGCCACCTATGAGCTGACCAAGGCCGGACACCGGGTGCTCGTACTCGATCAGGAGAACCGCAACAACCTGGGCGGCCAGGCGTTCTGGTCGCTGGGCGGCCTGTTCTTCGTGGACAGCCCGGAGCAGCGGCGCCTCGGTATCAAAGACTCCTACGAGCTGGCGCTACAGGACTGGCTGGGTTCGGCCGGGTTCGACCGCGACGACGAGGACCATTGGGCCCGGCAGTGGGCCGAGGCCTACGTCCGGTTCGCCGCCACCGAGAAGCGCGACTATCTCTACGACCTCGGCCTGCGGGTCACCCCGCTGGTCGGCTGGGCCGAACGCGGCGGCGCCCTCGCCGACGGGCACGGGAACTCGGTACCGCGGTTCCATATCTCCTGGGGCACCGGGCCGGGCATCCTCGATGTGTTCCTGAATCCCGTGCTGGAGGCCGAGCGCAAGGGCCTGGTGCGCTTCGCGTTCCGCCACCGGGTCGACGAACTACTCGTCCACGACGGCGCGGTCACCGGGGTACGCGGCAGTGTGCTCGAACCGACCGAACTCGCCCGCGGTGTCGCGTCCTCGCGCACGGTGGTGGGCGATTTCGAATTGCACGCCCGGGCCGTGCTGGTCACCTCCGGCGGTATCGGCCACAATCACGACCTCATCCGGCAGAACTGGCCGGCGGACCGGCTGGGCCCCGCACCGCGCACCATGATCTCGGGGGTGCCCGCCCATGTGGACGGGCGGATGCTCGGTATCTCCGAATCGGCCGGCGCCGCCCTGGTGAACCGGGACCGGATGTGGCACTACACCGAGGGCATCAACAACTGGGACCCGATCTGGCCCGATCACGCCATCCGGATCATTCCCGGCCCGTCGTCGCTGTGGTTCGACGCGAACGGTAAACGGCTGCCGGCGCCGTGCTTCCCCGGTTTCGATACCAATTCGACCATGAAGGCGATCCTGGCGACCGGCTACGACTATTCGTGGTTCGTGCTGACCCAGTCGATCATCGAAAAAGAGTTCGCGCTCTCCGGGTCCGAACAGAACCCGGATATCACCAGCAAGGACCGGCTCACCACAGTCCGCAGCCGTTTCACCAAGGGTGCCCCGCAACCGGTGGAGGCGTTCAAGGAACACGGGGTCGATTTCGTGGTGGCCGATACGCTGCGCGAACTCGTCGACGGGATGAACGGCCTCGCCCGCGGCCCGCAATTGGACTACGCCGCGATGGAACGGCAGATCGTGGCCCGCGATCGTGAGATCACCAACAAGTTCAGCAAGGACGCCCAGGTGACGGCGATCCACAATGCGCGCACCTTCTTCGGGGACCGCACCGCCCGGGTCGCCAAACCGCATCGGATACTCGATCCGGCCGCCGGCCCACTCATCGCGGTCCGGCTCAATATCCTGACCCGAAAAACCCTCGGTGGACTGCAGACCGATCTCCATTCGCGGGTGATGCGACCCGACGGCACCCCGCTGCCCGGCCTCTACGCCGCCGGTGAGGTCGCCGGCTTCGGCGGCGGCGGCGTGCACGGATACAACGCCCTGGAAGGTACGTTCCTGGGTGGCTGCATCTTCTCCGGCCGGACCGCGGGCCGTGCACTCGCCACCGCGCTGAACCGCGCCTGAACGAGCCGGCCTCCCACGGCCGGGCCGGCTCAGTCCTGCGAGAGCAGCCGTCCCGCCTCGGCGGCCAGCGCCGACAGCTGCCGGGCCTGCCGTCCGGTATCGATCGCCGGGCGACCGGAACCGATCCGGGTGGCCAGCGACAACGCCGCCACCGTGATCCCGCGGCGGCGGACCGGTACCGCCACACAGCCGATTCCGGTGACCGCTTCCTCGTTGTCGACGGCGATACCCTGCCTGCCGCGGATACGCACCAGCTCCCGGTGCAGTTCCAGCCGGTCGCCGATGGTGCGCGGGGTCAGCCGGGGAAGCTGTTCGCGCAGTGAGGTTTCGACCACACCGGGGTCCAGGCTCGCCAGCAGCGCCTTGCCCAGCGCGGTGCTGTGCGCCGGCAATCTACCGCCGACCCGGGTCGGGACGGCCGCGCTCTGCCGGCCGCCGGTCTTGTCCAGATAGACGACATCACGGCCGTCGAGCACCCCCAGATGCCCGACCGACAGGGTGCGCTGGCACAGCTCGTGCAGTAGGGGGCCGATCACGGCCCGTAATTCATTGTGACCCGCGGCCAGCCCACCCAGTTCCAGGGTGCGCAAGCCCAGCCGGTAACCGCCCGGATAGTGCGCCAGCCAGCGCAATCGGATCATCTGGTCCAGGATGCGATGGACCGTGGAACGCGGCAACCCGGTGCGTTCCACCAGATCCTGCAGCGTGAGCACGGGCGTCGCCGGCTCGAAAGCGTCCAGGATCGATGTCATCCGCTCGATCATCGACACGGGGGGCGCGGGCCGGGCCGGGGATTGCGCACCCCGCCACGACCCGCCCGGCTCCGGGTCGGCCAGCACCTCGACCGTCATGACTTACCTCCATCGTGCAGCCCGGCCAGCATATGCCCAGCGAACCGCTCGGTACCCACGATGCCCATTTCGGTACCTGTGCAAACCATCACAGGTCACTCAGCTCGGCAGGAAGGGCGCGTTGAAAACACTGCACAGCCACCGTCCGTCCACCAGCTCCATCACCGTGGACACCGCCAGCTCCCGCGTCGTCTCCGCCTCGCCGGCAACCTGGTTGAGAGTGGTGACCTGCACCTGGACGTCGGCACGGGTGTCGCCGGTCATGGTCGCCGTACAGCTGGTGTCCCCCGCCCGGGAACGTTCCGGGTCCGCGGAGATCAATACCCGGGCCATCGGCAGTACGGTCGCGGCCTGACTCTTCCACTGGCCGGTGGCACCGGCCTGTACCTGCTGCTCCCAGCCCGCCGGGTCGTCGTAGTCGTAGCTCGCGACGAGCGCGGTGTACGCGCAGGCCGCCTGCTCGGCCGCGGTTTTCGCATCGGCGGGAGGTGGCGCGGCCGCATGATCCCCACCGCGCAGGAGGCCGGTGAACCAGGCCGTCGCAGCGACCACCGCGACCACGACGACAGCCGCGAGCACCGCGAGCAGGCGGCGCCGTGGACGCCGGGGCCCGACCTGCACACCCGCGGCGGGCGGCGGCGGAACCGGCGCGGTCCGTACGGCCGGCACGGTCACCGCCGGTTCGGTGAGTGCGCGACGCGCGGCCAAGGCCAATTCACCGCAGCCGGAGAACCGTTCGTCCCGGTTCTTGGCCATGGCGCGGGCGATGACACCGTCGAATCCGGACGGCAGCCGCGGATCCACCGCGCAGGGCCGCGGCACCGGAGCATTGAGATGAGCGTTGACCAGTGCCCCGGTGGTCGCGGCCGGATACGGTAGGCGCCCGGTCAGCAGGTAGTAGAGGGTGCAGCCGAGCGAGTACACATCGGCGCGGCGGTCGATATCGGGGCGCATCTCGAACTGTTCGGGCGCCGCGTAATGGAAACTCGCGTACAACTCTCCGGTGCGCGTGAGTCCGTCGGTACGGTCCAGCGCTTTGGCGATGCCGAAATCGGAAAGGTACACCTGCTGCTGATCGCCCCAGGCCAGCAGGATGTTCGCGGGTTTCACATCCCGGTGCAGTACGCCCGCCGCATGGGCGTGATCGAGGGCGCGCGCGGTCTCCTCGGTGATCCGCACCGCGTGATCGGGCCGCACCGGCCCGCGCCGCAGTACCGCCGCCACATCGGTGCCCTCGATGTACTGGATCGCCATCCACAGCCGGCCCTGTTCCTCGCCGCGGGCGTACACGGCGACGATATTGGGATGGGACAGCCGCGCCGCGGTGTCGGCCTCGCGCAGGAAGCGGGCCCGGACGTCACGATCGTCGCCGGCGATGGGGGTCAGCAACTTCAGCGCCACGGGCCGCGGCAAGTCACGATCGCGGGCGAGATAGACCTCGCCCATTCCTCCGGCGCCCAGCAGGCGGTCGATGCGGTAACCGGCGAAGATCTGGCCCGGTTCGAGGCCGCTCTTCACGCGGTGCGCAGACCGGGCCAGCCGTAGGCCTGCGGTCCGGGCGCGGGACCCGCCCGGACGGCCGTGGCCGGCGGCGCCGCGGGCGCGGCGGCCGTGGGCTGTGGGATGTCGTTCTCGCGCCGGAACTCGTCGATATCCATCCAACGCACCTGCTGGACGAGTTCCTCGAGCTGGTCACCGGGCAGGAATCCGGCCTTCGAGTACACCAGCGTGCCCTCACGGAAGGCCATGAGCCACGGGTACCGGTCCACCTGCCCGGCGGCCGCGAGCGCCGGTTCGGCCTCGGCTTCCACGGTGGCGTGCACGATATCGCGATGTAACTCCGAGGACTCCTCGAAAACCGGCGCGAACCGGGTGCACCAACCACACCAGGTCGCCCAGAAGTCCACCAGCACTATGTGATTGGTGGACACCACCGGCTGGAAACTCTGCTGCGTCAGTGGCCTCGTCGGCATGGTCGTCCTCCCGCGGCCCGACCCCGGACCGCCCCGCGTGCGTACTGGCCCCGTCCGGTATCCGCATACGAACGGGCTCCGGCGGCCGGGAGGAATGGCGCACTCCCCGACCGCCGATATCCGGCAGCCTACGCGGCCGGGGCGGTATCGCGCGGCCCGGTCGCGCACCTCGTGCGGCGGCCCCGGCCGCCACCCGCCCGTACCTGTAACGATAACGTGTTCTCATGAGCGAAAACGAGGCCGGGAACGTCCTGCCCGATGCCGAGCATCACGAGGGCGGATTCCGGCCGATGTCGGAGTTGATGGAGGCGGTTCGCACTGTCGACACCAGCCGCGGCGGCCCGCACTACGGCGACTTCGTGGAACAGGTGCGCACGCTCATGGACCGTGCCCGGCTGGCCGTGCCGCCGGACGATCTGGTGCAGGAAGCGGCCGGCATCCTGGAGAAGCTGAACGACCGGTTGGGCGCCTATGTCGGTGCGGAATGGGACGCACCGGGCTGGACCCGGTTCGATCTGCCCTCCCGCGGAAACGTGACCCTGCCGCCGTACCAGGTGGATCGGGTGAACCGCGACGGTGTCCAGGCCCGGATCACCTATCGAACCTTCCACCTCGGCGGTAACGCCGCCGCCCACGGCGGGTACATCTCGCTGGGCTTCGACGATCTGATGGGACTGGCCGGATCCGCGCACTCCGGGTCGGTGACCCGGACGGCATCGCTCACGGTGGACTATCGGTCGATCACGCCGTTGAACAAGGAACTGGCGCTGCATGCCTGGGCCGAACGCCAAGAGGGCCGCAAGGTCTGGATCAAGGCCACCCTGCACGACGGCGACCGGCTCTGCGCCGAGGCCCACGGCCTGTTCATCGTATTGAAGCCCGGCCAGCCCTGAATCCGGCCACCACCGCAGAAAGCCGGTAACGGCCGGCCGGATGCCGCGCCGAGCGCGGTGCACCGGGCGGGCGGCGCCTGCGGTTCCCCGTTCCACCGCCCGCCGGGTACCGCTCAGACCCGATTGCCACCCGGATAGTGCACGTCGAGGTAGGGCGCGAATGCGGTGTCCACTTCCTCCGGCGTCAGCCCGAAATCGTCCAGCGAATACTTGTGGACGGGCCGCGCCGCCCCCGAGGTGGATTCACCGTGCAGAGCGGTCATCTGCTCCCGGCCCGCATCGGTGAACTCGATCCCGAACCGCGTGTAGATCTTCTCGACGGTGCCGATCGGGTCGGTCACGAAATCTTCGTAGTACACATCGCAGAACTGCGCCGCCGGATGCTTCGTCCGGTCTTCGAGGAAGGTATTCGCACCCCGCGACCACAGTTCCAGCTGCGCGGCGCCCACCACGGGTCCGCGGAACTTCTCCGACCAGCCCGCCGTCGCCTGTTCGTTCAGGCTGCACACCGAGGCGACGATGGTGCGCGGCACCCGGTGCATCTGGATCACCAGCGCGTCCGGATAGACGGCGAGCAGCGCGTCGAGGGCGAACAGATGGCTCGGATTCTTCAGCACCCATCGCCGGCCGGGGTCGTTGAGGCCGATCAGTTGCAGATTCCGGCGATGCCGGGCGTAGGCCGGTGTCCAGTCCTGCTCGCACAGCCATTCCGAGTAGCGGGGCAGATAGCCCAGACATTCGTAGGAGACCGACATCGCCGACTGCCGCAGCAACTGCCAGCACTCCTCCACCTGGTCGGCGGAGATATGGTGCACACCCATGAATTCGGGATGCTCCACATGATGTTTCTCGTAACCGGCCTGCAGCCGCGCGAACACCGGGTTCTGTTCCCACGTCTCCCGCGGCGGGCGGGGCTGCGGCATCTCGGTCAGCCACATCTCCAGGCCCTGGTGGCCGGGGTCCGCGGTGAGCAGGCGGTGCACCGCCGTGGTACCCGAGCGCGGTAGCCCCGTCACGAAGATCGGTCGTTCGATCGCGATCTCGGCGTGCTGCGGGTACTGCTTCCAACCGGCCTCGCTCAGGGCCCGGGCGATCAGGGCACCGCGCAGCAGCGCGCGATTGACCTTGTTGCCGAACGGGGTGAGTTCGGCGTCGTGCTCATAGGACTCCAACAGCACCGACAGGCCGGTGCGGTAGTCGTCGTCGCCGAAATCGTCGAGTCCGACCACCTTGGTGGCGGAGGCGTGCAGATCGTCGATGGTCCCGACATCTTCTCTGCCGACACTGTCCCTGCTCACTATCTTTTCTCCTCAGTGGTGGAATTCGCCGCAGTTCACGTCGAGACAGGTTCCGGTGATCGCCCGCGACATCGCGGAGGCGAAGAAGACGACCGCGTCGGCGATCTCGTCGGGTTCGGGCAGCCGGCGCAGGTCGATATCGGCGGCGGTCTCGGTGTAGATGTCATCCGCGCTCACGCCGCGTTCCTGGGCCAGGTAGTCGAAATACCATTTCAGCGTGTCGGCCCAGATCCAGCCCGGCGCCACGGAATTGACCCGGATACCGCGCGGTCCCAGTTCGGTGGCCAGGCTCTGCGCGAGCGCCAGCAGCGTGGTCTTGGCCATCTTGTAGGGGCCGTAGGGCTGCCGGGAGTGCCGCAGGACCGCCGAATTGATCATCACCACTGATCCCTGGCTCTCGGCGAGGGCGGGGGCGAACAGGCGGGTCAGCCGTAGCGCGGCGAAGACATTGGTCTCCAGGTTGATCCGCAGATCGTCGAAGGCCACCTCGGCGAGGTCGACCATCGGCGGCATGGCGAAGGCATTGTTCACCAGCGCGTCGACCCGGCCGAACTCCGTGTGGACAGTGCTGACCAGCTTCTGCGCGGCGGCGTCGTCGGTGATATCGGTGGGCACCACCAGCGCGCGCCGGCCGAGTTCCTCAACCTGGGCCGCGACCTTGCGCAGCCGCTTCTCGGTGCGCGATACCAGCACCACATCGGCACCGGCCTTCGCGCTCTGCAGCGCGATCGCCTGCCCCAGCCCCGGGCCGATCCCGGAGACGACGACGACCTTGTCCTGCAACAGCATCAGCCGAGCATCCTCTCCGCCACCGCGGCCTGCCGACCGGCGATCCGGGACTTCCAGTCCTGCGGGGTGATGCGCGATTCCTTGTAATAGGGCAGCCGGTCGGGCAGTTCGTCGAAGGACACCAGTTCCACGGCCGGCCCGTCCTCGGGTGTCATGTCCCGGGACAGCCGCTGCCAGCGGAACTGCAGATAGGCGCGATCGTGGCCGGTGCGTTCGATCCAGTTGATCAGGCCCGGATCGCGTTCACTGATCACCAGCCGGATCATCCCATCGGGATCGACATTGGCCTGGTCGGCATTGAGGCTGGTCTGGTGGTTGATGTAGTCCAGAGACAGATACCACATGCTGCCGAGCTGGAAGCCCTGGTAGGGGGCGTCGGACTTCGGCACGGTCAGGATCATGACCTGGTCGTCGGTGAGGTCGTAGTGGCCGACCGAGGAGAACTGGGTGGACAACCCGCCCGGGGTGGGCCGCGGTTCGGTCATCGTGTTGACCGGCAGGTTCAGATAGAACCATTCGGGGAAGGCCAGGAAGGTCTTCAGCCGTGAGACCAGCATCTTGCCCGCGACCTCGTAGCGTTTGGCCATGAGGTCGGAGGTGATGGCCGGCGGGGCGGAGCCCACGGTGTCGACCCGGCCGATCCGGACGGTACCGGCCTTCTCGTTCGCCCAGTCGCCGTAGACCTCCCGCACCGCGAGCATGGTGGAATCCGCGGCGAGCTGGATATGGTTGCGGCCGCCCGGGCCGGGGCCCAAGGTCAGTTCGTAGCTGCCGTCGGCGGCGATATCGATGGAGCGGTCGTCGAAGGCGGTCTCCCCACCGGGGACCTCGGTCGGTGAGTAGTTGCCGTTGAGTACCTGGAAGCTCAGGTCGCGGGTGGTACCGCGGGTGCCGGTGACCACGTACTCGGCGTCGGGCCGCAGGTTGGCGTGCCAGTAGAGGGTGTCGGGGTTGTCCAGGGCCATCTTGGTGTAGGGCCCGGTGGACTGGACGAAGAAGGGGAAGTCCCGTTCGAAGGCCCACGACATCTGGATGGCGGCGCGGATACTGCCCGCGAGGTAGTCGTAGCCCTCGGCGAGGTCCTGTGCGGTGCGGATATGTGGAGCGTTCTTGATGATTTCCTCGGCGGCGGCGATCGATTCCGCGAACGGCTGGGTCAGCACGATACTCCCGGTGTTCCATATATGTACCGCCCTGGTACATTGTGATATCGAGAAGATTAGAACCTGTTCTAGGAGCGGTCAATGTCAGCAGGAATATCGGAGGTTCGCGAAGTCGGCAGACGCTCCGCTCCCACCCAGCGCGTGGTCCAGGTGATCGACTATGTCGTCGCGCGGCGCGGCCACCGGGCCGGACTCTCCGAAATGGCCCGCGACCTGGGCCTGGCCAAACCCACCTGCCTGGGCATCCTCACCGAGCTCACCGCAGCCGGCTACCTGACCCGCGATCCGCGCACCCGCGAATACGGCCCGGGCCCGGCTCTGATCGCCGCGGGCCGGGTGGCCCAGCAGAGTTTCTCCATCGCCGCGCTCGCCCACCCCGAACTGGAACGACTGAGCGCGACCTACGGCACCACCTGCACCGCCTCCGCGGTCGTGGGCGAACGAATCAGCGTCCTGGACAGCGCCGGGCCGGCAATGGTGCAGGTCGGGGCCACCTACCGGTTCGCCCCGCCGGTCGGGCTCATGTATGTGCTCTGGGACACCGAGCCCGCCTTCGACGCCTGGCGCGCCACCGCGCCGACCGTCCCGCTACACCAGGACGAGGCCCTGCTGCGCCATATCGTGGCCGAATGCCGCGAGCGCGGCTACCTGGTGGAGAGCATGACCGGCGCGGGCCGCCGGTTGTACTCGCTGCTCGCCGGGGTCGCCGGCCACGATCTGCCCGAGGGACTGCGCACCGCGGTCGCCGAGCTGGTCACCACCCTCGGCGAACGGGTCTATCTGGGCTCCGACCTGCGGCCGCGCAAAGAACATCCGGTGAGCCTGCTCGCCGCGCCGACCTACGACGCGGACGGCCGCCAGCAACTGGTGCTCACCATGTACGTCGGAAAACCCATCACCGGCGCCGAAATCGCCCGCCGGGGCGCCGCTCTGGTGGCCGCCGCCGACGCGGTCACCGCCGCGGCGGGTGGGCGACATCCAGCAAACCGTTGACCGCGCATAGAAACGTGTTCTAGTTTTTAAGCGTGAGCCAGCACACGAAGTCGGCGGCGAGTACGTACGAACTCTCGCATCAGGCCGCACTCGAGGCCGAATCGGTCCATATCCTCCGAGAGGTGGGCGCCACCTTCGAACGTCCCGTCCTGCTGTTCTCCGGCGGCAAGGATTCGGTGGTGATGCTGCATCTGGCCACCAAGGCGTTCTGGCCGGCCCCGGTCCCGTTCCCGATCCTGCACATCGACACCGGGCACAATTTCGACGAGGTGATCGCCTACCGCGACGCGGCCGTCGCGAAATACGGGTTACGCCTGCTCGTCGGCCGGGTGCAGGACGATATCGACGCCGGACGCGTCACCGAGGACACCGGGCCCCGGTCCAGTCGCAACCGGTTGCAGACCGCCACTCTGCTGCGCACCCTGCGCGAGGGCAGGTTCGACGCGGTCTTCGGCGGCGCCCGGCGCGACGAGGAGAAGGCGCGCGCCAAGGAACGGGTCTTCAGTTTCCGCGACGAGTACGGCCAGTGGGACCCGCGCCGGCAGCGCCCCGAACTGTGGAACCTCTACAACGGCAAACACCGCCCCGGCGAGCATATCCGGGTATTCCCGCTGTCCAACTGGACCGAACTCGATATCTGGACCTATATCGCGAGCGAAGGTATCGAACTGCCGTCGCTGTACTACGCGCACCGGCGCCCGGTGGTGCAGCGCGACGGCATGCTGCTGGCGCACACCAGGTTCCTGGCCCTGCTCGACGGCGAGGAACCCCAGGAGGCGCTGGTGCGCTTCCGCACCGTGGGTGATGCCACCTGCACCGGCTGTGTGGAATCGACCGCCGCCACCCCCGCCGAGGTCGTCGAGGAAGTGGCGACCGCGCGGGTCACCGAACGCGGCGCGACCCGTGCCGACGACCGGATCTCCGAGGCCGGGATGGAAGACCGTAAACGAGAGGGCTACTTCTGATGAGCACCCTGCTGCGCCTGGCCACCGCGGGCAGCGTCGACGACGGTAAGTCCACGCTGATCGGACGGCTCCTCTTCGATTCCAAGACCCTGTTCACCGACCAGCTCGACGCGGTGGAACGCACCAGCCGTGAACGCGGCCAGGACTACCCCGATCTCGCACTGCTCACCGACGGACTGCGCGCCGAACGCGAACAGGGCATCACCATCGATGTCGCGCACCGTTATTTCGCGACACCACGGCGCAAATTCATCATCGCCGACACCCCGGGGCATGTGCAGTACACCCGCAATATGGTCACCGGCGCCTCCACCGCCGACCTCGCGCTCATCCTGGTCGACGCCCGGCACGGGGTGGTCGAACAGACCCGGCGGCACGCGTTCCTGGCCGCACTGCTGGGCGTCCCGCACCTGGTGCTGTGTGTGAACAAGATGGACCTGGTGGACTACTCGGCGCAGCGGTTCGCCGAGATCCGGGAGGAATTCGCCGGTTTCGCCTCCCGGCTGCAGATCGCGGACCTGACCTTCATCCCGATGTCGGCGCTGCACGGCGACAATATCGTGCACCGCAGCGCCACCATGGACTGGTATGAGGGCACTCCGCTGCTGCACCACCTCGAAGAGGTGCATATCGCCTCGGACCGTAATCTCATCGACGCGCGACTGCCGGTGCAGTATGTGATCCGCAGCCACACACCGGATTTCCGCGGGTACGCGGGCACCGTCGCCAGCGGCGTCTGGTCGGCCGGCGACGAGATCACCGTGCTGCCCTCGGGTCTCACGACCACGGTCACCGGGATCTGGGGTCCGGGCGGCGTACCGCTCGAGCAGGCGTTCCCCCCGCAGGCGGTCACGGTCGCCCTCGCCGACCAGCTCGATATCGGCCGCGGCGATATGCTCTGCCGTCCTGCCAACCGCCCGCAGGTCGGCCGTGATCTGGACACCATGGTGTGCTGGTTCAGCGATGAGGCCCAGCTGCGCCCCGGCGCGTCCTATACCGTTCGCCACACCACCCGCAGTATGCCCGCGCAGATCCGCTCGCTGGACTACCGCCTCGATGTGAACACGCTGCACCGGGACGAGGACGCGACCGCACTGTCGCTCAACGAGATCGGCCGAGTGCAGTTGCGCACCCGGCAGCCGCTGCAGTTCGACCCGTATCGCCGCAATCGCACCACGGGCAGTTTCCTGCTGGTCGACGACACCACCGGCGATACCGTGGGCGCCGGGATGATCACCGGGCCGAGCCTGCCCTCGTCCCGGGTGGTGTGGCATGCGAGCGCGGTCGAGCGGTCCGAGCGCGCCACCCGGGGACTGACCGTCTGGCTCACCGGACTGTCGGGGTCCGGGAAATCCTCGGTGGCGGTGGAGCTCGAGCGCCGCCTGGTGGCCGCGGGGCGTCCGGCGTTCCTGCTCGACGGCGACAATCTGCGCCACGGCCTGAACTCGGATCTGGGCTTCGGCGCGGCCGATCGCACCGAGAACATCCGCCGGGTGGGCGAGGTCGCCCGCCTGTTCGCCGAATCCGGGACCATTGCCATCGTCTCGCTCATCAGCCCCTACCGGGCCGATCGCGACCGCGCCCACGCGACCCACGACACGGCCGGCATCCCCTTCGTCGAGGTCTTCGTGGACACCCCGTTGGAGGTGTGCGAGGCCCGCGACCCCAAGGGCCTCTACGCGAAGGCCCGGGCCGGGGAGGTTCGTGGTTTCACCGGTATCGACGACCCCTACGAGGCGCCCACAGCACCGGCGCTGGTGCTGCGCCCGGCGGACGGCGATCCGGCCGCGATGGCCGCCGCGATCCTGGCGCTGCTCGCCCGGGCGGACAGCGCCTGACGCATACCGACGGCGGACGCAGCCGGATCAGCGTCCGCCGGCCGACGACACCCTCGGCCGTCAGGTGGCGACCGATAGCATGCCCGATGTCGGCGTCGAGAAGCTGCACAGCATCATTTCCACTCGAATCGTTGCTGGTAGTCGGCGATGAACCGGCACTCCGACGCGTGAGAATCAGTTCGAGAGATTGATGGTTTCGGCCGATTTCTCCAGCGATATGGGGCACGACGGTCCCGAAGCCGGATCATTCGACCGGCACGGCCACCAGCAGCGCCGGACCCGCGGTATCGGCGATCTCCCGGAGTCGCTCCGCGGGGGTACCCAATCGGCTGAGCTGGATGAGCCCCTGGGCCATCACCACCACACCGGCGCAGTGTGCGGAGAGGGTCGCCGCGTCGATATCGATCCCCGGACGCGCCGCGAGCCCTTCGGCGACGCCGGCCTCCATGGCCGCGGTCGTGCGACTGCCGATGGCGACGACCTCCGGCATCCGCCGGCCCAATTGCGCGATGCTGTTGAGCATCAGGCAACCGCGCCGGTCCGGCTGCCCGGCGCAGTCGTCGATCACCGCGTGCAGCAGCGCGCGGACCGCGTCGCGGGCGGAACCGGGGGCGGCGACGATCGCGTCGCGGACGAACCGGGCCCGCCGGTCGCAGTACTGCTCGAACGCCGCGAGGAATAGCCCGCGTTTGCTGCCGTAGGCCGCGTAGATGCTCCCGTTGCCGACGCCGGTCGCCCCCGAGACGTCGCCCACCGAGGTGTCGTCGAACCCCCGCGACCAGAACAGTTCCGTGGCCGCTTCCAGGAGGCGCGGCTCGTCGAACTGTCGCGGCCGTCCCATGCGCTCACCGTACCAATCGTGCTGCGAGATCGCCCACATCCCTTGTTCTGGAGTCGTGGCTCCATAATACTCACGCCCATGGTTCCTGACGCGGCGGACTCCCCTCGGAGGCGTATATGCATGCTGGTCTTCGACGGGGTGAAAGCCCTCGACTTCGTGGGTCCGGCGGAGGTGTTCATCGAAGCCGACCAGGCCGTGCCCGGGTACGAGGTGGTACTGGTCTCCCCGGACGGCGAGAGCGTGCAGACCTCGCTGGGCGCGCGGATCGAGGTGAGCGCCGCGGCCGCCGACGCCGGCCGCTTCGACACCGTGGTCATCCCCGGTAGCGAACTTCCGCCGTCGAGGTTCGTGACGCCCGAGGTGCTCACGGCGGCCCGCCGACTGTCCTGGCACACCCGGCGCCTCGCCTCCATCTGCAGCGGCGCCTTCGTGCTGGCCGAACTCGGGGTTCTCGATGGCCGCCGGGCCACCACCCACTGGAAGTACACGGCCGATCTGGCCCGGCGATATCCCGCGGCCACGGTGGAACCGGACGCGATCTTCGTCCGCGACGGGAATATGTACAGCTCGGCCGGCGTCGCGGCGGGTATCGATCTGGCGCTGGCGCTCGTGGAGGAGGACCACGGCGCGGATATCGCCCGCCGGATCGCCCAGCTCATGGTGGTACCGATGCAGCGCGCGGGCGGCCAATCGCAGTTCTCGGCCTCACTCAGCGGGCCGCTGCCCCGAAGTCCACTGGTGCGCACCGTCGTCGACCTGATCTGCGCGGATCCTGCCTTCCCGCACACCGTCCGCACCCTGGCCGGCCACGCCCGGGTCAGCGTCCGCCACCTGACCCGGCTCTTCCGCGCCGAACTCGAGCACTCCCCCGCCGAATACGTGGCCTTCATCCGGTTCGGGATGGCGCGAGATATGTTGCACGCCGGCCATACGGTCACCGAGGCCGCCATGGCTGCGGGTTACGGCAGCAGCGAGGCCCTGCGGCGCGCGTTCATCGCCCGCCTCGGCATCTCGCCGCGCAAATACCAGCAGCAGTTCCGGTCCACGGGAGCGATCGCGCCCGCAGCGCCCGAGCTCGTCGCGGCCGCGTCCTGATCGGGGGGTTTCACGGCCGGTAGCGAGGGGCGCGAACCGGGTCCTCCGGACGAAGCTCGATACGGCGCACACGCTCGGCGCCCTCACCGCGACAGAGAGAACCCCCGATGTCCCTCGCACCGACCATCGTCCTCGTGCACGGCGCCTTCGCCGACGCGTCCAGCTGGCATCCGGTCATCGAGCGATTGCTCACCGACGGCCACCGGGTCTGCGCCCCGCCGGTGGCCGGACGCAGCCTGGCCGCCGACGCGGACGCGGTCCGCGGTTTCGTCGAACGGATCGACGGGCCGGTCCTGCTGGCGGGGCACTCCTACGGCGGCGCCGTCATCACGGTCGCGGGGACGGCCGACAACGTCATCGGCCTGGTCTATGTCTCCGGGTACGCCCTCGAAGAAGGGGAGAGCCTCGGGCAGTTGCAGGGCGGTTTCCCCGATTCCGCGCTGGCCGCCCATCTCGTCTACACCCCCGCACCGGCCGAACCCGGCACGGAACCGGGTACCGATGTGTGGGTCGATCCCGCTGCCTTCCCGGAGATCTTCGCGGCGGGCGTGGACTTCCGCACCGCGCAGGCGCTGGCGGTTTCCCAGCGTCCGCTGTCGGCGGCCGCGTTCGGCGAGCCGGCCACCGTCGCCGCCTGGAAGACCACACCGGGCTGGGGCATCGTCTCCGCGGCCGACCACACCATCAATCCCGAGGTCGAACGATTCGGGTACCGCCGCGCCGCGCTGCGCTCGGTCGTGGAGATCGACGCACCGCATCTGGTCATGCACACCCATCCCGCCGAGGTGGCCGCCGTCCTCACCGGCGCGCTTGCCGAACTGTCCTGACTCCCGCACCGCTCCATCGATCGAAAGGTATGCCCACCATGGCCGGAAACCCGCTGAACATCTCCCTCGAGCAGGCCGCGCAGGAATTCGTCGACGCGACCTCGGAGCCGCCGTTCCTCTACCAGTTGCCGCCGGAGGAGGGACGTAAGGCCGTCGATTCGGTACAGGATTCACCGATCGACAAACCCGAGGTCGACGAGGAGTGGATCACCGTCGAGGGCGGGCCGACCGGTTCGGTGCGCGCCCGGATCGTCACCCCGCCCGGTACGACCGGCCCCCTGCCCGTGATCGTCTACACGCACGGCGCCGGGTGGGTCTTCGGGGACGCCCACACCCACGACCGCCTCGTCCGCGATCTCGCCGTCGGGGTGGGCGCGGCCGTCGTCTTCCCCGAATACGACCGTTCCCCCGATGTGCGCTATCCGGTCGCCAACGAGCAGTCCTACCGGGTCGCCCAGTGGGTGAGCACACACGGCGCGGAGAAGGGCCTCGACCCCGCACGGATCGCGATCGCCGGCGATTCGGTCGGCGGGAACATGGCCATCGCACTGACCCTGATGGCCAAGGAACGCGGGGATATCTCCTTCGTCCAGCAGGTGCTGTTCTATCCCGTCACCGATGCCGCGTTCGATACCGGTTCCTACCGGCAGTTCGCCGAGGGCTACTTCCTCACCCGCGAGGGTATGAAGTGGTTCTGGGACCAGTACACCACCAGCGAGGCCGACCGGGCGCAGGTCACCGCCTCACCGTTGCGCGCCACCCGCGAGCAGCTCACCGGATTGCCGCCCGCCCTGGTGATCACCGCCGAGGCCGATGTCCTGCGCGACGAGGGCGAGGCCTTCGCGGGCAAGCTCCGGGACGCGGGGGTTCCGGTGACCCAGACCCGCTACGGCGGCATCGTGCACGACTTCGTCATGGTCAACTCGATGCACGGGACCCAGGCCGCCCGGGCCGCGGTCGCCCAGGCCGTCTCGGTCCTGCGCGACGCGCTGGGCACCGCCTGAGCGCACCGCGGCGTAGGAAGAACCCGGCCGTCGGGCCGCTGGATCCGTCACCGGAGCCGGAGCGCCCGGCTCCCGAGTCCCGTCGAGACGACTCAAAAGTCCGGGGCGGGGTGACCTCGACACCCCGCACCGGCCGGGCAGGCGGCTCGCCGGTCGTCTCCCGACCGTGCCGCCCTGCTCCCGGACGGCCCGGGGCGGAGACCGGCGTCCGGGCAGGCCCACGGTTTCGAGCTCACACCCGGCCGGGGTCACTACCCTCGACCCCATCCGGCGGCACTGCCGAGGCGCAGATCCGCCGACGGTGACTTCTGCCGGTATTTGATACTCTGACGAGAATCTGTACCGAAAGGGTGGTTATGCGGTCTACTCTGCTGTCCCGGCGCGACCTCGAGTTCCTGCTCTACGAATGGCTCGCAGTCGAGGATCTGACCCGGCGGCCGCGCTTCTCCGACCATTCGCGCCAGACCTTCGACGCCGTCCTCGAGCTGAGCGAGCAACTGGCCACCAGATACTTCGCCACCCACAACAAGCTCAACGACGCCCACGAACCCACCTTCGACGGCGAGACGGTCACCATCATCCCGGAGGTGCGCACCGCGCTCACCGCGTTCGCCGACGCGGGGATGGTCGGAGCCACCATGGACGCCGAGCTGGGCGGCGCGCAACTGCCGGCCGCGGTGGCCCAGGCGGCCTTCGCGTGGTTCCACGCCGCCAACCCCGGTACCAGCGCCTACCCGCTGCTCACCATCGGTAACGCCAATCTGCTCATCGCGCACGCCGACGAAGAACTGGTCCGGCGGTTCGTCCAGCCGATGCTGGAAGGCCGCTACTTCGGCACCATGTGCCTGTCCGAACCCCAGGCCGGGTCCTCGCTCGCCGATATCGTGACCCGGGCCGAACCACGCGACGACGGCACCTACCGGGTGTTCGGCACCAAGATGTGGATTTCCGGTGGTGATCACGAACTCGGGGACAACATCGTGCACCTGGTGCTGGCCAAGATCCCCGGCGGGCCGGCGGGCACGAAGGGCATCTCGCTGTTCGTGGTGCCCCGCTACCTCGTGGACGAGGACGGTTCCCGCGGCGAACGCAACGATGTGGCGCTGGCCGGGCTCAACCACAAGATGGGTTTCCGCGGCACCGTCAACACGGTGCTCAACTTCGGCGAGGGCCGCTGGACGCCCGCCGGCTCCCCCGGCGCGATCGGCTATCTGGTCGGCGCGCCACACCAGGGGCTGAAGTACATGTTCCACATGATGAACGAGGCCCGCAGCGGAGTCGGGCTGGTCGCCGCGGCGCTCGGCTACACCGGCTACCTCGAATCGCTCGAGTACGCCCGCGACCGCCCTCAGGGCCGCACCAAGGGCGCGGCCGACCCGGCCGCCCCACAGCGCCCGATCATCGAACACGCCGATGTGAAACGGATGCTGCTGGCGCAGAAGAGTTACGCCGAGGGGGGTCTGGCGCTGGTGCTGTACTGCGCCCGGCTCATCGACGAACAGCGGACCGCCGAGTCCGACGACGAACGCCGCGCGCTCACCCTGCTGCTGGACATCCTCACCCCCATCGCCAAGAGCTGGCCCTCCCAGTGGTGCCTGACCGCCAACGATCTCGCCATCCAGGTCCTCGGCGGTTACGGCTACACCCGCGAGTACAACGTCGAACAGCACTACCGCGACAACCGGCTCAACCCGATCCACGAGGGTACCCACGGCATCCAGGGCCTGGACCTGCTGGGCCGCAAGGTGACCCAGCAGTCGGGCGCGAGCCTGCGCGAACTCGACACCAGGATCCGGGAAACCCTCGCGGCCGCCCGGAAACTCGGCGGCGAGACCGCCGCCCTCGCCGACCGGCTCGACAAATCCTGGAGCCGGCTGGTCACGGTCACCGGCGGTCTGTTCGCGGCCGGCGATATCGAGGTCGCGCTGGCCAACAGCTCGGTCTATCTGGAGGCGTTCGGCCATCACGTGGTGGCCTGGATCTGGCTGGCGCAGACGGTCGCCGCGCACGGCCGCGACGGCGACTTCTACGACGGTAAACGGCATGCCGCCCGCTACTTCTTCCGCCACGAACTGCCCCGGACCGGACCGCAGCTGGACCTGCTCTCCGACCTCGACACCACCACCCTCGATATGCGCGAGAACTGGTTCTGAGGCCGGGCGGGCCGTCCCGCGGATCCGGCCACCGATTTCGCCGTGTACCGGCGCGGGATACGGCCGGTGGACGCGGCGGTGGCCAAGTTCGCACTCGACCACCGCTGTCGTCATCCCAACGGGACCGAGTACAGCCTGCGCTGGGTGTATCTGCATCTCATCGAGGAATACGCCCGCCACAACGGGCACGCGGACCTGCTCCGCGAGCGGATCGACGGGCGCACCGGGGACTGAGCCCCGCCGGTGTCAGGCGGGGCTTCCGGCCGCGCGCAGCACCGCCGCCACCCCGGCCGATTCCACCGAATCGCCGTGCGCACAGGACCATCCGGTCCGCCCGCCGCGCCGGTACTCGAGGTAGGCGATCGCCTGACCGGCGACGGGGTGCCCGGTCAGGCTCAGCACCTCGATCTCCCGCCCGGCCGCCGCAAGGGCCGCGACCACGGCGGCCAACCGGTCGGCACCCGCGTGCTCGCTGTCGTGGGCCCGCCCGCCGACCACCAGACCGACCGCGACGGCCTGCCCACCGTCCGCACCCGCCACGCGCAGATCCTTCAGTTGCACATCCGGCGGCTCGACGGCGTCGATGTAGGCCTCGTCGAACAGGGTGCGCAGCTCGGTGGCCGTGACCTCACCCCCGGTGCCGTCGGCATGGCCCTGTACCCGGCCGGCGAAATCGATCTGCAGCCGGCGCGGCAGGTTCAGCCCGTGTTCGGTGGCGAGCAGATAGGCGATACCGCCTTTACCGGACTGCGAGTTGACCCGGACCACGGCGTCGTAGCTGCGGCCGATATCGGCCGGATCGATGGGCAGATACGGCACCCGCCATTCGATCTCGTGTTCGGAGCGCCCGGTGGCGGCCGCCCGGGCCCGGTGCTCGGCGAAGCCCTTCTTGATCGCGTCCTGGTGAGTACCGGAGAACGCGGTGTGCACCAGATCGCCCACATAGGGGTGGCGCGGATGGACCGGCAGCCGGGTGCAGTACTCGACCGTGCGGCGGATCTCGTCGATATCGGAGAAATCGATCATGGGGTCCACGCCCTGGGCGTGCAGATTCAACGCGAGCGTAGCGATATCGACATTCCCGGTGCGCTCACCGTTGCCGAACACGCAGCCCTCCACCCGCTGTGCGCCGGCCAGCACCGCCAGTTCGGCACACGCGACACCGGTACCGCGATCGTTGTGCGGGTGCACCGACAGAATCACGCTGTCGCGGCGGGCGAGAGAGCGGTGCATGTACTCGATCTGGTCGGCGTACACATTGGGTGTCGCGATCTCCACGGTGGCCGGCAGGTTCAGGGTCACCGGCCGCCGCGGGGTGGCCTCCCACAGTTCGGTGACACTGTCGCAGATCTCGAGCACGTATCCGGGTTCGGTCTGGTTGAACACCTCCGGGGAGAACTGGAATCGCACGCGGGGCAGGTCGGCGGCGAATTCGAGCACATCCCGCGCCCCGGCCAGGATCAGCTGGCGGACGGCGCGAGCGTCCTTGCCGAGCACGGTGTCGCGCCACATCGGCGCGGTGGCGGTGTAGAGGTGGATCACCACCTCGTTGTCCATCCCGCGTACCGAGTCGACGGTGCGCGCGATGAGATCGCGCCGGGCGGGGGTGAACACCACCGGGGTCACGTCCGGCGGCACCGCGCCGGTATCGGCGAGCATCCGGACGAAATCGAAATCGGCCTTGGAGGCCGAGGGATAGCCGACCTCGATCTCCTTGTAGCCCATGGCGACGAGCATGGTGAAGAACCGCATCTTGCGTTCCGGGTCCATCGGCTCGGCCAGGGCCTGATTACCGTCGCGCAGGTCCACCGGGACCCACAGCGGCGCGCACTCGATCCGGGCCTGCGGCCAACGGCGTTCGGTGGCGGGTACGTCCACCCGGTCGTAGATATCGCGGTACCGGTACGAGGGCAGCCGGGAGTGCCGCTGCCGGTACCACTCCGGCGCGTCGCCGGGAACCGCTCCGGCGGGGGTGTCGATGAAGGAATGGGTCTGCGTGGTCATGGGGTGTTCCCCGGTCTTCCTGTGCGTACGGCCGTTCCGTGACGGTGACCGGCCGACGACAACCCCACGGCGGGGCGGCCGATCGTTCAGGCCCCGCCGTGGCGGTCGAGGAGAAGCTCCGGGTGCGACATATGGCAGACTGTACACGGCTCCTCAGACAAGTAGCGAGGCTCGATATGGTTTCCCAGGTACGACGGCACCCGCTGGCCGAACAGACGGCCGATCTGCTGCTGGCGCGGATCCGGGCCGGCGAGTGGCCGCTCGGCCACCGGCTGCCCGGCGAGACCACCCTCGCGGCCCAGCTCGGAGTGGGACGTTCGACGCTGCGCGAGGCGATTCGCGAACTCGCGGGCCGCGGCGTGCTCGCCAGCCGGCAGGGCGCCGGCGTGTTCGTCACCGCTCTGGATATCACCGAGGACTGGGATATCGTCGTCCGGCGCGCGACCATCGCCGCGGTGGTGGAAGCCCGGATGGCCATCGAGACCGAGGCCGCCGCCCTGGCCGCCCACCGGCGCACCCCCGCCGACCTGCGAACGATCCGCCGCACCCTGGCAGGCCGCGCGGCACCGGGCCTCTCGGTCCCCGAATACGTCGATGCCGATACGGCCTTCCACCGGGCCGTGATCGTGGCCGCGCACAACGACATACTGATCCAGCTGTTCGATACCTTCCTGCCCCGGCTGCGGATCGCGATGATCGATATGCTGCACATCCGCCCGCTGCCCTCGCCGCCCGCCGACCACGCGGCGCACGAGCGGCTCGCCGCCGCCATCGCCGCCCGCGACCCGGACGCCGCGGCCGCACTCAGTCGCGATCATCTGCGCGCCATCAAGGAGGCCTTCTCGTGACCACACCCGTTCTGGAGCTGACCGATGTCACCTTCCGGCGCGACGGCAACCAGATCATCGACGGCATCTCGCTGACGGTGCGCGCCGGTGAGCACTGGGCCCTGCTGGGCCCCAATGGCGCGGGCAAGAGCACGCTGCTGGGTTTCTGCGGCGCCGTGACCCACCCGACCACCGGCACCGTCCGGGTGCTCGGCGAGCAGCTCGGCCGGGTCGAACTGCAGCGGCTGCGGCGCTCGATCGGCCATGTCGACCCGCGGCATCCGCTGCGCTCACCGCTGCCGGTGCGCGATGTGGTGCTGACCGGACTCACCGGGACGGTGGACACCCCGCTACGCTGGACACCGACCACCACCCAGATCGAGGCGGCGACGGTCGCACTCGACGCGGTGGGAATGGCCGCGAAAGCCGAACGCTCCTGGTTCACTCTCTCCCAAGGAGAACGCGGCCGGACCCTCATCGCTCGCGCGCTGATCACCGCACCGCGTTTGCTACTGCTCGACGAACCGACCACCGGGCTGGATGTGGCCGCCCGGGAACAGTTGCTGCATACGATCGACGCGCTGGACCGGACCTACCCCGGACTCGCCTCCGTCCTGGTGACCCACCATCTCGAGGAATTGCCGACGACGACCGGCCATGCGCTGCTTATCGCGGACGGGCGGACGGTCGCGGCCGGCCCGGCGGCCGAAACCATCACCACCGCAAACATTTCCGCCGCGTTCGATCATCCGGTGCAGGTCGCCCGGGAGGGCGGCCGGTGGTCGGCGCGGTCCCCGCTGGCCCAGCCGGTCCGACCCGCTCTACACTCGATACCCACCGACCAGGTCGTCCACCGTTTTTAGATACACGAAACAATGTGTGTACCATAACGTGGTGACCACCGCGAGCCGCACTTCCAGACCACCCGGCCGCCCGGCCTCGGCCACCCGCGAAGAAGTCGTAGCGTTGGCCCGGCAGGCATTCCTGGCCGGGGAACGCGTCGATATCCAGGCGATCGCCGCCCAGCTCAAACTCAGCCGCGCCTCCATCTACCGCTGGTTCGGTTCCCGCGACGGCGTGCTCGGCGCCGTGCTGGCCGGGGAATTCGAATCCCTCATCGAACGCGCGGACGCCCGCCGGCGCGATTCGGGTGCCCGGCGCATCCTCAGCGTGCTCGACCGGGTCAACCGCTGGATGGCCGGCAACGAACCGTTCCGCCAGTACTTCGAGAACGAGCCGCTGGCGGGCCTGCGCATCCTCACCTCGAGCGACGGCCCGGTCCAGCCACGCATCCTCGTCGCGGTGGAACAACTCATCACCCGGGCCGAGGAGCAGGACGGCTATACACCCCAGCTGGAACGGTCGCTGCTCGCCTACTCGCTGGTGCGCCTGGGCGAGGCATTCCTCTACCAGGACAACGTGACCGGGCTGCGCGGTGATGTGGACCGGCTGCACCAGGTGCAGACGGCCCTGCTGGGTATCGATCCCCCCGGCAACTGATCATCGGCGATGATCTCGGCATGGATCACGTAGCCACACGGATCGACGCCGCGGGACTGGTACTCGCCGCGGGCGCCGGCCGGCGTTTCGGAAAGCCCAAAGCCGAGGTGCTGTTCGAGGGCGAACGACTGGTCGACCGGGCCGTGCGCCTGTTGCGCGACGGGGGTTGCGCCCGGGTGGTCGTGGTATCCGGCGCGGTGGCGCTGCGGGTGCGCGGGGCCACGGTGGTGCACAATCCGCGGTGGGCGACCGGGATGGGTTCCTCGCTGACGACCGGCCTGGCGGCAGTCCACGAAACCGCGGCGGTGGTCGTCCCCGTCGATATGCCATGGCTCGGCGCCGAAGCTGTCCGCCGACTGCTCGCCTGTGGCGCCCGCCTGGCGACCGCCACCTACGACGGCCGTCCCGGACATCCGGTGCTGCTCGGCGCCGAGTACTTCGCGGCGGTGGCGGCCGAAGCGGTCGGTGATATCGGCGCGCGACGATTCCTGGCCGCCAATTCCGAACTGGTTCAGCAGGTGCCGTGTGACGGAACCGGCTCGCCCGACGACGTCGACACCCCGCAGGATCTGGCGCGGTGATCGGCGGTGGGCACCGGATCGGATTCCCCTGGTCCCGGCCCGACGGTGTGGATCGGCCGCTGGGTGCCCGATAGCGCGCGCGCCGACCCGCCGTGGCGCAGCGCGACGATCTCCGCGCCGATGGCCAGGGCGGTCTCCTCCGGGGTCCGCCCGCCCAGCTGCAGCCCGATCGGTGACCGCAACCGCGCGAGCCGATCCTCGGTGACGCCGGCCTCGCGCAGCTGGGCACGCCGTTCGGCGTCGGCGCGGCGCGAACCCATGGCGCCGATATAGGCGACCGGTTGCCGTAACGCCTCGACCAGCACCGGAATATCGAATTTCGGATCGTGGGTGAGCACGCACAGGACGGTCCGGGAATCCACCGCGGTGGCCCGGAGATAGCGGTGCGGCCAGTCGATGACCACCTCGTCGGCCTCCGGGAGCCGGGCGCGGTCGGCGAAGGCGACCCGCCCCTCGCAGACCGTGACGTGATAGCCCAGCAGTTTCCCGACCCGGCAGAGCGCTGCCGCGAAGATATTCGCGCCGAACACGATCATCCGCGGGGGCGTGGTCAATGCGGCGACGAAGATTTCCCGGGCCACCGGGCCGCAACCGACCGTCCGCAGATCGCTCATGCCCTGATGAAGTAGCGCGCGGGCCTGCTCCACCACCGGATCGGGCCAGTCCCCGCCGTCGGTGATCACCGTCTCGGCGGTCACCGCCGCCAGTGCCGCGGTGGTGAGGTCGCGAACCAGCGCCACCGGCCGGGACGGGTCGAGTGCGGCCTCGACGACCGGATACTGCGGGGGCGCGATCCGCTGCACGAAGACATCGAGTTCGCCCCCACAGGTCAAACCGACCGCGAACGCGTCGGAGTCGCGGTAGCCGAAGGTCTGCCGCGCCGGCTCTCCCGTGGCCAGGACCTGCGTGCACAATTCGTACACCGCGCCTTCGACGCAGCCTCCCGACAGACTGCCGCGCACCGCGCCCGCCCCGTCGACCGCCATCGCCGCCCCCAGCGGCAGCGGCGCGCTCCCCCGGACCGCCACCACGGTCGCCACCGCGTAGGCGACACCCTCGGCGTGCCATCGGATCAGATCCGCAGCCAGATCGCGCATCGCTCCACCTCCGCACCGCTACGTTGCCGTAAAACCAGGGACAACATGCGAGAATACCACTTCCGCAAATCGACATTGCAATTCTTGAAGACGGCATATCCTGTATTGACACTGCCGGAACGCCGATGCTAAACAAGTGCTCAGCATCGGCGTGCCGCAACCCGGGCGCCCCCGTTGCCGGTGCCCGTGACATCCCGCGAACGGAGGAACGGCCGGATGGGTCGAACCAGGCTGCCTCGCAGCGCCCCACACCACATCCCGACGCGACGGAGCCGACGATGAGCACCACCGAGAAGACGACGGCCGTCGGCGCCCGGGTACCCCGGATCGAAGACCTGCGGCTGCTGACCGGCACCGGAACCTTCGTCGACGACATCACCCGTCCCGGCATGGTGCACGCCTGCTTCGTCCGCAGCCCACTGCCCCGGGCCCGGATCACCGCGATCGACACCGCCGAGGCCGCCGCGCTCGAAGGGGTCGTCGCCGTCTACACCGCCGCGGATCTCAACCCGCGGGTCAGCGAGATCTCCTACGCCCTGGACACCCCCGGCTTCCCGGAGGTGCCCCGCCCGCCACTGGCCGAGGGCGAGGTGCGCTTCGTCGGCGACCCGGTGGTGCTGGTCCTGGCGACCGATCGGTACATCGCCGAGGACGCCGCCGAACTGGTGATCGTCGATTATGACCCGCTCGAACCCGTGGTCGACTACGAAACCGCCGCCACCGCAGGCGAACTCGTGCACGCCGGCCACGCCGGCAATTCGGCCGGCGGCCTGGCCGGGCGGGCTCCCGCCGACCTGGCCGCCGTCATGGACGCCGCCCCGCACGTGGTCCGCCAGACCATCCATCAGCAGGCCTACGCGCCGGTACCGCTGGAAACCCGCGGCGTGGTTGCGGAATGGACCGCCCCCACCGGGGAGATGACGATCTGGACCTCTACCCAGTCACCGCACGAGGTGCGCGGCTTCTGTTCCCGGCTGCTCGGGATCGACGAGCACCGGGTCCGGGTCATCGTGCGCGACACCGGTGGCGGTTTCGGCCAGAAGGTGGCGCCGCAGCGCGAGGAGACCTGCGTGATGCTGGCCGCCCGCACCGTCCGGCACGCGGTGAAATGGATCGAGGACCGGCAGGAAAGCCTGATGGCGGCCGGTATGGCCCGCCACGAGCACGGCGAGGTCGCCATGGCCTTCGACGAGGAGGGCCGTATTCTCGCCGCCACCATCGAACACGTCCAGAACGTCGGGGCCTATCCGATTCCGTCGCCGCTCACCTCCTCGATCGCGGTCGGCATGCTCTTCCCCGGGCCCTACCGGGTACCGGAAGCCGGTTTCAGCACCGCGTCCTACTACTCGAACACGGTGGGCCGGGTGGCCTATCGCGGCCCATGGCAGTTCGAATCGGTCTCCCGGGAACTCCTGCTGGACAATGCCGCCCGCCGCCTCGGCCTCGATCCGGTCGAGCTGCGGCGCCGGAATATGCTCGGCCACAACGAGCTGCCGGTGGTCAACCCGAACGGGATGCCCTACTCCGACGCCTCACCGCGGGAGACCTTCGAGCAGGCGCTGCAAATCCTCGACTACGACGCCTTCCGGGCCGAACAGGCCGCCGCCCGCGCCGAAGGCCGCTACCTCGGCGTCGGCACCTGCACCTATGTGGAACCCACCACCGGTGCCACCCCGTTCCTGAGCACCGAGGGCGCCACCATCCGGATCGCGCCGACCGGCAAGGTGAACGTCTACCTGTCGGGCGGGTCGGCCGGCAACAGCCTGGAGACCACCGCGGTCCAGCTCACCGCGGACGCGCTCGGTATCGATATCGCCGAGGTGCAAACCATCCAGGGCGATACCGCCGTCGCCCCGCAGGGCGGCGGAACCAACGGCAGCCGCTCGGGTTCGATGGCGGCGGGCGCCATCCGGCAGACCGCGCAGGTGCTGCGCGAACGGGTCGTCGCGATCGCGGCGAAGCAGCTCGGCGTCACCGTCGAGGAGGTCGAGTTCGCCCACGGCCGGGCCGGTGTGCCGGATTCGGAGAAGTCCCTGTCGCTGGCCGAGATCGCGCAGATCGCCTACTACCAAACCGAATTGCTCCCGCCCGGCGTACCACCGGGTCTGGAGGCCACCGGCCGCCACCGCGCCGACCAGCTGATGATCTGGGCCAACGCCACCCACGTGTGCACCTGCGAGGTCGATATCGAGACCGGGCACGTGACCCTGTTGCGCTTCGTGGTCAGCGAGGACGTCGGGCCGATGATCAACCCGAATGTCGTGGCGGGCCAGATCTACGGCGGTACCGTCCAGGGCATCGGCGGCGCACTCTACGAGCACCTCGCCTACGACGACGACGGCAATCCCGTGGCGACCACATTCCTGGACTATCTGCTGCCCACCGCCACCGAGGTGCCCGAGATCGAACTCGGCCATATCGAGACCCCGAGTACCGGGCCGGGCGGGTTCAAGGGTGTCGGTGAGGGTGGCGCCATCGGCGCGACGCCCGCGGTACTCAACGCCGTCGCCGACGCGCTGGCACCGTTCGGTGTCGAGATCGACCGGCTTCCCCTCTCCCCCGCCCGCATCGTCGCGATGATCGAGGCGAGCGGCACACCGGAGGTCACCGCATGAAACCCGCCGCCTTCGAATACCACGCGCCCGCCACCGCGGACGAGGCCGTGGCCCTGCTCGCCGATCTCGGTGACGAAGCCAAAATCATCGCGGGCGGCCAGAGCCTGGTGCCGATGCTGGCCCTGCGGCTCGCCGTCTTCGACCATCTGGTCGACCTGCGGAAATTGGATGAGTTACGCGGTATCCGAACCCGCGGTGACACCGTGTGGATCGGGGCGGGCACCACGCACGCCGCGGTCGGCCGCGACGCCGGGATCCGCCGCGACGTGCCGCTGCTGCACCGGGCGACTCCGCTGATCGGCCATTTCCAGATCCGCAATCGCGGCACTATCGGCGGGGCGATCGCGCACGCCGACGCCGCCGGCGAGTACCCGGCCGTGGCGCTCACTCTCGATGCGCAGATGCACACCCTGTCCCCGCGCGGGGAGCGCACGATTCCGGCCGCGAAGTACTTCACCGGTATGTGGAGCACGGCCATGGAATCCGACGAACTGCTCACCGGGGTCACCTTCCCGGTGTGGCGGGGACGGACCGGCTTCGCGATCGAGGAGTTCGCCCGCCGCGCGGGCGATTTCGCCATGGCGGGGGCGGTGGTCGCGGTGCGGCTGGACGCCGATTCCCGGATCGAACAGGCCGCCCTGGGGCTCATCGGCCTGGCGCCCACCCCGCTACGGGCCACCGCGACCGAGGCCGAGCTGGTCGGCCGCCCGGCCGCCGCGGTCGACGCCACCGAACTCGGGCGTGCGGTGACCACGGAGCTGAATTCGGTACCGGCCGATATCCATGGCTCCGCCGATTATCGGCGCCGGATCGGGGCGGTCATGGTCGCGCGGGCCTGGCACCGCGCGGTAGAGGAGGCGAGCAATGACTGATATCGAGATCTCGGTGGTCGTGAACGGGGTGAAACGCCGCGACCGGATACCCCCGCGCCGCACCCTGGCCGACTATCTCCGCGAGACCTGTGGCCTCACCGGCACCCACCTGGGTTGCGAACACGGTGTCTGCGGTGCCTGTTCGGTACTGCTCGACGGGGCGGCGGTGCGCGCGTGCCTGGTCTTCGCGGTCCAGGCCGACGGGGCCGAGGTGACGACCGTGGAGGGCCTGGCCGATACCGACGGCACCCTCTCCCCCGTCCAGCAGGCCTTCCGCGACCATCACGGCCTCCAGTGCGGTTTCTGCACGCCGGGTTTCGTCGTCTCCGCGACCGCCTTCCTGCGGGAGACACCCGATCCCGGAGACGACGAGATCCGGGAAGCGCTGTCCGGCAACATCTGCCGCTGCACCGGCTACCAGGGCATCATCCGCGCCGTACGCGACGCCGCCACCACCCTCAGTACCGAAGCACCCGCGACCCCGCAGGCCAGAGCCGGCACCGACGCCAAGGACCGCGTATGAAACTAGAGAACACCTTTCAGATCCCCGTCCCCGCCGCGGACGCCTGGCCCGTACTGCTGGATCTCGAGCGCATCGCGCCCTGTGTACCGGGCGCCGTACTCACCTCCCGCGACGGCGACGATTTCCACGGCAAGATCAAGGTCAAACTGGGTCCGGTGGGGCTTACCTACAACGGCATCATCAAGGTGGTCTCCCAGGACGAGTCCGCCAAGGTCGCAGTGCTCGAGGGCGGCGGCCGCGAGACCCGCGGCAACGGCACCGCCAAGGCCGTGATCACCTGCCGGCTGGTCGAATCGGACGGGATCACCGACGTATTCGTCGATACGGATCTGGCGATCACCGGTAAACCGGCCCAGTTCGGTCGCGGCGCCCTCGCCGATGTGGCGGGCAGCCTCATCGGTACCTTCGCCGACAATCTCGCCGCCGAGATCACCGCCACGGCGCCGGGCAACGGGCGGGCCGTAGCGTCCGCCCCGGCGGCATCCGAGGAAGCCGCGCCGGAGCCACGGCCCGCACCGGTCACCCGCATCGCGCCCCGCCCATCCGCCGAACCCATCGATTTGATGGCCGCCGCCGGGGTCACCGCCGAGCGGCAACTGCTGCTGGGCCTGGGCGCGGCGGTGGTGGTGCTCCTGCTGCTGCTTGTCCGGCGCCGCCGCCCCGCATGAGGTCGCGGGGCCGATAGGCGTGGTCCGGCCGAGGCGATGGCATGGGCTCCCCACCCGCGAGACCCGGCGCGGCCAGACCGGCGCGACCAGACCGGCGCGACCAGACCGGCGCGACCAGACCGGCGCGACCAGACCGGCGCGACCAGACCGGCGCGACCAGACCGGCGCGACCAGACCGGCCACCTGGCCTGGGCGGCCCCGGGTGGCCGAAATCACTGCCGGCCCACCGCACCCCGCAATTGTGTACCTTTGTCCATGTACAAAAGTACACAATGGGAGGTATCGGTCATGTCGCTGGCACTGCTCGGAGCGGCCATCGTCGCGGAACTCGTGGGCACCAGCCTGCTCAAGGCCACCGAGGGATTCACCAGGCTGTGGCCGACTATCGCCTCGCTGTCCGCCTACGCGCTCGCCTTCGTCCTGCTCGCCCAGGCCATTGCGCGCGGGATGAACGTGGGCTTCGCGTACGCGGTGTGGTCCGGCCTGGGCACCACTCTGATCGTCATCATCGGCGCGCTGTTCCTCGGCGAATCGCTCAATGCCGCCAAGATCGCCGGTGTCGCCCTCGTGGTCGCCGGAGTGGTCACCCTCAATCTCGCGGGCGCCCATTGACCCCCCGCGACCCGCATCGCCGCCAGCGCATCCTCGATGCCGCCCGTGCCCTGATACCGGTGCACGGGATCGCCGGCCTCACCCACCGCCTGGTCGCCGCGGAGGCCGGGGTACCGGTCGGCTCGACGACCTACTACTTCGCCGATCTGGCCGACCTCACCGAGGCCGCGCTCGCCGATACCGCGGCGGCCACCCGCGAGGCGCTCCGGGGCTGGTCGGCGGCGCTCGACAGCAGTAAAGAGCTGCCCGCGACCCTGGCCGCGCTCACCGCGGACTATCTGGCCCGGCCCGAACAGTTGCTCACCGTGAACGAGCTCTACCTCGCCGCGGCCAGGCTCCCCGAACTGCGCCCGCTTGCGCGGGTCTGGTTCGACGGCCTTGTCGATATCCTCACCCCGCATACCGGGCCCGTCGCCGCCCGCGCGGTCGCGATCTACCTCGACGGCGTTCTGCTGCACGCGCTGACGGCCGACGCGGTCCCGGATACCACCGCGCTCATCACGCCGATCGCCGCACTCACCGGACTCGCCCCGGAGACCGCTCGCTGATCCGCGCGCGCGGCTCGCGGTGCCGTGGCCTCGCGGTTCCGTACGGCCTCGCGGTGTGGTCGAGCGTTCGCTGTCCTGCGGGACCGAAGGTCCGGCGCGCGTGTGGACACACCCACCGGACCGCCCGGTGTCAGCCGTTCAGCAGTGCCCGCATCTGCTGGATCTCCGCCTGCTGGGCATCGATGATCTGCCGCGCCAGCGCCTTGGCGTCGGGGTAGGCACCCTCGGCCAGCTCGGTACCGGCCATCTGCACCGCGCCCTCGTGGTGGGCGATCATCATGGTGAGCCACATCCGGTCGAATTCCGGGCCCCGGGCCGCCGCGAGCTGCACCATCTGCTCGTGGGTCATCATGCCCGGCATATTTCCGTGCTCCATTCCGCCGTGCCCACTGCCCTCGGGTATCGCGACGCCCCAGTCCCGCAGCCACCCGGTCATGGTGGTGATCTCCGGGCCCTGCGCCGACTCGATACGCGCGGCCAGATCGATCACCGCCGGATCGCTCGAATGGGACGGCACCAGCCCGGCCATCTCCACGGCCTGGCGATGATGCGGGATCATCTCCTCGGCGAAACGGATATCGGCCTGGTTGTGGTCACCGGCCGCTTGCTCGGTCGCCGTACCGGTGACGGCCGGCGCCGAGGTCGCCGGGGCGGTGTTGTCGTCACCGTTGCCGCATCCGGTCAGGACGACCGCGGTGGTGAGGATGGCGAGCGCGGTCCCGGTGCGTGATTTTCCGATCATTGGTGCTCCTGAGAGTTCGGGTGTGTTGCGTGCGACGAAGCAGCGCCGCGACCCGGAGAAACCGGGTCCGGCGGGCGTCGATCACAACCGCAACACGCCCAGGACCGCCAGGCGCTGCGATATCGGAACAGGCGGCGGCCGGGCCACGGCCCGCGGCCGCAGCGCGACCGCGCGCATCGATTCCCTCGCGAACAGGTACCGCCGCAGCGCCGCGAAGAGCAGTACCGAGGCCAGCGCCGCCACCAGGACGGCCAGGCACAGGTGCAGCAGATCGTGCCCCGTGCCGTGACCGGCCGGGGCGTCGTCGCGCGGTGCCGGTGCGAGGACGCCGGACGGAGCCGGACAGCAAGAATCCGCGCGCGCTCGCCCCGGATCCGGGGCGAGCGACGCGGCGACGAGCGCATGGGAGCCGGGCACCGGATGGTGCGTCACACCGCCGTCTCGGGCGGGCAGGTGGTGCATACCCGAAACGGCCACCGCCAGCACCACCGGTAGCAACCAGCGCACCAACGTGCCCGCGAGACCGGAGTACACAGCCCGAATGTAACACCGCGCCGCCGGGCGGACCCCCACCGCTCGCTCTCGCCGCACCGCGCCCCTCGACGGAGCCGCCGATGCGTCCGAGGCACCCTCGCCCGGACGGCGGAACTCGGCGGGAGTTAGCCCATGATCGCGTTCATGATCGTCCCCGCGCTGGTCGCCACCGTGCCGCCGGCCATGGCGCCGGCGATCTGCTTGGGCGCCGTCAGCGGACCACCGTTCCACTTCTCCCAGGCGAGCCTGCTGCCGCCGAAGACTATCGAGGTGACACCGGACAACAGAACGAACCAGGTGAGGTACCTGGTCATCTGGACGACCTTGTCCGACAGCGGGGGCGCTTCCGGGCTGGGATCGCCCAGCTGGGCGAGTACGGCGTAGTGGTCGTGCAGGACCGGAAGGCCGTCGTGCAGTGCGGTGAGGATCGTGCTCATCTGGTCGTGCCCCTCTCGGATGCCGGTAGATGCGGTGGCGGCGAATGCCGATTCCGTAAAGCCGAACCCGAACGGTTATTGAAGCGCAAATCGGAGCACAATGGGGTGAGACTCACCGATTTTCTCTGGTTGGGCCGGTGGGCGGCGGCGTGTCGTATGTGCGACACGCGCCTGATGGAGTTTCCCGCTATCGATCGGCATCCGATTCCGCTGGTCAGCCGGGCGGCTCCCCGCCTGTCACCGCACTGTCACAACACGGCCTCGACACGCCCGCCGTCCGGTGCGCTGTCCCGACGCCGGACCGCTCCGCCGGGCCTGGGGCGCGGCGGATCCGCACTCACCCGAATACGAAGTACAGCAGGATCGCCGCCGGCGGCAGTGCATGCAGTGGGTACCCAGCACTCCGTGCTCCGCGGCACCGTCGCTGAGCGAGGCCGCGATCCGGTCGGCCGCCTATGTGGGTATCGCCATCCTGTTCGGGTCGGGCTCATCCCGGCCCCCGCCGGCAATCGTTCTGCGCCGGCCGTAAGGACCGGATCAGGGCCAGGGTCGGGCGGCCGTCCGCACGCCGAGCAGTTCCATGAGATCGCCGAAGGTCCGGGCGGCGGCGACCTGCTGCCCGGGCAGCTCGAGCCCGTACTCCTTCTCGACCAGCACGATGATCGACAGGACGGTCAGCGAATCCACCTCGAGATCGTCGAGCGTGGCCTCGGGCGCGATCTCGTCGAAGTCCAGATCGCAGTGGGTATGCAGGAATTCCGCGACATAGTCCCGGATCGGCACGGCATCGGGCATCGCGATCGACCTTTCCACTGTCGGCCACCGGCACGCCGAGTGAACGGCGCTGACCACCCGGCCTCCGCAGCATGGACCCCGGATACGACATCGGGATGTTCGGTGTCCGAACGGATTTCGTCGCGGAGATGTCCGGGCACCGAACACGGTCGGTCGACTACCAGGTGAGCACCGGTTTAATCACCGCCCCCGCATGCTGCGCGGCCAGGGCCTTGTCGATCTCGGTGTAGGGGAAGCGGGTCACCAGCCGGTCCACCGGGAGCAACCCGCGGGTGTGCAGCTCGAGCAGGTGCGGGATGAAGGTGGCCGGTTCGGCGTCGCCTTCGAGGCAACCGCGAACCGTTTTGCCGCTCAACACCAGATCGCGCACATCGATTTGCGGGACTCCCGCACCCAGCCCGACCGCGACCACGGTGGCGCCGGTGCCCAGCGCCGCGAACGCGTCGGCCAGTACCTTCGGCGACCCGGTGGTGTCCAGGGCATGCGTCGCACCGCCGCCGGTGAGTTCACCGATCGCGGCGACGGTATCGGCCGCGGCCGGATCCAGCACCTCGTCGGCACCCAGTTCCCGGGCCAGCTGCCGGCGGGCCGCCGCCGTCTCCACCACGACCGTCCGGACCCCGGGCACCGTGCGGGCGGCCAGCAGCGCGGCCGACCCCACCGCGCCGGCGCCGTAGATCGCCAGCCAGGCCCCCGATTCCGGCCGTAACGCGTTCAGCACCGCGCCCGCGCCGGTTTGGAAACCGCAGCCGAACGAGGCGGCGACGGCCAGGTCGGCCGCCGGGTCGACGACGATCGTATTGTCCGCGGTGGCCAGCGCGTACCCGGCGAAACTGGATTGCCCGAAGAAACCGTCCCGGACCGGTAGGCCCGCGACCGTGATCCGCGGGCTGCGGTCCGGCCGGCGGCCGAAATGGTTGAGCGCGGTGGAGTTCCGGCAGTAGGCCGGCCGCCCTGCCGCACAGTTCGGACAGGCGCCGCAGTGCCGGAAGGTGAGGACCACATGGTCGCCCGGCGCCACCGAGGTCACCGCCGACCCGACCGATTCGACGATCCCGGCACCCTCGTGGCCGAGCAGGACCGGCTGGTCCGGTTTGCCCAGCACCCGATTGACCAGGTCGGTGTGACAGATACCGGCGGCGACAATACGCACCAGGATCTCGTCGTCGCGGGGCTCGTCGAGATCCACCGTTTCCACCGAGAACGATGCCGCCGGATCGCGGGACAGGACCGCCGTCGTCTGCATCGCTACGCCCGTTCCAGCAGGAAGTAGAAGAACTGGCCGTCGGCGAGCACCAGCTCCGGGCGGCCGTTCATGATGCCCATCAGCGTGGTGTCGTCGAGCCATTTGAAGTGGTCGAATACGGCGCGGCCGTCGTAGACCATAGTGGCGGTCACCTCACCGCGGAATTCGATGTTCCACAGCGTCGCCTCGCCCTGGCCGAGTTCGACATTCGAGAAGAGAGTGCCGTCCTCAGCACGGCAGATCAGCGGTTCGGCGTCGCCGAGCGAATGGAAGGTCTTGCCGTACCAGCGGCTCTTGGGCAGCGCCCGGCACAGCGGATGACCGGTCTGGAAGGCGTCACCGCGCCACCGGCCGAGGATCTCCTCGGCGCGGGCGGGCCGCAATCGCCCCCACAGATCGTCGAGCTCCGCCACCGAAACGCCTTCGGTCAGCTCCCGCAGTTGCTGCCACCGTGGTTTCTCCGCGCTCATATCTGTCCCCTCGACTGGATTCGGCGAACCATCTGGTTCGGCAACGACGATAGTTCCGAACCATCTGGTTCGGCAAGATAGGATTCGGGGTATGCGCGCGGCAGGCCAGGCAACCCGGGACCGGATTCTCGCTGCCGCCAAAGCGGAATTCGCCGAATACGGCACGGCCGGCGCCCGGATCAATCGCATCGCCGCGGCCGCGCACGCCAGCAAAGATCGCCTCTACGCCTATTTCCCCGGCAAATCGGAGCTGTACGCCGCGGTCACCGAGCAATGGACCCGGCAGACCACGGCCGAGACCGCGCTGCGCGCCGACGATCTCCCCGGCTACGTGGGGCGCCTCTTCGATCACTTCCTGGCCCACCCGGAAAATGCCCGGCTCCAGGCCTGGGCCGAGCTGGAACCCGCCGACGAGCGGATCGACCAGGTGCTGCGCCGCACCGTCGATCCCAAACTCGCCGAGATCCGCCGCGGCCAGCGGGAGGGCCTGGTCACCACCGATATCGCGGCGCCCATGCTCCTGCGCATGCTTACCGAGCTGGCCCGCAGCACCGCCGTGCACGCGAGCGCCGGACAGCCGGCGCGGATCGGCGCCCAGCGCTCGGCCGTGGTACTCGCGGCACGGCGCCTGGTCGAGCGGGTGCCGGCCGAACTATCGGACCGTCGCGCCGGCCGCGATCAGACCGTCGCGGCCGGGCCACCCCCGGCGGGGGCGTCCCCGTAGACCACCAGCCAGATGGACCGGCCCAGCGCGGCCGCCAGCTCCGCATCACTGATCCCGGTTCGCACCGCGAACGCGGTGGTGATGGAGCGCTCCACCATGGCGGCCAGCACCAGCGCGGTCGCCGCGGGTTCCAGTTCGGGCGCGACCCGGCCTGCCGCACGATCGGCTTCCAGCCGAACGCGGACCAGGTCGACGAAGGTGGCCACCCGGGCCCGCCAATAGGCGCCCACATCCCGGTCGTAGGCCGCGACTTCACTCAGCGCCAGCAGCAGGTAGCGGTGGCGGCGGAATCCGGCGATCATCGCGCTCATCGCCCGCCGCACCCCCGCTTCCCGGTCGGTGTGTTCGGCGCCCCACCACCGCTCGGCGGCCTCGAACAGATCGGCCGTGGCCAGGTCGGCGGTCCGGATCAACAGCTGGCTCTTGTCGGGGAAATACCGGTAGAAGGTGGAGCGCGCCATCTGCGCGGTGGCGGCGATCTTCTGGACCGCGATCTCGGTGAACGGAGTGCCGTCGGCCAGCAGATCCTCGACCGCCCGTAACACCCGCTGCTCGAACTCGGCCCGGCGGTCCTCGTCCGGTTTCCGGGCGGACCGCGGGGTGCGGGTCAGCGAGGGCATCCGGCGCCCGCCGGCTCGATCGCGCGGTGCAGTGGGTATCGGCTCGCAAGGTGCATGGGAACATTGTGCCCGCCTTCGTACCCGCAAGCCGGTTCCCGCCGTCACATCATGGGGACTCGACCCGGTCCTCGAGACGGCCGAGCCGATCCGTCGCAGCATACGGAAAACTGTGCGGGACAGTCCGGCTCGGACAGTTGACAATCGCGCCGGCGCACCGCACCATCAATCGGACATAGTGTCCGAGACTCTATGACCGAGGACGGTACCCATGGCCGACTCCCCCAGCGCGGTCGAGCACGCCGATACCGTGGTCGTCGGCGCCCGGTGTGCGGGTTCCGCCACCGCGGCCACCCTCGCCCGGGCGGGCCGCCGGGTCGTCGTACTGGACAGCGCACGCTTTCCCTCCGACACGCTGTCCACCCATCTGCTGTGGCCGGCCGGAGTCGCCGAACTGTCCCGGCTGGGCGCACTCGAGGCCGTCGAGGAACTGGGCGCGCCGCGACTCACCCGGGCCTACGCCGCCGCGGCGGGATATGCGATCGCCAGCGAATTCCCGCAGGTCGACGGGATCAACTACACCCTGTGTGTACGCCGCACCGGCCTCGATCACGCCCTGGTGCGCACCGCCCGCGCGGCCGGGGCCGAGATCCGCGAGAAATGCCGGGTGACCGAACTCGTCTGGGACGGTGGGCGGTGTGCCGGTGTGCGCTACACCGACCCCGGCGGCCGGCTCGTCGAGATCCGTGCCGCACTCGTGGTCGGCGCCGACGGCCGCCGCAGCACCGTGGCGAAACTGGCCGGGGCCCTGACACCGTACGAATCCGCGCCCAGCGGGCGCGACTGCTACTTCGCCTACTGGCGGGACCCTTCCGGCGACGGGCGTGATATCGCCGCACAGTGGCGGGCGGGCGCCGACCTCGGCACCGCCTTCCCCTGCGACGACGACCTGCTGTTGAGCCTGGTCCAGCCGCCCGCCGTAGCGGGCCCGCTACGTCCCGGCGACGCCGAACAACGCTATGCCGCCGCGCTCGACCGCATCCCCCCGCTACGGGAGCGCCTGCGCGACTGCGAGAAGGTGGGGCGGGTCCGGTCGGCCACCGATATCGCCTCCTATTTCCGCCGTTCCAGCGGGCCGGGCTGGGCGCTCCCCGGCGACTCCGGTCATTTCAAGGATCCGGTCACCGCCCAGGGCATCCGCGATGCCCTGCACTACGGACGCCTGCTGGCCGAAGCGGTCGAACCGGTCCTCGACGACCCCGTCCGGCTGGACCGCGCCGTCGCCGCGTGGGAGCGGCGGCGGGTACGCGAATGCCGCGAAATCTACCACTGGACCAACCGGCTCGCCCGCGGCACCGCGATGAGCCCACTCGAAATCGAGCTGTACCGCACCGCGACCGGTGACCGGGCCCTGGCAGCCATCACCACCGGCGTCTTCTCCCGCACCCGGCGTCCCGCCGAGCTCTACACCCCGGCCCGCATGGCGCGTCTCACCGCCGGGGCGCTGTGGCACCACCGCGGCGACCCGAGGCCGGTACTGGCCGATATCGCACGTGAGCTCCGCTGGGCCGCAGGCGAATTCCGCACCTCGTGCACCACCCTGCGCGGCGCGCCGCCCGCCGCGCCCCCGTTCTCCCCCGGTACCACCACCGCTTGACCAGGAGTTCACCATGTCGGATCAGCTGCCGAAGAAGTCAGCCTCGATCGACCGCCGCACCGCCCTGCGCGGTGCCCTCGCCGGCGCCGCGATCCTCGCGGCGGGATCGGCGGCGAGTGGTACCGCGCGCGCCGCCGCCCCCCGCCGCCGGACCCCGGGCCTACGCACCGGCGGAAAAGAGGTCGCCGTCTTCGGCGGCGGGATGGCCGGTCTCTCCGCCGCGCACGAACTCGCCGAGCGCGGGTTCCGGGTAACCGTCTACGAACCCGCCTTCCTGGGCGGCAAGGCACGCAGTATGCCGGTTCCCGGCACCGGAGCCGGCGGGCGGGCGGACCTGCCCGGCGAACACGGCTTCCGCTTCTTTCCGGGTTGCTACCAAAACATTCCCGATACCATGCGACGCATCCCGTTCCCCGGTAACCCGAACGGTGTGCTCGACAATCTGATCCGCGTCGAGGGGACGGTGGCGGGATTCCGCGACAAACCGCCGATCTTCGCGCCGGTAGAAGTGGGTGCGCTCGACCAGCTCACCCCGGAACGCCTGCAGAACAGCATTATCGGCGCGTTCGGCTTCATCCCGGAACTACCGCCGCACGAATTGGCCTTCTTCGCCAAACAGATGCTCATGTGGTTCACCTCCAGCACCGAACGGCGGTTCGGACAGTGGGAGTATCTGACCTGGGAACAGATCATGCGCGCCGACGGCAAATCCCCGGCCTACCGTTCCTATCTGGTCAACGCGCTCACCCGGATCACCGTCGCGGCGAAACCGCATCTCAGTTCGGCGCGCACCATCGGCACCATCGGTGAAGCCCTGGTGCTGGCGGGAACCGGCCTGATTCCCGAATTCTCCGGTGGTGTGGACCGGATCCTGAACCGCCCGACCAACGCGGCCTGGATCGATCCGTGGGTGACCTATCTGCGCAGCCGCGGCGTGCAGTTCGTCATGGGGCAGCGCGCGAGCCGGTTGAACTACGGGAACGGCCGGATCGAGTCGGTCACCGTCACCGACGGGGGCGGCGCCGCGAATTCCGTGGTCGCCGATCACTACGTCTGCGCCATGCCGGTCGAGAAGACCGTCCCGCTGCTCGCCGATCCGATTCTGTCCGCTGATCCCCGGCTGGCCGGTATGCGCGAACTGCTCACCGATTGGATGGTCGGTATCCAATTCTATCTGCGCCGCCCCACCGAAATTCCGGAGGGCCATATCGCGGCGCTGGGATCACCCTGGGCCCTGACCGCGTTGCGGCAGGCCCCGATGTGGGTCGGGGATTTCGCTGCCCAATACGGCGACGGCTCGGTCGCCGAATGCTTCTCGGTGGATATCTCCGATTGGGATACTCCCGGAATTCTCCATCACCGGCCCGCGAAACAATGCAGCGCGCAGGAAATCGCGAACGAGGTCTGGGTACAGCTGAAGTTGTGGCTGAACAACGGCACCGGCTGGCTACGCGACGAGGATATCCACTCCTGGCATCTCGATCCGGGGGTCAGCTGGTCCGGTGGCACCACCCATAATGAAACCCCACTGCTGGTCAATACCGTAGGTTCCTACGATCATCGGCCGACCGCGCACTGCGCCATCCCGAATCTGTTCTTCGGCGGAGATCATGTGCGCAGCCATATCGATCTGGCGACCATGGAGAGCGCCAACGAATCCGGCCGGTCCGTGGCCAATGCGATCATCGACGCCGCGGACGATCCCGCGCCGCACGCACCGGTGTTCCCGCTGGTCGCCCTGCCCGCGTTCGAGGCGGCGAAAAGCATCGACGCAGACCGGTTCCGGGCCGGACTCCCCCACATCCTGGACGTGTAGTGGGGAGGCGCGCGGGTGGCACGGCGGCGTCGTGCCACCCCCGCGCACTGTCCGGAAAGCGAAACCGCCTCCGCCGCCGAACTCCCACGCCACGCCGCGGCGACAGCCGGATCATGCGCGGCGCGGCCGAATTCACTGCGGCGCCGATTCGCGGAAAGCATTGTCGCCCCGATCTTGTTCCGTGAGAATGGTTTCCGAGCCGAAATCCGGCTTCTTGGGGACCGTCGGCGCTGGGGCGCCGGCAGAACAAGTGGGGAACACCATGAGAATCAAGCAACTCGCCGCCACCGCGCTGATCTCGATCGGCGCCCTCGGCGTCGCCGCGGGTACGGCGCAGGCGCAGCCCGTGGCCACGGAGATCGCCGTGCGCGGCGCCGAGCAGGGTATCGGCTATGTCGTGGCACCGAACGAGGCGGGCACCGCGATCGTCACGACTCTCGACGCCGGCCGCTTCGCCCGCACCGCCGACGGCGCGGCCGTCACCCTGTCGGATCCGGCGGGCCGCGTGCTCACCACGCTGCCGCTGGGCGTCGCGGCCGCCGGGCAGACCGCGCCGCTGGCGTCGGCCATCTCGGCCGACGGCCGCACCCTCACCCTGACACCGGATGCGTCCACACCGGCGGGGCAGCACGTGGCCCAGCTCGTGGCCGACCCGGACACCGAGTCCCGCAAACTGCACAATGCCGGGATCGGCGCCCTGATCGGCGGCGGAATCGGTGCCGTACTCGGCTTCTTCCTGGGCGGAGTGGGCGCCCTGATCACCATTCCGATCGGCGCGGGGGTCGGCGCGCTGATCGGCTACTCCACCCCCTGATCGACGAACTCGGCTGCGGCCCATCGGAACCGGTGGGCCGGGCCGGGCTCGCCGCCCGGCGCCGGCGTCGGAATCGTTGCGCCGGAACGAATATTCTCCGTACGGCCCCGGCCCGCGCAGGTGCCGCGAGGCCGTTTTCTGTCGGACCCCCCACGTAGAATCATGCAGGTAGGACACAGTCGGAGGGGTAATATGCGGCCGGCGGACCGGCCGCACCGCAAGCCTCTCCGGCGCTTCGGAACCGGGGGTTCTGTGATGAGTGAAATCGGACAGGAACGATTGCTGCCGCCGCGTCAGCACGGGACGTCGTGGCGCGAATCGGAATACCGGGCCATCGCCGCGGAACTGCGGGCGGGTAAGGGGTTGCCCGAGATCGCCGCGGAACTCGGCCGCACGCCGTCGGCCGTCCAGGCGGCACTGCGCAACTTCGTACCACCGGAGGAGAAAGTACGCGCGAACGACCGGGCCGGCTGGATCCAGGACCGGATGGCGGCCGATCCGCGGTGGGACTGGTGGGCTGTCGTACTGGACCATCATCGGCACGGCCCGTCCGCGCTCTGGCTCACCGAACACGAGCACATCGCGCGCGGTGCCTGGCGTGACCGCACACCCATGCCGGTCCTGGCCCAGCGGCTCGATACCGCCGAAATCGAGGTGGCCGCCTTCCTGCGCGCGCTCGGGCTCGCGGAGAACCTGGCCGAGGTCGCCGATCGGCTCGGCGCGACCCCGGGTCAGGCGCTGGCCAAACGCGTCAACGCGGCCCGCGATCAGGAGCAGTTCGCCACCTGGATCCTGGTGGTCGACGGTGCCGCGGGCACCGTGAAGCCGCGCAGTGCGCCCGTGCGCCGGCATGTCTCGGTGCACGAGAGCCGAGCCGCCGCCGAAGCGGGCCGGGATCGGGTCCTGCGCTGGCACCGCCGGACCGCCGGCGACAGCACCACGCCGGTCTGGTGGACGATCGCTCAGCGCGGAGTCGGCGACTCCGCCGGCCGCACCTACTGCGGCGTTTTCACTCCGCGCCTGATCGACAGCGGGGTCCGCGCCGACGCGCTCGCGGTCGGGGACCGAATCCTGATCGCCGGATCGGATGGCAATCCCCAGGAGGCCCTGGTCGAATCGATCGCTCAGCGCGGCGAGGTCGTCGTCGCCGATCTGGGGCCGGTCGGCGACTCCCGGGTCCACCAGGTGATCGAATTCGATGCCGGGGAGCGGGTGGAGGTGCTCACCGCCCGGGAGTGACGGTTCGCTGCTGCCCGGCCGCTTCCCCGCGGCCGGGCATCAGCGCGGAGGCGACCACGATGGCCACGGCCATCACGGCCACCGCCACGAACACCAGATGCACCCCCTCGGCCAGCGCCGCCGGCGAGGGGGTGCCGGTATCGCCCACCCGCGAATTCACGAGTGCGCCGAATACGGCCACACCTACGGCACTCCCGATGGACCGGGCGAACATATTGGCCGAGGTCACCACCCCACGTTCGCCCCAGGTGGCGCTGGTCTGAGCGGCGATCAAGGTCGGACTCGCCACCAGCCCCATGCCGAGGCCGATGACGAAACAGGTGGCCGCGACCTGCGCGATGGAGGTCGCGGGTCCGATGAACAGGGTGCCGACGGCGCCGACCGCGGCCGTGACGCCGCCGATGAGTGCGGTGCGCCGGAAACCGATCCGCAGATACACCCGGCCGGACTGGGAAGCCGAGACCGGCCAGCCCAGGGTCAGCGCGCCGACCGTCAGCCCGCCCACCGTCGCCCCGGCGCCCAGGACGCCCTGGGCGAAGGTCGGCACATAGGACGTGAGACCGAGCAGCAGCGCACCCACCAGCGCGGAGATCGCCGAACTGGCAACCACGACGCGCCGGGTGAAAAGCCACAGCGGCAGCACCGGATCGGCGGCCCGGCGTTCCACGAGGACGAACAACACCAGCACCGCGGCACCACCGGCGAAGATCGCGATACTGATCGGCGCGTCCCAGGCCCAGGCGCGGCCGCCCTCGAGCAACCCGAGAATGAGCGCACCCGCCCCGGAGGTCAGCAGCACCGCGCCGGCGTAGTCCACCCGCCGGCGTTGCCGGGCCGGGGTCTCGGTGAAGTGACGCAGCAGCATCCATCCGGCCCACGCCGACAGCGGCAGGTTGACCAGGAAAATCCATCGCCAGCCGACGTATTCGGCGAAGACGCCACCCAGCAGCGGACCCGATACCGAAGAGAAGGCCCAGACGCCCGCGAGATAACCCTGCACCTTCGCCCGCTCGGCCAGGGTGTACAGGTCACCGGCGATGGTCATGGTCATGGGCTGGATGGCCCCCGCGCCGATACCCTGCACGGCCCGGAACACGATCAGCCACAGCATGCTGCCCGCGAGCCCGCACAGCAGCGAGCCGATAGCGAAGACGGCGATGCCGAACAGGAGCACCGGTTTACGGCCCACCGTATCGGCGATCTTGCCGTACACCGGCACCGTGACGGCCTGGGCGAGCAGATAAACGGAGAACAACCACGGGAACTGGGCGAAACCGCCCAGGCTCTCGGTGATGGTGAGCACCGCGGTCGCGATGATGGTGGAATCGAGTGCGATCAGACCGGTGGCCAGCATGAGCGATCCGAGGATCGGGCCACGTTCGGAGCGGAGCCCTACTTCGGTTCGCACCGTCTCCGCCACCACTGCCGCACCTCTTTCTCCGGACCGGACACCTCGACACGATCGCCGGGTCACCGTATTCCCACGCCACCGCGAGCGCCGCCGCATTTCCACATGATGAGACGGGAGTGTCCCTTTGTGCAGCCGGGCAACGCTGGTTCCCGAGCCGCTGTGAGCCCGCACAGAGCGGCTGTGGCGCAGCGGGATCGGTGGATAGCATCCGCGCCATGAGTGCCCTGCTACGTTCGCTCCGCCCCGGCGTCTCCGGCCGAATCCTGCTCGGTGGGCCGGCCGCCGCCGTCGCGATTCTCACCGCCGGCTGTGGCGGCGCGACGGAACCCACGGATCCCGCGGCGATCTGGGATCCGTGTGGTCTCCCCGCCGGTCTGCTCACCGAATCGGGGTTCGCGCCCGGTTCGATCCGGCGCGATGTGGCCACCGAACCGGGCTGGGCGGGCTGCGGGTGGAGCAGCGAGCAAGCCGCGCTGCGCGTGCTGTTCTCCGCCGACGGTTCGCCGGACGAAGTCGCCGGTGACGGCGATACCCGCACCGAGGTCACTCTCGCGCACCGCACCGGCCGGCTACTGCACACCGGCGCCTCCGATACCGCGACGACGTGTACCGTCGCCCTGCCCACCACGGGCGGCGGCGTGGTGCGGGTGCGGGTCGACAGTGCCCCGGCCGCGGCCGAGAACGCCTGTACCCGAGCCGAGCGTGCGGCAAGCACCCTTGCACCCGCATTTCCGGTCTGATCAGCGGGTTCGACCACAACTCGCACCACTGTGACCGGTCACAAGCCGGAAGGTTGGTGCCTGCACGGTCGTCCAGTCGAGTTCGCAAAGCCGCCCGGAATACGACACATGATCATTACTGTGGAGCCGCAGTCTCGCCACCCAGGGGTAGAAGGAGTCAGCAGCATGACCGTCGACACGACCAGAACCAAGCTGACGCTATCCGGCCAGCCCATGTCCGCGCCACTACAGGACGTGCGCAAACTGTCCCGCCATATGGTGGGCCATTTCGTGGAGAACGTGGTCCCCTGCGGCACGCTGCCGGGCGATGCGATCCACGGCGATGTCACCACCATCACCCGGACCTGCCTCGAACTCGCCGTCAGCATGCTCGACGGTAAGGACATTCCGGAGAAGACCCGCCGGCTGGAGAACGCCGCCGCCGGCTGGGCGCGCGAAGGCGTCCCGATCGACACCATCCACCACGCCGTGCACGAGGGTTTCCGGCTCGGCCTGGACCTGGTGGTGTCCAATGCGACCGTCACCGACTATTCGGCGCTGGTCGACGGGGCCAAGCTGGTCGTCGAAATGCTGGACACGATGACCGTCTGTATCTCCATGGCCTACGTCCGCGAACTGCGGTCGGTGGTGAGCGAGCACCACACCGCCGTGCACACCCTGACCTCCGCGCTGCTGGGTGGGCACAGCACCTCCACCATGGCCCGCGAATGCGGGATCGAGATCGCCCCCGCCTACACCGTGCTGGCGATGGCCATTCCGGCCCATCCGGACGAAGCGATCCCGGCGCTCGACGGCAAGGTGGTGGCGCGGCGCAAACTGCGCCGGGTCCAGGCCGAACTGGCGACCCGCTGCGAGGATTCGGCGCTGTCGCTGCTGAGCGTCGACGGAGGCACGGTGCTGCTGCCCGCCGACATCTTGACCGGTGAGCAGCTCGACGAACTGGTCGCGCAGCTGTCGCGGGCGGCCCAGGTGCCGGTCAGCGCCGCGGTGGTGGAGGCCCCCACCGCGGAGGTGCCCTCGGCGGCGGATCAGGCGCACGAACTGCTGGATATGGTCCAGCGGCTCGACTGTGTTCCCGGACTGTACCGGTTCGACGATATGGCGCTGGAATACCAGCTGACCCGGCCCGGCCCCGGCCGCGAGTACCTGGGGTCGCTCCTGGATCCGCTCGATGATCATCCGGAACTGCTGGAGACCCTGCAGCGCCATATCAGCAACAATCTGAACCGGCAGCGCACCGCGCGTCTCATGCATATCCACACCAACACGATCGACTATCGACTCAAACGGGTCGCCCAGCTGACCGGCTTCGATCCCACGCAGCCGTCGGGCCTGTGGTATTTGCGGTCCGCGCTGGTCGCCCGCAGCTACCGGGCGAACTGACCCCTACCCCCGCTCCCGACCATTGCGTACCTGCGCCACATAGGCGCGCGACACCGCCGCGGTGAGCGTATCGAGCACATCGACGACGAAACATCCGTCCACACTCCCGGCCGCGGCGTCCAGAGGCCGGCGCGCCGCCGAACTACGCAGGCCCAAACCACTTTTCACCCCTTCGTGCAGGGCATGCTGAATGATCTCGAGCGGCACCTCCTCGCGCGCCCAGCGCGCGGCGGCCACCTCGAGCCGGGCCAGGACCTGACGTCCGGACGGATCCGAATCGTCGAGCAGTGCCAGCGCCATGCCCAGCCCCACCCGGAATACCGTCCCGAAATCCGACCCCGGCCGTTCGCGCGCCGCCGGGCGGGCGCTGTCGGCCGACCAGATCCGCATCAGCTCCGCCGGCTCCGGCACCTCGAACGTCTGCCCGGCCTCCTCCGGCTCACGGTCGTACTGCTCACCCGTGCACATACGTGCTCCCTCCACCAGCGACCGGCAACCGATATGGACAAACGTATAGTTACCCACCCTTCTCCGGCCGACACATCGCCCTGACTTCGGTCCACCTCGGAATTCGGGTCGGCAAAGATAGTGAGACGTCCCATCAACAGATACTTCGGTTTCGTGCCGTCGCCCACCGGCGCCGTCCGGCCGCCGGGTCCGGCCCACGACGCGCGCCCCGCCGCGCTCCCCGGTTAAGGTGCGGCGGTGGATACCGGTGATCTGATAGACCGCAGCAGTTCCATCGTGGAACGGCTCACGACGACCCAGGCGGCACCGCCGTCGTGGCTGGTACTCGCCACCGCCGTGGCGGCGCTGGTACTGGTGGCCTACGGCCCGCTGTGGCGGATCACCCGCAACGTGGTCACCATCGCGCACGAGGGCGGACACGCGCTGGTGGCGCTGCTGAGCGGACGCCGGCTCAATGCCATCACCCTGCATTCGGACACGTCGGGACTCACGGTGTCCAGCGGAAAACCCTACGGGCTCGGCATGATCCTGACCGCGCTGGCCGGCTACCCGGCCCCTCCCCTGGTGGGACTGGGATTCGCCGCGCTCCTGGGCGCCGGGCGCATCACCCTCATGCTGTGGACCGCGATCGCCGCGCTGGCCGTGATGCTCGTGATGATCCGGAACGTGTACGGCGTCATCTCCGTGGTGAGTACCGGCGCACTGGTTTTCGCGGTGTCGTGGTTCGGTTCCGATGCGCTGCAGGCCGGATTCGCCTACCTCGCGACCTGGCTGCTGTTGCTGGCCGGCAGCCGCCCGGTACTGGAACTGCAGCGCACCCGCTCCCGGATGCGCGACGGCACCACCGACGCCGATCAGCTGGCCCGGCTCACCCGGCTGCCGGGCGTGCTCTGGGTCGCCGTCTTCCTGGTCGTCGCCCTCGGCGCACTCGTGGCCGGGGCGGGCCTGCTGCTGTCGGCGACCGCGGGGATCTGCCTGCCGGTCCCCAACGGCGCGGACTGCCCGGCGAACTGATCCCGCCGGGCCGCGCTCAGCCGGGGCTCTCGGCCTCGGCGAGTTCCTTCTTCCAGACCCGGAAGCTCTCCTCGGTCCGGCCCCGGCGCCAGTATCCGGAAATGGAGGCGAACTCCGCGGAGACACCGCGTTCCTTACGGATGTAGGAGCGCAGGTTGTGCATCACGGCCTGCGCCTCCCCGTGGATGAAAACCTGTGCCCGGCCCGGCAACCACGGTGCCGCACGGACCGCGCCGATCAGGGGTGCGTTGTCGCCGGCGCGATCGTCGCCGACCTCGTGCGCGCCGCCGCCGCGGTGCACCCAGGTGACGTCCACCAGCGCCTTGGTGGTCAGGGTGATCTCGTCGGCCGGGTCGGCGATCTCGATGAACACCTTCGCGGGCGCCCCCTCGGGCAGTGCCTCGACGGCGGCGGAGATGGCGGGCAGGGCCGCCTCGTCACCGGCGAGCAGATGCCAGTCGGCGTCCGCGCGCGGCGCATAGGCCCCGCCGGGCCCGAAGAACGTGACCCGCTCGCCGGGCTGTACCGCGGCGGCCCACGGGCCCGCGATCCCCTCGTCGCCGTGCACCACGAAGTCGATGGCGATCTCGCGGGCCGCGGTGTCCACCGAACGGACCGTGTACGTGCGCATCACTTCGCCGTCGGGCCGGTCGAACAGCAGTTTCACGTACGCGTCGGTGTACTCGCTCGCGTCGAAATCGTCGAATCCGGGATCACCCAGATACACCCGCACGATATGGGGGCCGAGCCACTCCGTCCGGGCGACGGTCATGGTCGTGCGCTTTCTGGCCATCCGGCCTCCTTCATTAATTAGGCTTACCTAAGCGAACGTACCAGCCGGGTCGGGCGGGTTGTGTAGCGTCCGTCTCGTACTGACCGAAATATCCGGCAAGGAACCGCTTTTGGGTTAACCTCACACAAACTTCCGGACGAAGGCACCAATCATGACCGCGGCAACCGTCATCCGCCCGCTGGCGCCCAGCGAACAGATCTTCGCATTCAGCGAGGTCTTCGTCGGATACTGCGCCCGAATGTCCGGGCGGGTCGACCTCAGCGCGCTGGCCGCCGCCTTCGAAGTGCTGGTCACGGCCAATCCCATCCTCGGAGCCCAGCTCGCGCCCACCGAGCCGGTCGGACACACCCTGGTCACTTCCGGTCCGCCCGAGATCGTGCTGACCGTCGCCGACGGTGACCCCGAACAGCTGCTCACCGGCGCCGAACCGGATCAGCGACGAGCACTGGGCACACTGCACGTGGTGCGCTCGGGAGATACCGCGAGCGTCACGCTGCTGGTGCATCACAGCATTGCCGACGCCACCCATGCCCTGCACCTGCTCGAGCAGCTGTGGCACTGCTACGTGGCCGCCGCGGCCGGACGGGCACCCGCGCTCCCGCCCACCAGACAACCGATGCCGGTGGAGGACCTGCTCGCCGGCCGGGGAGTCGTACGCCGGCCCGTCCCGGGCGGTACCGAGCCGCCGCGGGCCGCACCGCCGCTGCCCTCGGCGGATGCGCTGAACGCGAACGAACACCCCTACCCGCCCTTGCGGACCACTCGCTGCCGGCTGAGCCGGGAGCAGACCGGCGCGCTCGTCACGTATGGGCACCGGGCGGGGGTGACGGTGCACAGCCTGGTGGCGGCCGCCCTGCTGCTCACCGAATCCGAGGCCCGGCAGCTGCCGGTCGGCGAACTGCAGTGTTCGTATTCGGTGGATCTGCGCCGCCGGGTCCGGCCTCCCATCGGCCCGGCCGAGGGAACGAATGTGCTGGGCTTCGCCGGTTACCGGCCCGGTCCCGGTACCGAGGCCACCCTCCCGGCCCTGGCACACGGAGTTTTCCACGCCTTGCGCACCGACCTCACCTCCGGCTACATCCAGCAGACCCCTCTCCAGCTCCCCGACACCCTGGCCGCGCCCCCCGCCAACCCGTTCGACACGGTGATGACCACGAATTGGGGCCGATTACCCCGGCTGTCGGTGCCCACGCTCCGGATCCACGACTTCCGCACCACCATGATCGCCAAACCCGATCCGACCGGACGCCGCCCCCCGCAGGCCGGAGGCGGTACCAGCATCATCACCACCTTCGACGACCGTCTCAGCGTCGAGATCCACCATCCCCCCGAGTTCACTCCGGTGCAGACACCCCGGATAGAACGGCTGCAGAATCTGCTCACCCGACTCTGACCCCGCCGCTGCACTGCCGGTTCAGACTCCCTGGAGCGAGGCCAGCTCGAGCACCGTGATATCCGACGGGGCCGCCACCCGCACCGGCGGACCCCAGGCGCCGGCGCCGCGGGTCACATACAACGCGGTCGCCCCGTGCAGCTCCAGCCCCGCCACGGTCGGGTTGGGCAGACGCGCGATCAGATTGCCCGGCCACAGCTGTCCGCCGTGGGTGTGCCCGGACAATTGCAGGTCGACCCCGTAGGCCACCGATTCGTGGACCACGACCGGCTGGTGGGCCAGCAGCACACAGGCCCGGCCGGTGTCCCGGCCGTCGAGAGCCGCCGCGAAATCGGGTCCCCGGCCGATGGCGGTCCCCCTCGGATCGTCGACCCCGGCGAGATCGAAGTCCGGCAGCGACACCCGATCGTTGAGGAGCACCTTCATCCCCAGTTCACCGGCCCGGGCAAGCCACGCGTCGGCGTCGGCGAAGTATTCGTGGTTGCCCGGTACGTAGTAGACGCCCAGGGGCGCGGTGAGACCGGCCAGCGGGTCGGTTTCGGCTCGCAGATCGTCTACTGTGCCGTCGGCGAGATCGCCGACGACCGCGATGAGGTCGGGACGGGTGCCGTTCACCGTGCGCACCACCCGTTCGCAGAACGCGCGGCCCAGCGCCGGGCCCAAGTGCAGATCGCTGACCAGGGCGATCCGCAGTCCATGGGCCTGTGCGGGCAGTTTCGCCAGCGGTACGGTGACCCGCCGGACCACCGGCCCGTTCAGGACCCCGTAGGTACCGGTCCCCACGATCGCGCCGGCCGCGATCACGGTGGCCCCGGCGGCCAGCCGGGAGACCAGTAGTCGTCGCGACAGCGGGCGCGATACCGGTGGCGGCGCCTCGCCGGATACCGCGGCGCCGGGGTCCGTCCCGGTGGGGGCCGCCGGGCCGGGGCGTACCGGCCGGGGGGTGCTCGTACCGGGCGATTCTCCCACCGCAGCGCCGACCGGCTGCGGTGTCACGCCGGATTCGACGGCTGCGGGCGCCGCGTCCGCCGCGGTGGAGGTTTCGCCCCCGCCGGCCGGTGCGGCGGTGTCGGCGTCACGCCGGACCAGGCCCCGCAGCAGCAGCGGCCGGACGACCTCTCCGGCCAGGACGCCGAGCAGCAGGTAGAGGAACAATGCGGCCCACAGGAATCCGGGCCAGGTCAGCCAGCGCCAGTCGGCCCGGTCCACCTTCGCGAACATCACGGCGAAGGCGCCACACATCGCTATCGCGCCCGCCCCGAGGACGATACCGCCGGGTATCCGCCAGCGAGATTTGTCCCGCGTGGTGTCGCGAACGAGCCGCCGCCACAGGTACCAGTGCAGGCCGGCGATGAACCACGCCACAGCCAGTCCGGTGAGCACGGAAACTACTACCACGGAGGATGCCTCTCCCGACCGATTGATTGTGCGGCTGATGAATCTACCCCTCGCCGCCCGGCCCACCGTGGCCCCCGCACCCGTTACCCCGCCCGGCGGCGGCGCGCACCTCCGCGCGACCCATCCGGCAACCATGGATAACTCCATGTTGCCGTGATCATCGGGTGGCTCAGCATCACACCGGCATTCGCGCCGCGGCGCGGACACCGCCCGCGGCCGCCGTCACACCGACCCGGTGACCCCCAGCCCGCCCAGACCGGACGGTGGGAGTTCCCCGTCCTGTCGCCCGGCGAGCAGCCATTTCAAAATCTTCCCCGTTTCCCCGCGCGGCAGCGCCGACATGAACGTGACGTCCCGGGGCACCGAGAACCGGCTCAGCCGATGCCGGATATAGGTGCGCACCATATCCGAATCCAATCCTGCCCCTTCATGTTTCACCACGAATGCCGCGAGTCGCTGGCCGAATTCGGGGTCCGGGACGCCCACCACGGCAACTTCGCTGACCTGGGGCAGATGCGCCAGGGCCTCCTCCACCGGCCGCGGGAAGACGTTCTCGCCCCCGGAGATGATCATCTCGTCGTCCCGGCCGGCGATGAACAACCGGCCGTTGACGTCGAAGTATCCGAGGTCACCGGTGTCGAGCATGCCGTGCGCCTCGTCGGGGGGCGCGGAGTTGACGTAGCCGTCGAACAGCATGTGGTTGCCGACGAAGATATGCCCGGTGGCGCCGACCGGCACCGGTTTGTGGTCGGGTCCGAGCACCGATACGCGGGTGCCCAGCGGCGGCTGCCCGGCGGTGGTGGGCGCGAAGCGCAGATCGGCGGGGGTGGCGATGGTCGCCCACGAGACCTCGGTGGATCCGTAGACGTTGTAGAGAATATCGCCATAGGCGTCCATGAATCGCAGCACCGTCGCGCCGGCCAGCGGCGCCCCGCAACTGATCACCTGGCGCAGACTGGACGTGTCGTAGCGGTCCCGCACCGCCGGGGGCAGATCGAGGATTCGATTCACCATGGTGGGCACCACGATCACGGTGGTCACCCGGTGTTCGGCGACCGCGCGCAGGCAGTCCTCGGCATCGAAACGTTCCGGCAGCACCACCGTGCACCGCAGCGCGGTACTGAGCTGCAACCCGGCCAGCCCCCAGGTGTGGAACAGCGGTGCCGGGATCAGCATCGTCGATTCCATCTCCATCGGGATTCGCGACAGCAGCGCGGCGATGGTGCCGAATCCCTTGGGATGCGGCCGGCGCGCGCCCTTCGGTATTCCGCTGGTACCCGAGGTGAGTACGATCAACCGGCCGGGATGGGCGGGCCGACGAAACTCCGTCTCCCCCCTCTCGATCAGATCCTCGAGGGTGTACCGGCCGGGGAACGGCGGCCGCAGGTCGGTATTGAACCGGGGCAGGTCGTCGTGCAGATATTGCACCAGTGGTTCGAGGTCGCCGTCGACGAACAGGGCCGAGAGCCGGTGCCGCTGCACGATCTGTTCGATGGTGCGCGCAGACAGGCCCGCATTGAGCAGTGCGACGTCCACCCCGAGTTTTCCTGCGGCCACCATGGTTTCGACCATGCCGGCGTGATTGCGGGACAGCAGCCCGATCGCGTCACCCGCGCCGAGTCCCACGGCCGCCATCGCACCGGCCAGGGCGGTGCTGCGCCGGTCCATCTCGGCGAACGTCCGGGACCCCTGATCGTCGACCACGGCGAGCCGGGCCGGAGCGTAGGCGGCGCCGGCCGCATAACCCCCCGCCAGGTTGAAACCCCATTTGTTCAATGACAGCAGCTGTTTCATCACCGCGTTGGGCCGGGTCCGCACCACACCGCTGACGGTGACCTGACGCAGCACCTCGAGCTGGCGGCGGACCAGCGAGCCTTCCCCGTTGACCACCGTGGACGTCCGCGCACCGCGCAGGATATCGGCGATCCGGCGCAGACCCTTGGCGGTCCAGTCCTGGATCGCCGAATTCGACAGCTCGGTGAGGTGCCGATGCACCCGCCCCGGCGCGAAGAAAGTGATCGATACGGTGCTGCGGTCGCCTTCTCCGTACATACGCAACGCCGCGAAACTACCGATCTCCGGCGCGTGTAGTTCCAGGCTCTCGTACCAGCGGCCGGTGACCACGCGCACGCGCAGCACCCGGATACCGGCCTCCGGCGTACCGAGCCGGAATTCGAATACCGGCTCCGCCCCGGGCAGGTCCAGCCTGGAGCAGGCACCGATACCGGTGAACACCCGCGGATAGGTCTGCGGGTCGAGGAGCAGCTCCCAGACAGCGGCACGCGCTGCGGGGATCTCCGCGACCATATCGATGACGTCGGTAACCAACTCCCGCTTCTTCTCGTCGGCCCGCAACGATCAACTGGGCCGGCGGGGTAACCCATCTGTAATGTCTCTCACAATAGCTCGGCGCCGCAGTTGTTACCAGCGAGTAGCAACGGTCTGTGACAGGTCACGAAGCCGTTTGCCCGGCGTTCACCACAGGTGCCGAAATGGCCGTTGGAGCTTGTCCAAGCCCGCCGCTCGCCCCGGTGTGAGAACTCCCAGCGACAGCTCACTCCGCCCGTACAGCTGTTGAGCGCGAACTACATTCGGCCGCATACCACTCGTTTGCGATCCGGAGGACCACGATGCACCAGACCCGACGCCGGGTGGCCATCACCCAAATCGACGAGATACTAGATTATTTCGGCAAATGCGCATCCTGCGGATATCCGGCCCGCGCCGAATCCACCCGGCGCGTATTCGATAACGGCGAGATCGAAGCCCTCGTCATCGCCAGCTGCTCACTGCCCTGCGGCTGGTCCGATCGGGTATCGCCCACGCGGATGACCGGCCCGGCCGCCTGACCCACCGGCAAGCCGCCCGCGGCCGCCGCCGGACCGGTGCGGCACGATGAGGTCTATGGAACTGCGAATCTTCACCGAACCACAGCAGGGCGCCGACTACCCGACACTACTGAGCGTGGCCCGCGCCGCCGAGGACCTCGGCTTCGGGGCATTCTTCCGTTCCGACCACTATCTGCACATGGGCTCGGTCGACGGCCTGCCCGGCCCCACCGATGCCTGGCTCACGCTGGCCGGCCTGGCCCGGGAGACCAGCCGGATCCGCCTCGGCACACTGGTCACCGCCGCCACCTTCCGGCTGCCGGGCCCGCTGGCGATCCAGGTGGCCCAGGTCGATCAGATGTCGGGCGGCCGGGTGGAACTCGGACTCGGCACCGGCTGGTTCGCCGACGAGCACACCGCGTACGGGATACCTTTCCCGGCCGATAAATTCGGCCGCTTCGAAGAACAGCTGGCCGTGATCACCGGGCTCTGGGAGACCCGGCTCGGTGACACCTTCGATTTCACCGGCAAGTACTACGAGCTGGTGAAATCGCCCGCCCTGCCGAAGCCGGTGCAGCAGCCGGTACCGGTGATCGTCGGCGGCCAGGGGCCGAAACGTACCCCGCGGCTCGCCGCGCGGTACGCGACCGAGTTCAATGCCCCGTTCGTCTCGGTGGACGACAGCGCCGCCCAGTTCGACCGGGTGCGCGCCGCGGTCGCCGCGGCGGGCCGGGCGGCCGACAGCATGGTGTACTCCAATGCGCTGGTCGCCTGCGTGGGATCCGGTGAGGCGGACATCGCGCGCCGCGCCGCCGCGATCGGCCGCGAGGTCGACGAACTCCGGGCCAACGGATTGGCCGGCTCCCCCGCGGAAGTGGTCGACAAGATCGGGCGTTACCGCGAGATCGGCACCCAGCGGATCTACCTGCAGATCCTGGACCTGACCGATCTGGACCATCTCGCGCTCATCGCCGACGAAGTCGCCACACAGTTGTGAACCCCGAGGGGCGGACGGGACCGCGGGCTCCGTCCGCCCGGACGCCGATTCACCGGTACGCGGCGGCCACCCCGTCGATCAGATGCTCGAGGGTCTCGTAGGCGGGGACATCCACGATATCGACCAGATCCGGGGACACCGGTACGTCATGTTCGGTGACCACTTCGTCGAAGCGGGCGACATCCCCGGTCCGGAAACCGTGCTCGGCGGCCAGCGACTGCAACTCGGCGTCGTTGTGCAGCAGCGCGCCGATCTCCTCGCCCTCCGGGGTGAGGGGGACGACGGTGTGCCGGGACAGCACAGTGGGCGACGGGTACAGCAACACCGAATCGGGCCGCAAGCGTCCCTCGACCGCGGCCGCCACGTACTGTGCCTCGTAGATCCAGGTCATCGGGGTCGGCCCCATCCCCGCGGTCAGGTACTCCTCGAACGGCCCCGCGCTGGAGCCCTCGGTGTAGCCCTGTGCGAGAAACAGGCGCTGCAGGGTGGGCAGCACATGCTGTTCGGCGGTGGCGCCGCGCACCACCGCGTGATCGTTGACGACATAGCTGGCCACCGCGAGGTACATGGCCGCCGAATTCGAGGTCCGGGCGTCGGTGGTGCTGACCAGGATGTTTTTCCCCACCCGGTAGGCGGTGTTGCCGGCCAGTTCGTCCCACTGCACACCGCGCTGCACGAGCTCGATATAGGCGGAGAAATCCAGGCTGGGCGCCGGACCGTCGAACTTCACCACTCCGGCCGCGTCCAGCAGCTGCACGATGGGGGTGAACGTGGCGATCGCCATCGGCGAATAGAACGGTACGAACTGGGTGCTCACCCCTACCTCGCGTTTGAGCCGCTCGGCCGCGGGAAGACTGGACGGGAACGCGAACGCCCGGCCGTCCAGATCCACCGAGGTGGAGATCTCCCTCGACCCGGCCGCCTCGACCCGCACGTCGTAGCCGTGCGCGGCGAACACTCCGGCGACCCGCTCGTCGGCGAAGAAGGCGGCCTTCTCCGAACCGACCACCCCGGTGACCTTCCTCAACGGCGCTCCCGCGACCGGCGCCACCGGGGCGGGAGCCGAATCGGGTCGCGACACCGCCCATGCCGTAACGCCCACCGCCGCCACACCCGCGGCGCCCGCCAGCGCGAACAGCCCGCGGCGGTCGGTCCGCAGCGGGCGTTCGGTATCGGCCGGTTCGGTCGCGGTGGCCGGTGCGCCCTTGTGCACCGAAACGGGCGCGACGCCGGAGGTGGTGACCGCCGTGGCGGCACCGGCCTCCTCGGCGGATTCGAACTCCCGGCGCACCACCCGCTCCACCAGAATGGGAACGAAGTCGCGCACCGCACTCGCGGCGAACCGTTCGTGCGCCGTCCGGATCGCGATGTCCACCTCGTCGGGTGAGCGATCCTCGGAATAGGCGGCGGACAACCGGCCCGCGAGTTCGCGTATCGCTTTCTGCTCACGAGCCACTTTGTCCTCGGAGACCCTGCTCTTTGGGACGGTATCGAGTGCCACGTATATCTCCTCGGCGCCGGACATGGAATCGAAACGACCCGCGGGGCCGATCCACAGCCGACAACGCTACCGCCACAAAGTATTCGGATACTCCCACCAGTGAGCGTGACCGCCGATTCTCCGACCAGAATTCACCCGGCATTTCCCGGCCGCTGGGCGGCGGTTTCCTCGAGGACGGCCATGGCCGCATTGTGCCCGCCGATTCCGCTCACCCCGCCCCCACGCACCGCACCCGCTCCGCAGCGCAATACATTCGCGTGGCCGGTCTCCACGCCCCAGCGTTGCGCGGGCGTGTCCCCGGGCCCGGTCCGGTAGGGGAACGACAGATCACCGTGGAAGATGTGCCCGCCGGGCAGTCGCAGCGCACGTTCCAGATCCACCGGTGTGGCGGCCTCCAGACACGGCGCACCGTGCGCATCGCGGGCCAGGCACTCCCGGACGGATTCGGCCAGTACGCTGTCGAGCGCGTCGAGGCTCGCGGTGACCGCGGCCTGTTTTGCGGCTTCCGGGTCGGATTCGAACAGCCTTGCCGGAGTGTGCAACCCGAAAAGTGTGAGGGTGTGCCGCGTCGAACCGGCCGCGATACCGGGATCGGTCAGGGTGTGACAGTAGATCTCCGCGGGCGGGATCGCCGGCAGCCGGCCGGCCGCCGCCTCCCGGTATGCCTGCGCCAGCTGTTCATAGGTTTCGGCGATATGGAACGTCCCGGCGAACGCGTCGCGCGCGGTCACCGCGGGGTCACGGAGTCGCGGCAGCCGGTCCAGCACCATATTGATCTTCAGCTGGGCGCCTTCGGGTTTCCCGTCGGCGGATTCGCCCAGGAGCCGGGCCGCCTCGGCAGGCGAGGCGTTGACGAGCACAAACCGGGCCGCCACGGTCCCGGTCACCGCCCCGGCGAAATCCACCGCCGCGGTGCGCCCGTCGGTCGACACTGCGGTCACCTCCGTACCGGTCACCAGTTCCGCCTCCGCGGCCCGGGCCGCGTCGGCCAGCGCGTCGGTCAACGCACCCATACCGCCCACCGGCACATCCCAGTCGCCGGTACCGCCGCCGATCACGTGATAGAGGAAACAGCGGTTCTGGGCCAGCGACGGATCGTGCGCGTGGGTGAACGTGCCGATGAGAGCATCGGTGAACACCACCCCGCGCACCACATCGTCGGCGAAATACTCCTCGATCGTCTCGCCGAGGGGTCGCTCGAACAGTTCCGCCCACACCCGGCCGCCCACCCGCCGCCGCAGCCGGTCGGCGGTCGGCAGCGGTTCGGTGAGTGTCGGGAAAACCGCCCGTGCCACCTCCCCTGTCATCGCGTAGAACCGCTGCCATGCCGTGAACTCACGCTCCGATCCGGTGACCCGCACGAAACTGTCCCGGGTGGCCGCCGGTGACCGGTTGTCGACCAGCAGACCCGACGATCCGGCCGGCGTATAGGAGGAGATCCGCCGCTTGCGCGTCCGGAACCGCAGGCCCAGATCGCCGACGATCCGGTCCGGCAGCAAACCGACCAGGTACGAATACCGGGACAACCGGACATCGACTCCGTCGAACACCCGCGCCGAGACGGCCGCGCCGCCGGTCGCCGCCGCCTGCTCCAACACCAGCACCGATTGTCCCGCGCGGGCCAGATACGCCGCCGCGACGAGGCCGTTGTGCCCGCCGCCCACGATCACTACGTCGTACCGGGACCGCATCACCATAGGACGTCGATACCACACCGGCGCCGCGGCGGCGGTGAGGCTAACCGAGCAGACCGCCCAGCAGGCCGCCGCTCTGCCCGGCCTCCTGTCCGCCACCGGTCCCGCCGAGCATGCCGCCGGGCGGCAGCTCCGAGGGCTGCACGATCACGAAACCCCGGCCGGAGAACGACAGGGTGATGCCTTCCCCGGTGCTGCGGCCGATAAGCCGGCCCAGCCCGAAGGAGTCGTTGCGTTTCACGCTCGTCTGCAGGCTCGAGGACCAGGCGATGGCCGCCTGCGGATCGGCATAGGTGGGCTGATCGACATTGAGTACGACCGGGCCGCCGTGACTGGTGATGGCGATCCGGCCACGGCCGGTGAACACGCAGTTGAACAGGCCGGCGTTACTGGCGAACCCGGCCGCGCCCTGCACCATCCGGATGTCGTAACCCAGGCCGGGATCGAAGGCGAGCACATTGGACCCGTTGATGGTGAGCCCGTCGGTGCCGTCCAGATCGATGATGTGCACATCGGCCGCCCCGTTGGCGACGAACAGATCACCGCGCCCGGACACCTTCATCAGCGGCACGCCCTCGCCGGTGAGCCGCTGCTGGATCGCCCGGCCGATCCCGCCGGAACCGAGCGCCTGGAAATGCAGATCCCCCTGGTAGGCGACCATGGATCCGGAGCGGACCAGCGTTTCGCCGTTCACGCCGACCTTGATCATCTTGCTGCCCTGCTTCTGGATGCCCATCCCGGACACTTCGGCATGACGCGGGTCGAACAGCTCGCTGTGCATCGGCTGAGCTCCTTGCTGGGAAGAATATGCGGGGGGCTGGTGCGCGGGGACGGGCGGCGCCGGATGGGCCGGCCCGGGTGGATACGGCTGCTGCGGCGGATAACCGGGCGCCGGCGGATATCCGGCAACCGGCGGCGCGGCGGGGTACCCGGGCGGCGGCACCGGCGGCGGGCCGGGGTGCTGCGGGTACTGCGGCGCCTGATACGAGGGTGCCTGATGCTGCGGCGCCTGAGATTGCGGAGCCGGATATGGTTGCGCTGCCGCAGGATTGGCGACCATAGTGGGATCGGTACGGGAGGCGGGCGGTACGGGCGGGGCCGGCGCCGGCGGAACCGGCTCGTCGTCGACGTTCACCCCGAAATCGGTGGCGATGCCCGCCAGGCCGTTGTCGTATCCCTGTCCGACCGCGCGTACCTTCCATGCGCCTGCCCGGCGATAGATCTCCACGCAGACCACCGCCGTCTCGGTGCTCAGTTTCGACACCGCGAAGGTGAGCGTGCCCTGCTGCCCGGTCACCGTCGCGGTGAGCGACCCCACCGAACCGAACGTGGGCGGCCCGCTGCCGTCCAGGCTCGCGGTGACCACGACCCTCTCGATATCGCCGGGCAGGCCCGGGGTCTGCACATCGACGACATCGCCGGCGCCCTGCCCGTGCCGGTAGGTCACCCCCGGCCCGGCCGGCTGGTTGAAGAAAACGAAATCGCCATCGGACCTGACCTTTCCATTCGCGGCGAGCAGCAGCGCCGAAACGTCCACCGGCGCGGAACAGGTCACCGTAACCGTCAACCGGTCACCCGGCGCGGGCCGGTTCTCCCCCGGAGCGAGCGCGGTCACCTCGTACCCCGACCCGATACGTACCGGACCGGGTACTCCCCGGTCTCCCGGGTGGCCCGGCCCCCGGCCGCCCACCCGTATGACTTCTGATCCACACCGACGAGTCTGACCGATAGCGCCCGCGCCGCGCCACCGCAGTATTCGACACGCCGCCCGCGGGCACGCCACCTGCGCCGAAACGCCACCGCGCCCGACGACGATGTCTCCGGTGACCGCCGGCGAACCTGAGAACTTTCACAGCCGCAGCACAGCCAACGGCCAGGCCACGGCGGCATCCTGGAATCGGACGAGCGGAACTCGGCATCAGGGAGGAACCCATGGTGGACTTCGAGATCACCGGCACCACCGTCACTGTTCACGTCCGCGGCGCACACCGAGTGCTGTCGCTGTGCGACCACATCACCTTCGACCTCACCAATATCGTGGCCGTCGAACCGGCCGAAATCGACCGCCGGCCCCCCTGGGTTCGCGCCCCCGGCGTGTTCTTCCCCGGCGCGATCGCCGCGGGCACCTTCCGCGGCAAGGGCCGGAAAGAATACTGGGACACCCTCTTCGGCGGCAACGCCGTCCGCATCGACCTGCGGGGCCACGATTACACCCGCCTGGTCGTCGACGTGGACAATGTCGGCACCGCGATAGGTTCCCTCCGCCACGCCGCCGCAGCCTGAGGGCGGCCCACCGATCCGCCGATCGACCTCCTCGCCGCGAGGCCGATCGGCGGATTTCTGTTCATCTGCCCCGTCTCCGGCGGGGCCGGATACCTGGTCGACGGCGGCGACACCGCTCTTATCCGATCTCCGGGCCTACTCGTCGGCGGTATCGGGTTCCGGTTTCGGCTGCCGGGTGACGATCCGCAGCACCGGTTCCACCACGCGCGCCACGATCGGGCCGACCGAGGCCATCAGCAGCACGTAAGTCGTAGCGAGAGCGGCGAACTCGTCGGGTACCGCACCCGCGGCCACCGCCAGGCCGGCGATGACGATGGAGAATTCGCCGCGCGCCACCAGTGCCGCACCGGCGCGGGCGCGGCCCAGCCGCGAGGAGCCGGCGTGCGCGGCGGCCCACCAGCCGGTGGCGATCTTGGTGACCGTGGTGATCACCGCGAGCAGCACCGCCCACCCCAGCACCGGCGGAATACTGCGCGGATCGGTGGTCAGGCCGAAGAGTACGAAGAACATGGCGGCGAACAGATCCCGCAGCGGTTCGAGGATCTTGGTCGCGTTGTGCGCGGTGGTGTCGGAGATCGCGATCCCCAACAGGAACGCCCCGACCGCCGCCGACACCTGCAGCGCGGAGGCCACCCCGGCCACGAGCAGCGCCGCACCGAGCAGTTTGAGCAGGAAGATCTCGCGATCGTCGCTGGCCACCACCGCGGAAACGTATTTGCCGTAGCGGAACGCGACCACGAGCACGACGGTCACCGCGAGCAGTGCGATGCCCAGCGATTGCAGGCCCGCCACGAATCCGAGGCCGGCCAGGACCGCGGTCAGCACCGGTAGATAGGCGGCCATCGCGAGGTCCTCGAAGACCAGGATCGACAGGATCACCGGGGTTTCCCGGTTACCGAGCCGGCCGAGATCGTTCAGTACCTTCGCGATGATCCCGGACGACGAGATATAGGTGACACCGGCCATCGCCAGTGCCCCGGTGGGACCCAGCCCCAGGAGCAATGCGACCACCACACCGGGTGTGGTGTTGAGAACCAGGTCCAGCAGGCCGGCCATCCAGGATCTTCGCATCCCGGTGAACAATTCGGCCGCACTGTATTCCAGGCCCAGCAGCAACAGCAGCAGGACCACGCCGATCTCGCTGGCGAGATGGATGAACTCGTCGGCCTCGTGCAGTCCGAAGAAACCTCCTTCCCCGAACACCAATCCACCCACCAGATACAACGGAATGGGGGACATGCCGATCCGGGCTGCGATGCGTCCGAGCACTCCGAGCCCGAAGAACACCGCCCCCAGCTGGATCATCGCCAGCGTGGTCGCATTCATCGCTACAGGTTCAGCCGTCTTTCAGAATATCCGCGGCGCTGTCCAGCCCCTCCGAGGTGCCCACCACGATCAGCACGTCACCACCGGTGAACACGAAGTCCGGCCCCGGGGCCGGCATCGCCTGCCCGGCCCGCATCACCGCCACGATGGAGGCCTTGGTCCGGCTCCGCATCCGGGTCTCACCCAGGGTCCGCCCGTCGTAGGGCGAGTTCTCACTGACCGGCAACTGCCGGGTGTTCACGCCGTCCATGTCCCGGTGCTCGTTACGCAGCTGGCCCACCAGCTGGGGGGCGCCCAGCAGGTTGGCCAGGGTGCCCGCCTCGGCCTCGGTCATCGGAATCTGCGTGGTGGCGTCGGGATCGCCGATCCTGGTGAAGATCAGATCGATCGTCCCGTCCTTGTGATCGACGACCCCGATCCGCCGGCGTACAGCGGTAAGCGGAAAATCCTTGCGGACGCCTATTCCCGGCAAGGGTGTCACTTCGACGTTCACGATGTCACCTTAACTCGACTGCGAGTGCGGACCGATAGCCGCACACACAGTAGCCCTACCCCGTCGGGCCCGGCCCCGAACCTCCACGACAGCCCGGGCAGCGTCGGCGGCGGCAGTCCGCGGCGCGGATCACCGCGCCCGTTCGGCGGCGAGCACGACATGGCGCATGAGCAGCGCGGTCGTCACCGGGCCCACCCCGCCCGGCACCGGGCTCAGCCCGCCCGCGATACCCCGGACCGACTCCGCGTCGACATCGCCCACGATCTTCCCGTCGGCGGCCTCGTTGGTGCCGACATCGATCACCACAGCCCCCTCCCGCACATTCGCGCCGTTCACCAGCCCGATCCGGCCCGCGGCGGCGACGACCACATCGGCGGCCGCGGTCACCTGGGGCAGGTTCGCGGTGCGGGAATGGCAGATCGTGACCGTCGCGTTCTCCGCCAGCAGCAGCTGTGCCAGCGGTTTGCCGACGACGTTCGACCGTCCCACGACGGCCACGTGCCGACCGGCCAGTTCGATGCCGTGATGTTTCAGCAACTCCACCACCGCTTCGGCGGTGGCGGGCGCGAACCCGGCCGATCCGGCGGTGAGCAGTCCGAGCGACAGCGGGCTCACCCCGTCGACATCCTTGGTGGCCACGATCGCCGGGGACACCTCGTCGAGCGTCACGCCGGCCGGCAGCGGCGTCTGCAGCATGATGGCGTCGGTCTCGGGGTCGGCGCTACGTACGGCGAGTTCGGTACGCAGGGCGTCGAGGGAGGCGTCCGCACCGAGATCCACGGTGGCGCAATCGATTCCGCGGTTGGCGGCCGACTTCTTCAGCGAGTTCACGTACCAGGCACTGGCCGGATCGGAGTTGGCGACGACCAGCGCCAGCCGCGGGGCCCGGCCCACCTGCTCGGTCAGCGCCTGCGCCCGCGCGGTGGTATCGGCGTTGATGGCGGCAGCGAGGTCTTTCCCGGTCAGCGATGCGGTATCCACGGATGTTCACCCTATCGGTTGGGGGCCGATGGGACCCCACCCGCAGTCCCGCATGCGGCCGGATATTAGAGTGCCGTTGGCACCGATACGCCCCACAGAGCTGTAGCCAGGGGTTTCACGGGACATGTCCCGGATCGGACAGCCGCAAATACCGGGTTCCGGCCGACACCGGACCTATGGTGGGTTGCCACATACCGCACCCGGATTTCATCGAACGAATCATCTGCGAGAACCCCGCTCCACCCGTGGAAAGGTGTCACCGTAGTGCACAGTCGAAGAGGTTTGCAGTACCTGGTGGCGGCCGCGGCCGCCGCGACGAGTATCGCGCTCGCCGGGTTCACCGGCGCGCCGGCCCAGGCCAGCCCTGAAACAGACGCCCTGTACAACTCCGCTCAGCGCCATTTCACCGACGGCGATTCCGTCGCCGGCCGGGCCGCGCTGCACGATTTGATCGGGCGGGATCCCACCGATGCCGAGGCGCTCTCCCTGCAGGCGATCTGGTCCCATTACGCGGGCGATATCCCGGCCCTCCACGATGCGATGGGCCGCCTGCGCGCCGTCGACAGCGCGATGGCCGCCGGCACCGACGGCGTCCTGCACGCGGTCGGTGCGGGTATCGCCACCCTCCCGAACCCACTTCCGGCCCTGGTCGGGCCGCAGACCGGGATCGTGGTCTTCGGTTTCGGGCTGCTCCCCGACGGTACGCCGCGCCCCGAACTCGTCGAACGCCTACAGGCCGCCTGGCTGCAGGCCATCGTCTCGCCGTTCTCGCCGATCGTCGTCAGCGGCAACAATCCGAGCAACGGGATCACCGAGGCCCAGGCCATGGCCGGCTGGCTGATCCACCGGGGTATTCCGGCCGAACGGATCCATGTGGAGAACCGAGCCGGTTCGACGGTCCAGAACGCGCTGTTCAGTGCCGATATTCTGCACAGTCTGGGCGCCCGGACCGCGGTGGCGGTGACCTCACCGAACCATATCCGGCGCGCGGTCGCCGATCTGTACGTCGCCGGAATTCCGGTGGTGGGCGCTACCACCTCGTTGAACCAGCTGGTCTCCCAGCTCCCCCCGCCCGGCAAACAGGCTCAGTACAGCATCTACCTCGACGCGACGCGCACGTTCCAGCTCAGCACCAGCCGCTGACGGTCGCATCAGCACCGCCCCTCGGTTCGGCGAGCCGAGGGGCGGTCTCCTGCTACCCGCCTGGTCCGGCCGGGACCTGAGCAATCAGACCGACGCCACGGCCGCCCGGATCCGGGCGGCGGCCGCATCGGGCGGGATATCGGCGATGAACGCGCCCATCGCCGATTCGGAACCGGCCAGGTATTTGATCTTGTCCGCACCGCGCCGGATCGAGGTCAGCTGGAGATGCAGGCGGACGGTATCGCGGCCGGTGTGGACGGGCGCCTGATGCCACGCGGCGATATAGGGGGTCGGATCGTCGTAGAGGGCGTCGATCCCGCGTAACAGGCGCAGGTACAGGGTGGCGAGTTCGTCGCGTTCCGCCTCGTCGGTGGCCGCGAAGTCCGGGATCTGCCGATGCGGGAGCAGATGTACCTCGATCGGCCACCGGGCCGCGAACGGAACGAAGGCCGTCCACCGCTCCCCGGCCAGGACGACGCGTCCGCCCGCGCGTTCACCGTCCAGGATGCGCTGGAACAGGTCCGGCCCCAGTCGTCGCACGGATTCGAGTACCCGGGCGGTCCGCGGCGTCACATAGGGGTAGGCGTAGATCTGGCCGTGGGGATGCGGCAGGGTGACGCCGATGGCTTCGCCGCGGTTCTCGAACGGGAACACCTGCCCGACCCCGGGCAACGCGGACAGTTCGGCGGTGCGATCGGCCCAGGCCTCGATCACCGTGCGGGCCCGGCCAGGGGTGAGATCGCCGAAGGACCCCTCGGGCGCCGGGCTGAAGCACACGACTTCGCAGCGTCCGACCGCCACGCGTTCCCGGTCGAACCCGAGGGCGGCCATATCGTCGGGTCCGGCCGGGACCGGCGGGGTCCCGGCCGGCGCGTTCGCCGGCGCGGGGCCGAAGGACGGGGATCGGTTCTCGAATACCGCGACGTCGTACTGATCGGGTATCTCCGACGGGTTGCCCGGAGTCTGCGGAGCGAGCGGGTCACGATCGGCCGGCGGTAGCACCACCCGGCTCTGCCGGGCCGCGGCGATGGAGATCCATTCGCCGGTGAGGACGTCCTGGCGCATCACCGCGGTCGGCGGTCTGGGTTCCAGCCGGCGGGTGTCGATACGGCGTTCGGGCCCGAGACGGGTATCGGCGTCGTCGTAGTAGATGAGATCCCGGCCGTCGGCCAGTTTCGCGGTGCGCTTCACGATGCGGCTGGGCACCCGTTCACGATAACGAGCCGCGCGCACCGACCGGCCGTCCGTGGTATCGGCGGGTCGGAGGCGGTGGCGCGGCGCAGTGGACCGAGGTTCGCTCACTTTTCCATCCAGCCCGGGTGCGCCCATATCCGCGTACTCACTTCCCGAATCTCGAGAGAATAGCATTCTCTAATACAAGAATGGCAATACCTCGCGGATCGGGCCGCGCGACGGATACGGCAGTATGGGTGCTGTGGACCAATCGGCGGTATCGGTGGATGTCGTGGCGTTGCGGTTCTGGGCCGACGACGCCGCGGCCACCTTCGGAATTGCGGCACGCCCACACGAGCCCTTCACCGGGCACGTCGCGTTACCCGGTGTCCTGCTGGGGCGCGGCGAACGCCTCGCCGAGGCGGCGCGCCGGGCCGTGCACACCAAACTCGGCGTACCCGACAGCGCCATCGGCCCGGTCGGTCAGCTGATCACCTTCGACGAGCCCACTCGCGATCCCCGCGGCCCCACGCTGTCGATCGTCATGTGGGCGGTGGCCGCACCGCACGACGGCCCCGCCCAGTGGGCGTCGTTCGACGACGCCCCGGCCCTCGCCTTCGATCACGACAGCATCGTGGCCGCGGCGCGCGGCCTGCTGTCGGGACTACTCTGCAAAGATCTGTCGCTGACCCGGGCCCTGCTCGGCGACGAGTTCCCGGCGACCCGTGCGGTCGACCTCACGACCTCCCTGCTGGGCGCCCGGCCTGATGCGGCGAACCTGAACCGCACGCTCGCCGGTATACCGGGGCTGCACAAGACCGACGAACGCCGACGTACCAAGGCCACCGGCCGACCGGCCGCCGTCTGGTCCTTCGCCGACCGGTAGCCGGTCGCCACACTCGGGCACGCACCGGTATTTCCGGTGCGCACGACGTACGGAGCCGACAGACTGTGCCCATGACCGCTTTCGACACCGCCGAGATCACCCGGCGGCTCCGTGCCGCCGGCTGCGTGTTCGCGGAGGAGGAAGCGCGGTTACTGTGCGAAGCCGCGACCTCGGACGAGGAACTGGCGGCCCTGCTGACCCGCCGGATCGCGGGCACTCCGCTGGAGCATCTGCTCGGGTGGGTGCAGTTCCGCGACCTCCGGATCGGCGTCCGGGACGGAGTGTTCGTCCCGCGGCAACGCTCGGCCCTGCTCGTGGACGAGGCACTGACGCTGGCCGCGGACCACCCGGTACGCACGGTGGTGGACCTGTGCTGCGGCTCGGGAGCCCTGGGCCTGGCCCTGCGTACCGGACTCGGCCCGCAGCCGGTGGAACTGGTGGCCGCCGATATCGACCCCGTGGCGGTGGCCTGCGCCCGCGACAATCTCGGGGCGGTCGACGGCCGGGTCCATCAAGGCGATCTCTTCGACGCGCTACCGGAAGAACTGCGCGGCCGGATCGATATCCTGCTCGCCAACACCCCGTATGTTCCGTCCGGCCTGATCGCGCGGCTGCCACCGGAAGCCCGCGAACACGAACCCCAGGTGGCCCTCGACGGCGGACCCGACGGTCTGACGCTGGCCCGGCGCACCGCGGCGGCGGCGGCCGGATGGCTGGCACCGGGCGGGTCGCTACTGATCGAGATCGGTAGCGATCAGGTGCCGGCCGCCACGGACCTGCTCACCGCCGGTGGGCTCACCGCCCGGATCGTGCGCTCGCCGGACCTCGACGCCACCGTGGCCGTGGGCCGGCGTCCGGCGGCTACTTCCGGCCGGTGAACTCGTCCATCGAGTGGTAGACGCCGACGGTGTTCAGGAACAGATCCCGGAGTTTGAGCGGCAGCACACCGGACAGCGCCTTGTTCAGGCGAGAGGTCCACGGCAGGATCACCAGCGGCGTGCCCTTCTTCATCTCGGTCCAGGACGTATCGATAACCTTGTGCTGGTCCAGGATCGGGGTGAGCCAAAACCCCTTGGCGCCCTCGAACATTCCGGTATCGATATAGGTCGGGCATACGGTGGTGACCTTGACATGGTCGTGACCGGCCTGTTCGAGTTCGATGCGCACCGAATCCGACCAGCCCAGCGCCGCCCATTTCGATGCCGCGTACACACTCATCCGGGGGTTGTGCACCAGCCCGGCCGAGGAGGCGATGGTGAGCACCCGGGCCTCGGTGGTCCCGGCGACCATCGCCGGCAGGAATTCCAGGGTCACATACATCGGCGCCAGCGAATTGATCGCCATGGTCTTGTCGATATCGTTGCGGTCCTTCATTTCCCAGAAGTAGGTGTTCCCGCGGACGATCCCGGCATTGTTCACCAGGACATCGATATCACCGGCATCGACCCGCACCGCGGCGGCGGCCGTGGCGACCGCGTCGCTGTCGGAGACGTCGACCGTGTAGGTGTGCACGGTGCCACCGGCCGCGGTCAGTTCGGCCGCGGTCTCGCGCAGCGCGGTGTCGTTGATATCCCAGAGCACCACGGCGGCGGCGCCCTCGCGCACCGCCCGGGCGGCGAAGAGTTTGCCCAGGCCCATGGCGGCCCCGGTGATCAGCACCTTCTTACCGGCCACCGTATCCAGTTTCATCGGTTTCGGATCCTTGTCGTCGCAGTGAGCTGAGGAAGTGGCCTACTTCTGGCGCAGCGTCTTCATAACTCGGAAGTAGAGTGTCATGGTCTTGGCCCACATCGCCTCCGACATCCCCGGCAACGGCGCGATCGGCAGCATCCGCTGCACCGCGATGGTCTGGGTGTCGACGTACTTCAGCAGCCCCTCCGGGCCGTGCCGGCGGCCGGTTCCGGAGATGCCCATCCCGCCCGACGGTGCGTCGGCACTGCCCCACGCGGCGATGAAACCCTCGTTCACGTTCACCGAGCCCGCGTTGATCCGCGCGGCGAATTCCCGGCCGCGGGCGGCGCTGCGGGTCCAGACACTGGCATTGAGCCCGTAGGGTGTGTCGTTGGCCTGGGTCACGGCTTCGTCGTCGGTGGCCACCTTGTAGATCGAGACGACCGGGCCGAAGGTCTCCTCGCGGTAGACCGTCATCTCGGCGGTGACATCGGTGAGCACGGTGGGTTCGTAGAAGTACGGGCCGAGGTCGGGGCGGTGGACGCCGCCGGCGAGCACCGTCGCGCCCTTGCCGACGGCGTCGTCGACGTGGGCACGGACCGTATCGAGTTGCCGCGGGAAGGTCAGCGATCCCATATCGGTGGAGTAGTCCAGCGGCGAGCCCAGCTTCAATGCTTTGACCGCCGTGACGAATTCGTCTACGAAGCGATCGTGAACGGCCTCGTGGACATAGATGCGTTCCATGGATTCGCAGAGCTGACCGGCGGAGGCGAAACTGGCCCGGACCGCGGTGCGGGCGGCCGCGACGGGGTCGGCGTCCGATAGCACCAGCAGCGGGTTCTTACCGCCCAGCTCGAGCGAGCAGCCGATGAGACGTTCGCCGGCCTGCCGGCCGATGGTACGGCCGGTGGCGCTGGAACCGGTGTAGTCGACGTAGTCGGCCCGATCGATCACCTCACCGCCGATCACCGAGCCGCGGCCCAGCACGATCTGCCAGAGGTCTTCCGGGAGCCCGGCGCGAACCGCCGCGTCCACCGCCCACAGCGCGGTGAGCGCGGTCTGGTTGTCCGGGCGGCCGACCACCGCGTTTCCCGCGACCAAGGCGGGTAGCGCGTCGGAGACGGCCAGCGCGAGGGGGTAATTCCATGGCGAGATCACCGCGACCACGCCCTTGGCCCGCTGATGCACCTGCACATCGGTGAGTACCGGCAGTACGCCGCGCGGATTGCGGCGCGCGAGCAGTCTGGGCGCGGTGGCGGCGTAGTACCGGGAGTTGACGGCGACATCGCCGACCTCGTCGAAGGCGTGCGCCCGGGACTTGCCCGTCTCGGTCTGGACGATATCGAGGATGGTGTCCTGTTCGGCGAGCACCAGGTCGTGGAAACGCCGCAGTACCGCGGCCCGCTCGCGGACCGGGACCTGCGCCCACCGCCGCTGCGCGGTCCGCGCGCGGTGGAACGCGGCCTCGATATCGGCGACCGAGGACTGCGGCAGTTCGGCGATCCGCTCCCCCGTGGCCGGCGCGTGCACCGTGACGGCCGGGGCGCCGCCGGCCGCGGCTCGCGCGAGCAGCGGTTTCACCAGATCCGGGGTCAGGGCGCCGGTGGCGGTGGGACGCTGGGCGGTCGTCATGGTCGGCGTTCTCCTGGGCGTTCGCGCGCCGCGGCCGCAGAACCACAGCGGAAATGATTAATTGAACAGTGGTGTTAGGGTAATCCTCGTGCCGTACGCCGTGTCAAGGGCTCCGTTCCGGGCAACAGTCCGGAACCACCGGAAGCTGTGGAATTTCACAGACCCGCCGGCGGCCGCGTCGTGAGCACCTCGAACACCGAACGGACACCGCGGCGCGGCCGGCCACCGCAGACCCCGGAACAGGCCGATCAGGTACGCGCCCGGATCGTGCGGGCCACCGCCGCCGTGTTCACCCGCAACGGCTCCCGGGGGTCGAGCGTCGCGCAGATCATCGAGCAGGCGGGATTGTCGCGCCCGACCTTCTACCGCTACTTCGCCAACGCCACCGAACCGCTCAACGCGGTCCTCGATATCTCCAATGCCGAACTCGTCGGCGGGATAGGGGCCGCCCTCGAGGCGTCCGGCGAAGGCGTCGATCTCGGGATCCGGCTCATCGACGCCTACCTCGACTGGGCGCGCGGGCACGGCCCCATGCTGCGGCCGCTGTTCGCCGAACTGCACGACCCCGGGTCACCGGTGTCGGAGTACCGCAACAACGCCCTGGACGGGATCCGCGCAATCGTCCGCACCAAGTTCACCGAACTGGGCCGCCCGGTTCCCGCGCCCCTCGGTCTCGACGCGGCGCTGCATGTGTGCGAATACGTGGTGTATCGGATATCGGCCGCCGCCGAACTGGGCAGCGAACCGGACCCGGACACCGTGGCCGCGGCCCGGCTGACCATGATCCGCGTGGTACTCGCCACCCTCGGCAACACCGGCGATATGCACTACGCGATGAGCCTGCCCGGAATCTTCCCCGCCGCCCCGGGGGACACCCCCGGCAACTGACCGCGACACCGGCACCCCGAGCCCCACCGCGAGGCAACGCGGCCGGGCGGCGAAGTCAGAGTTCCGGGCCGGACACCGCACTCGCGTCGTCGGGGCCGAGGCCGCTGGCGCGCAGGACGTGCCGGTCGATCGCCGCGCGAATGGCCTCCTCGGTACCCAGAATGCGTACATGCCGGCGGGCGCGGGTGATCGCGGTATAGAGGAGTTCCCGGGTGAGCAGACTCGAACCCGGTTCCGGCAGGACGATGGTCACCGCGTCGTATTGACTGCCCTGGCTGCGATGGATGGTCATGGCGAAAACCGTGACAACGGCGGGGAACTGGGTGGGATGGACCAGGAACGGCTGGTCCCCGCGCTGCAACGCCACCCGCAGCGACCCGTCCGGGCGGCACACCACCACTCCGGTGTCCCCATTGTAGATCCGGGCCTCGTGGTCGTTGGCGGTCACCAGCAGGGGCTGGCCCGGATACCAGATGCCGTACCGGTTCTCGGGGCCCGAACCCGCCGCCGCGGCCCATTCGGCGGCGGTGCGGTCCCACTGTTCGACCCCGTACGGACCGCGGCGGTGGGCGCACAGCAGCCGATGCGATTCGAAGGCGGCGAGCGCGGCCGCCGCGTCACCGGCGCGGGCGGCGGCGGTGACCTGCTGCGCGGTGGTGACGACATCTGCTCGGACGGCGGCGATCTCGTCCGGACCGACCAGCTCGAGCATATCGCCGCCGGCCCGCAGCAATTCCAGCGCGGACTCGGTATCGCCGGCCCGGACGGCGACGGCGAGATCGGCGATCCGGCCGCCGAACCGGCGGCCCCGGGTCAACCGGACGATACCGCCGCGCAACCGGTCCCGTTCCGTTTCGGTGAGCGCCTCGGCATCGGGTGGGGCGGTGTCCGTGGCCCCGGCCGCCCGGGCCGCCGCGAGTTCGCCGCCGAGCACCTCCTCGAACGACGGGTCGGCGGTCCCGGGAAACGGAGCGGCCACCATATCGGCGAGCACCGCGCCCGCGTCCACCGAGGCGAGCTGGTCCGGGTCGCCGGCGAGTACGAGCCGGGTATCGGGCCGCAGCGCCGCGAGCAGCCTGCTCATCATGGTCAGCGAAACCATGGACGTCTCGTCCACGACCACCACGTCGTAGGGCAGCCGATTGTGTTCGTGATACCGGAACCGGGTGGTGCGGCCGCGTTGCCAGCCGAGCAGTCGGTGCAGGGTGGCGGCGGACAGCTCCGGCAGTCCCAGGGCGGGCGCCTGATCCCGGACGGCCTCCTGCAGCCGGGCGGCCGCCTTCCCGGTGGGCGCGGCCAGCGCGATCCGCGGGGGCGCGGCGCCCGCGAAACCGGAGGCGTGCTGTGCGACGAGCAACGCGAGGATCCGGGCGATGGTGTGCGTTTTGCCCGTACCGGGTCCACCGGCGACGACCGTGGTCCAGTGGGTGGCGGCGAGCGCGGCGGCGATGCGCTGCCGGTCCACGACACCGGCCGGCGGGCCGAACAACCGGTCCAGTTCACGGCGCACCACCGCGGGGTCGGTGCTCGGATGGTCGGCGGCGCGGGCGGTGAGCACCCGGCGGATGATCTGCTCCTGCTGGTAGTACCGATCCAGGTAGAGCAGCGGGCCCATCCCCGCACGGGACGGATCGGTGAGCCGCAGCGGACGAAGCGGCCCGGCCGGACCGCCCAGCACCAGCGGGCTCTCCCGTAATGCCTCGATGACTCGTGCCTCCTCGGGCCACGGCAGATCCGCGGGCGCGACCAGCAGCTCCGCCCGTTCCTCGTCGGCGTCCACACCGATATCCCGCATCCGGGTGAGGTCCAGGCATACCGACCCCGACCGCACGGCGCGCACCGCCAGCGCGGCGGCGAACAGGACCAGTTCCCGGTCCTCCCCGCCGAACCGGCCCAGCCGTTCGGCCACGTGCACATCGGCCGCCGAGAGCACCCCGGCCTCGTTGAACTCGCGCAGGATTCCGGTTCCCCGCTGCGCCACCCGGATGGGGATCACGCCGCACCTCCGGCGAGTAGGTCCGACAGGGCGATGATCAGGCCGGGCGGCGGCGTCCAGTCGAAAACCCCGGCGCCCTCTGGCGTTTCGGGCCCGATCATCCCGCGCACGAAGAGATAGCGGATACCGCCGAGGTGAACCGCGGGATCGTAACCGGACAGCCGCCAGCGCAGGTACCGGTGCAGCGCGACCGAGTACAGCAGTGCCTGCAGCGGATAGTGGGAGCGGACCATCTCCGCGGCCATCCGGTCGCGGGTGTAATGAGCGACGGTGAGGTCGCCGGTGCCCAGCCGGTTCGTCTTGTAGTCGACGATGACGTAACGCCGGTCCGGGGTGCGCAGCACCGCGTCGATACTGCCGGTGAGATATCCGCGTAGTGGTACGTCCTCGAGGGTGTCGAGTTCGTCGGCGTATGCGTGGAAATCGTCGCCGGGTTCCAGGTGTGCGCGCACGGTGGCGGCGATGCGGCCCAGTGTGGCAGCCGCACCGGACGGGAGGTCACCACCGGCGAGCGGCAGTTCGAATTCGAGTTCGCACAACCGGTCCCGGCCCGGGATATCGGCGAGGGCGCCGAAACCGATCGGGGTGCGCAGGACCTCCACCAGGGCCGCGGTCAGCAGTTCCGGGTCGGCGGTGGAGAGCATTTCACCGATCGCTTCGGCGCACCGCGCGTGTACCTCGGCGACCAGATCCGGGGCCTCGGTGTCGACATGCTCGAGCACTCCGTGCACCAGGGTGCCGAATTCGGCGCCGTAGGGCAGTTCGTTCATGAGCGAGGGTGCGCCGGGTCCGGGTTCGGGTGCGGCCGGCGGGGCCGGCGCCTCGGGTTCGTCGCCGGGATCCGAGGCGTTCACCGGCTCGGATTCCGGGGCCGTCGGATGGGCGGCCGCGGTGAGTGCCGAATACGAGGTGCGCCGCCAGTGCTCGTCGATCTCCCGGTCGAAGACGGCGACGGCCACCGCACCGGACAGGGTATCGGCCGGCGGCCGATAGGCCGGTGGGTCGGCGGCGGGGTCGGCGGCGGTCACCGAGATCGACTCACCCGCCCCGGCCGCCCAGGCCCGGAGCCGATCGACCACCGCGGTGTCCTCGGCGACCGCGGCCCGCGCACTCGGCGGCGCCACCCCGGGCGCCCGGCCGAACAGCAACCGGTGCAGCGGTGCGGCCGCGGTGCCGAACGAGGGCGCCCACCAGGCGACCACCTGGCAGCACGCCCTGGTCAGGGCCACATAGCACAGGCGCAGTTCCTCACCCGCGGATTCGCTGTCGGCGCGTTCCTTGCGCGCCGCGTACCCGGGCGCGTCCGGCCCACCGATATCCAGCACCCGCGCGCCGTCCTCGTGCATCAGCAGGGTGGCGGGCTTGGGGTCGGCGGAACTGTCCCAGGCGAAAGGGAGATAGACGACCGGGAATTCGAGCCCCTTGCTGGCATGCACGGTCGCGATCTGCACGGCCGCGATATCCCGGTCGAGCCGGCGGCTGCGGCTCGGCACCGACCCCGACGCGGGATCGCGGACCCGGTCGGCCAGCCAGCGGGTGAGCGCGGTGAGACCGAGGCCCTCGGTCACCGAGATCTCGTCGAGTAGCTGGGCGAGATGCCGGATATCGGTGAGCCGGCGTTCGCCGTGTTCGACCGCGAGCAATCGCGGCGCCAGCCGGGTCCCGGTGGCCAGTTCGTCGAATACGGCGGCGAAGCCGGCCCGGGCGAACAGCCGGGCCGCGTCCCGCAGCTCGGCACTGACCCGGCCCACCAGATCCGCTCCCCCGGTGTCGATCTCGGCGGCGGTGTGCCCGAACAGCGGGGTGAGCGCGGCCAGCCGGACCCGGTCCGCGCGGTGCGGCTGTTCCAGCGCGCGCAACACCCACAGCCAGTCGGTGGCGCTGCGGGTCGCGAAAATACTGCTACCACCGGCCAGCACCACCGGGACCCCGGCACGTTCCAGCGCGGCCCGCACGACCTCGAGCTGCGTATGGGTGCGCACCAGCACCGCGATATCACCGGGGCCCACCACCCGTTCCCGGGTGCCGCCGACCGCGTCGTCCGAGGCCGCCCGGGTACCCGGCGAATCCGTCACGACCGTCCCGGATTCGAGAAGAGCGACGATATCGGCCGCCACATCGGCCGCGACCCGGGCCCGCTGCCGGTGGATATTCGGGAACCCGGAAGCACCGCGCGGGCCCGCGCCGGTCCGCGGCAGGCACCGCAGTCGCAGCGGGGTGGTCAACTCGGTGGGACCGCGCAATCGACTCCACGGCTGGGTGGGCACGACGGCGGGCACCACGATCTCGTCGTGGCCCAGTGCCGCTCCGCCCAGCAGATGTTCGAGCGCGGCGAGCAGCCCCGCGTCGCTGCGCCGGTTGGTGGTGAGCGCGCGGCGCGCGGTGGCATGGCCGACCGCGTCCAGATAGCTCAACACCTCGGCGCCCCGGAACGCGTAGATCGCCTGTTTCGGGTCGCCCACCAGGACCAACGGGTTGTGGCCGTGGAAGGCCCGGCACAAAATCTCCCACTGCAACGGATCGGTGTCCTGGAATTCGTCGACGAGCACCACCTGGTAGCGGTCCCGGATACGCCGGCACGCGGCCGGACCGCGCGCCGGGTCGGCGAGAATATCGCGCAGCAACACCAGCAGATCGTCGAAGTCCCGCAACCCCGCCAGTCGTTTCCGGCGTTCGGTTTCGGCACGGACCGCGGCCGCGAAGGCGACCCGCTGCGCCGAGGCCTCGTCGGTATCGGGCGCGAGCCGGGCCTGCCGGTCGCGCACCGCCGCGAGCGCGAACCGCTGAGCCTGTTTCACCGGGAACGGCGCCGCGGTCCGCGCGAAGCGGCCCAGGTACAGATCGTCGACGACGGTGCGGATGAGGTCGTCGGCCTCCTCCACCAGGCGCGCACCGGGCTCGAGGTCACCGGCCAGGCCGAGTTCGGCCAGCATGCGCTGGCAGAAGCTGTGGGTCGTGGCGATGACCCCGGCATCGAAATCCGAGAGCGCGGCGCGCACCCGGGCCCGGCGCGCGTGGACCTCCTCGGGTTCCGCGTCGGCCAGATGGCGGATCAATTCATCGGAGGCGGTCCGGGCCGCTTCGGGGTCGGCGAGCGCGGTGGCGACGGCGACGAACCGGTCGCGGGTGCGCATCCGTAGTTCCTGGGTCGCCGCGCGGCTGAAGGTGACCAGGAGCAGCCGCGAGATGTCCACACCGGCCTCGGCGACATAGCGGACGGCGAGCCCGACGATGGCGTAGGTCTTGCCGGTACCGGCACTCGCCTCGAGGACGGTGGTGCCGTGCGGCAGCGGGCCGCAGAGCTCGAACGCATTGCCGGGCTCGGCCGGTGGGGCGGGCGCGGTCGTGGTCACAGCTGCTCGCTTTCACGGCTCCGGGCGGCTCCGGCGGTCACGGCGCCCCCTGCTGTTCGGCGCGCAGCAGCGGCACCCACAGGCGGCGGGCGATCGACCCGAAACGGGTGTTCTCGATCGGTTCCCCGGCCGGTGCGGGAGCGGTGGTGAGGTCGCGCAGGTCGGGTGCCGGACCCCAGACGTACCGCAGATTCCGGTCGGTGTGCTCGGCGAAATCCCTGGTCTTGTCCCCACCGCCGAACTCGCGGTGGGCGGCGGCGATCGCCTCCTCCGGCGGCAGCCGCCGGTACCGCGCCTCGGCGTAGGCCGCGGTGGTGGCCGTTGAGATGGGCAGCGGTTCGGTGAGACCGGCATCGCGTAACGCGACCAGGGTGCGCAGCATCGTCGTCGCCTCGGCCGCACCGGGCGCGGTGAGTTCGGCCCGCCAGGCCGGGGTCGGGAAGCGGCCCCGGCCGGTGACCGCCGCCCGCCACGACCGTTCGTCGGTGACCGCCAGCGCCAGCAGCGACACCCACGCCGCGAGCCGGTGTTTGGGTGCGACCCGCGAATAGGTGGTGCGTACCAGCAGTTCCCCACGCACCTCGGCGACCGTGCCGGTGAGGCGGCGCCCGTCGCCCAGATCGAACGAGATATCGATATCGCGCGGCGGTTGGCTGTAATCGGGAGCGGCGGCCCGGACCAGGGTTTCGACGGTGCGTTCCACATCGTTCAGTACGGCCCGGCCGAGTTCGGCGGGCGGCAGGATCCCGCGCCGCCATTCCGCGGCCCGCAGTTCGGCCGGGTCGGCGCCGGCCAGGCGCGCCGCGAGCAACCGCTCACCCAGCGCCCAGGTCTCGAGTCCGCCGAACTCGATGGGTAGCCGGTCGGCGATATCGTCGTCCTGGTCGGGGACCCGCACACCGAGCCGCTGCCAGAGGAAACCGCGCACCGGATGTTCCAGGAAAGAGATCAGTTCCGCCAGTCCGATCTCGGTGGTCTCGGCGCCGGGCAGGGTGCGGGTGAGCAGTTCCGGTGGCGGGGTGGGTGCCGCGCCCACCGCCCGGGCGCCCGCGAAGGCGACGCTGTCGAAACTGAACGGCCGCCCGGCGGCGAAATTGCGCGGATCGTGCGCCTGCAGCGGATGGCGGGTGAGCACCTCGGCCATTCCGGCGGCACCGACGTGGGCACGCAGCACATCGAGGAGTTCGGCGACCGGCACGGCGGGCGGCCGGTAGGCGCCGGTGACAGGATCGGCGCCGGTGTGCACGACCACCAGGGTGTCGCGGGCGGCGGTGATCGCGTCCAGCAGCAGCTGCCGGTCTTCGGAGCGCGGATCGCGTTCGCCCAGTAGCGGTTCGCGGGCCGGGACCTCGTCACCGTCGATGCCCGCCCCGCGCGGGAAGATCTCGTCGTCCACGCCCAGGAGCACCACCACCCGGTGCGGCACCGACCGCATCGGGGACAGCCCGCACACGGTGAGCTCGCCGGTGCGGAAGTTCGACCGGGTCGAGGCGGAGGCGAGGCGCTCCTGCAACAGACCGGTGAGATCGGCCAGCCGCAGCTCGACAGCACCGGCATGGGCGGTGGCTGCCGTCAACTCCTGGCGCGCCTCGGTACGGATCCACGCCTGCGACTCCGGCACATCGGTCAGCAGATCGAGGGCCCGGTCCAGCACCGCGGTCCACTGCGCCGCCGGTCCGGGCCCCTGCAGATCCCGCAGCACCGAGGCCAACCGGTCGACGTATTCGGCGAACCGGCCGGCCAGGTCGATATCGTTGCTGTCCACATCGTCGAGCGGCAGCACCCGGTCCAGCCAGCTCCCGGAGGTCTCGTCCGCGGTGACCCCGAGCAGGATCCGGTCCACCGCCGCGTTCACCGTGTTCTGCTCGAAATCACCGAGGCCGAAGGCCTGCCGCTGTCGCCGGCCGATGCCCCACCGCGCGCCGGCCTCGACCGCCCATTCCCGCAACCGCTCGATATCGTCGTCGTCGAAACCGCAGGCGCGGCGCACCGGTTCAGCGGCGGCCAGGTCCAGCACCTCGGTGACGGTGACCCGACTACGGGCCAGGTCCAGCAGTGTCGCCACCACGCCGAGCAGCGGGTTGGTGACCGCCCGGCCGCGGTCGGCGAGGCGCACCCGCAACCGATGGCCCGGATGTCCGGAGCCGGCACGGGTTTCCGTGCCGGCCGGACCGGGATGCCCGAACGCGGCGCGCAGCAGCGGGGCGAATGTCTCGACCTCCGGGCACATGATCAGCACCTCGCGGGGTTCGAGCGTCGGATCGGCCGCGAAGAGGCCGAGCAGGCACTCCCGGAGTACTTCCACCTGCCGGACCGGGCCGTGGCACGCGTGCACCTGCACACTGCCGTCGGCTCCGAAAGCCCCGGGGCCGGGCGGCCAGCGGTCGTCACGGAGGTGCCGCTGAACCAGTCCCAGCAGTGTCGCCGGCGGCTCGTCCCGGCCGGCAGCGTCGTCCGCGTGCACTGCCGGGGCACCGGCTCGCACCCGCGCGCCCGCCGGTTCCAGATACCGCACATCGGTGGCAGCGGCGGGCAGGCGCAGCTGGAGCTCCCGGATATCCCGGCTCAGGCCCGCCAGCAGCGGATGCCGCACCCGAGTGGCCGAATCGTCGCGCGCCCGTTGCGGTTGCGGATCCGTGCCGGCCAGCGCGTCCCACATGGCCGGGCTGGGATGGGCCAGCCACAGATGGAGCTCGCGGTGCTCGGCCACGGCGGTGAGCACCGCCAAATGCGCGGCGGGCAGCCGGGGCGCGCCGAAGACCGACAGGCGCGGCGGAAGATCCACTGCCCCCGGATCGGCCCGCAGTCGCGCGCAGGTGGTGTGCAGCCGTTCGGCGGGATCGGGGGCGCCGACCGCCTCGCGCAGCCGCCGCCACAGGGCCGGCTGCCAGCTCAGGTCGTCGGGCAGTGGCCGGCCGGTGCCATCGGTATCCTCGCCGCGCGACCATTCGGTGATCAGGGTCGGTCGCTGGACGGTGTAGCTCTCGAACAGCGCGGCCAGCCGGGCGGCGGTCGCGTACCGGCGGCCGCGCCGGTGCTCGGGGCCGGCGGCGGGCGCGGCTCCGGCTCCGGCGGGCACCGGTTCACCGGCGTCCAGTCCGAGATGGCGGGCGAGTACGGCGCACCACGGTTCCCGCACCGATTCGTCGATCACCCGCAGCAGCGTCCATACCACCCGGTCGGGCGACCACGGGTCCTCGTGCGGACCGAAACCGCTGATCGCGGCCGATATCTCCTCGACCAGTGCGGCCGGGGCGGGGAACCGGATATTGGCCGCGACACCGTCACCGGAGGCCGCCGAGACCCCCAGCACGCCCGAGAGTTGCTGCGTCAGCCAGCGTTCCACGCCCTTGGCGGGCACCGCGACCACCTCCGCGGCGAACGGATCGGGCAGCGGTTCGGCGAGCAGCCCGGCCAGCGCGGCGACCAGCGTATCCGCGCGTTCGGCACGGTGGATGTGCAGCGCCATCTCCGCCCTTCCGCTCGGTCCGATCACCATCCTTCGTCACGTCCGCACTGCTCGGGCGGGCGTATCGTCCACCCGTTTATACGCCCGTCGTCCGACACCGCTCGCCAAGACCCCACGACGGAGCGGACAACCCCGGGACAGGGGATCATCCCCCGAATGTCCCTACCGCCAACAGCTTTTACCGGATATCGACACCCGCCGCACAGTGATTTAGCGCACATGAGTCACCGACACGCGGTCGTATGGCCGCGATCTCGCGGACGCGCTGTGTCACAGTGCAACCCCGGGAGGAACGGTTACCGCACGAAAGGCTGGTTCGCGTCGATGAAAGCGCTGGTTGTGCCCCTGATACCGAAGGACGGATTCACCGTCCGCCGGTCCGGTGACCGGTGGGAGCTCGTCAACTCCCGGCACTACGGACGCACTGTCGTACTGCACTCGTGGCCGCGCGAGGAACACACCGAAGCATTCGAGCACTGCTATCGCCTCAACAGCCGCACTGCCGCCGCACTGAAGGCCACCGCGCGGGTCCACTAGCGGTCGGGAAAAGCGGGTCCGCCGGCGGTCCGGGAAAACGTGCGCGCGGAGCGCCGATATGACAAGGTGTTTCCTCGTGCGTTACCCCCTGCTCACCGGTGCGGCTCCCCGCGTGGCCGCACCCGCCACTGTCCTGGCCGCCGCGGCGATCCTGTTCGCCGGTGTGCCCGCCGGTCTGCCCTCGGCCGATGCCGTACCGCACGCCCATACCCAGGGGTGCGCGCACGGCTTCGACTGCGATCTGTCCGCCCGAATCGAATCCGTGAACGCGTATCTGGACTCCCGCCCCGGCGTGACCGGCTACGTCGTCCGTGACCGCCAGACCGGCGCGGTCTATGCCAGCCCGCATGCCGAGGACATGGTGTTCACCGCGTCCACCATCAAACTGGCCATCGCCTCGGATCTGCTCAACCGTGCCCGGGTCGGGGCCATCGCCCTGCCGCCGGAGGATCGTCAGCTCATGGAGCAGATGATGTCCACCTCCAACGACCAGGCCACCGACCTGCTGTGGAACAAGTACTCGGGTCTCGACGGCCAGGCGTTCAACAATGCGTTCCGCGCCAACGGCATGACCAGCCTCCGGCCCGAGCCGTCGCCCAACGGGCGCCCGAACTGGGGTTTCCAGAAGACCACCGCGGCCGATCTGGACCGGCTCATGTCCAATGTGCTGGATCGGATGCACCCCGACGATCGCGGCTACCTGACCGACCTGATGCGCCGGGTCGATTCCAATCAGCACTGGGGTGTGTGGGGCGCTGGCTCGGCCATGCGACCGGGCCTGAAGAACGGCTGGTCGGAGGAGCAGGGCGGCTGGGTGGTGAACTCGGTCGGCTTCGCCGGGCCGGGTGAGCGCTACACGCTCGCGATCATGACCGCGATGAACGGTGAGGGCGGCTACCAGGAAGGCGCCGAAACCGATACGACGATCGCCGAAAAACTGCTGGCCGGACGCTGACCAACGCGACCGGTGCACTCCGGGCCCCCGTGGCGCAACGGGGGCCCGGAGTCGTTCCGCAGCCGGAACTCAGTTGAGCCGGCGCAACCGCATCGGGGCGTCGTCGCGCGGGAACGGGATAGTGGTGAAGCCCCACGGCATCCGATAGGTATCCGGGAAGCTCCACTCGTAATCGCGGACGAGCGCCGAGATGATCGTCTTGACCTCGAAGGTGCCGAAGTGCATCCCGATGCACTTGTGCGAACCGGCACCGAACGGCATCCAGGCCAGCCGGTGTGATTTGTCCTCGCGCCGCTCCTCGGAGAACCGTAACGGATCGAAGACCTCGGGGTCGGTCCACAACTCCTCGAGCAGGTGGTTCACCTGGTAGCCGAGGTCCACCGGAGTACCGGCGGGGATGTAGTGACCGAGGATCTCGGTATCGCGGACCGCGCGGCGCACCATACCGGGGACCGGCGGCATGAGACGCAGACTCTCCTTCACCACCAGATCCAGCGTGCGCAGGGTGTCCAGATCGGCGATCGTCGGAGACTGGTTGTCCAGATCCAGCGCCTGCACCTCCGCGCGCACCTTCTGCTGCCATTCCGGGTGTTTGCCCAGGTAGTAGGCCACGGCTGTGGCGGTGGTCGTGGTCGTATCGTGCGCGGCCATGATCAGGAAGATCATATGGTTGACCACATCGGCGTCACTGAACACCGAGCCGTCCTCGGCCCGCGCGTGACACAGGCCCGAGAAGAAATCCGGGGCATCGCTGCGCCTTTTCTTCGGCAGCATCGCGGTGAAGTACTCCTCGAGTACGGCGCGGCCGCGCAACCCCGCGCGCCATTTCCCTCCGGGCACACTGTGGCGCATCAGGGCCAGCCCGGCGTGGGTGCAGGCGACGAAGGCGTCGGTGAGATCCGTGCGCCGGTCACCGACCTCGACCGCCATGAAGGTTTCCCCCGCGATATCGAGGGCCAGCTCCTTGATCGCCGGGAACAGCTGTACGGTCCGGCTCGCATCCCTGCCCTCCGGCACCCAGCGACCGATACTGGCGCGCACCACCGGGGTCAGCTCGGCGAGATGGGCCTCCAGCCGTTCCCGGGTGAACGCCTGCTGCATGATCCGGCGATGGAACATGTGCTCATCGAATTCGAGCAGCAGCAGCCCGCGGCGGAAGAAGGGCCCGATGAAGTAGTCCCAGCCCTGCCCGAAATCGCGACGGCGCCGCCCGACCACCTCGTCGATGGCTTCGGGCCCGGCGGCGAACACCCGGTCCATCCCCATGGAATTGTTGATGTTCACCGGCCCGAAGCGGCGGTACTTGTCCAGCAGTTCGGCCGGACCCCAGCGCATGTAGTGGAAAGTGCGCCCCAGATACGGCAGGCCCGCGTCGCCACGTACGGCCACCATGCCGCTACCGCGGGGTGGAGTGGCCAGCGTCCGCTGTCGATCCGGCACTTTCATCAACAGCCGGTCGACCATACTTCGGTGCGGGATCTCGATGAGCGCCGAATTCTCGGTATCGGTGCGCGCACGCGCGCGATGCGCGGCGACACGGTCGACGGTGACCATGGCGAAACCTCCTGAGAGACAGCACCCATCGTATTGTCTTTGTTGCAACGGCTCGGCCTAATCCACCGAATCGGTATCATCCGGCCTCCGCCGCGACCCCGTCGCAATGGCTATCGTGGTGAGTTGTCGCACCACCGCGAGTGAACAACGGGCGTCTGACTGTGTCGTACGGGGGTACTGCTACTACCGTGTGCGTTGTCAGGAAACGATCACAGGGCAGCACCGGGCCCACCGCCGGCGAGGAGCGACCATGAGCACGCAACCTGTGGGGAACGGCCGGCACCGCGTCGTCGTCATCGGATCGGGTTTCGGCGGCCTGTTCGGCACCAAGCATCTCAAACGTGCCGATGTCGACGTCACCCTCATCTCCAAAACCACCACCCACCTCTTCCAGCCGCTGCTCTACCAGGTCGCGACCGGCATCCTGTCGGTCGGCGAGATCGCCCCGGCGACCCGGCTCGTACTGCGCAAACAGAAGAACGCCCGGGTGCTGCTGGGTGAGGTCACCGAGATCGACCTGGAGAAACGCACCGTCACCTCGGTGCTGCTCGGCGAATCGACGGTGACCCCCTACGACAGCCTCATCGTGGCCACCGGGGCACAGCAGTCGTATTTCGGCAACGACCAGTTCGCCACCTTCGCGCCGGGTATGAAGACCATCGACGACGCCCTGGAACTGCGCGGCCGCATCCTCGGCTCGTTCGAACAGGCCGAGGTGGCACAGACCCAGGAGGAGCGCGACCGGCTGCTCACCTTCGTGGTGGTGGGCGCCGGACCGACCGGGGTCGAACTGGCCGGGCAGATCGCCGAACTCGCCGACCGCACGCTGGAGGGCACCTTCCACAACATCGATCCCCGCGACGCCCGGGTGATCCTGGTCGAGGGCGCGGGCGCGGTACTGGGCCCGATGGGACCGAAACTCGGCGGCAAGGCGCAGCGGCGCCTGGAATCCATGGGCGTGGAGATCCAATTGAACGCCCTGGTCACCGACGTGGACGCGCACGGGGTCACGGTGAAGGACTCCGACGGCACCAGCCGCCGCATCGAATCGGCGTGCAAGGTCTGGTCGGCCGGGGTGCAGGCCAGCCCGCTGGGCAAGATGATCGCCGACCAGTCCGACGGTACCGAGGTCGACCGGGCCGGGCGGGTCGTGGTGGAACCCGACCTCACCGTCAAGGGACATCCGAACGTCTTCGTCGTCGGCGACCTGATGTCGGTACCGGGCGTTCCGGGCCAGGCCCAGGGCGCCATCCAGGGCGCCACCTACGCCGCGAAACAGATCAAGGCAGAGCTGGCGGGTAAGCAGACGGCGCCGGAACGCAGGCCGTTCTCCTACTTCAACAAGGGCAGTATGGCGACGATCTCGCGCTTCAGCGCGGTCTGCCAGGTGGGCAAACTGGAGTTCGGCGGGTTCATCGCCTGGCTGGCCTGGCTCGGCCTGCACCTGTACTACCTGGTCGGCTACCGCAGCCGGATCACCACGATCTTTCAGTGGTTCGTCACCTTCCTCGGCCGCACCCGCGGCCAGATGGCGGCGACCGAGCAGTGGATCTTTGCCCGCCTGGCCCTGGAGGCGGTGTACGGCGACAGCGAAGAGGGCGAGGAGATCGTGCGCGGCGCGGCGGGTCGCCGGCCCCCGGCGCCCTCCCCCGGGACTCCGGCCGTCACCGCCGAAGCCGTCGACACCGGCACGCCCGAGAAACCCGGTGTCGATCGCAAAGTCGGCTGACCGGGCCGACCTCCCCGATCCGGCGCCCTTTCGGAACTAACATCTGGCAATCAGATGATCTCCGCAGAGAGGCGACCATGGGTAAGCACAGGACAACCGTCCGGTCCCGGCGTGCCGCCGGAACGGTCGTCGCGGCGGGAGCCGTCCCGCTCATCGCGACACTGATCGGCACCGGAACGGCCCACGCCGAAGTTCACCCCGCTCCGCTCGCCCCATCCGCCGTTCCCGCGGAACTACCGGCGCTACCCCCGCTGCCGCCGCTGCCCGCCGGCCTGCTTCCGCCCGCACCCGATCCGGCCGTGAATCCGCTCGGCGCCCTCCGGGAGGCCAGCCGGGCGGTGACCGATGCCGTCACCGCGGCTACCACCCAGTTCATCCATCCGGTCCCCGGGGCACCGCTGCCCGCGGCCCAGATACCGGCGGCGATTCCCGGGATCCGGCCCGTGGACGACGATTCGGCGCCCGGAGCCGCACTGCCCGCCGCCGGCCCGGCCACACCGATCGAGACTGCGCCCGGCACTCTGCGGGTCGGCGATCTGGAGATGAGCCTGCCGTTCGATACGCGAGAGCTCAATGCCGGTGCCGATCGGGCCCAGGAGCAGCTGACGGCATTCCTGGACTCGTCCGGTATCGAGCGCAGCCGGGCGGACCGGGTCGCCGCCCAGGCCATGAGCTCCGGCCTGATCGGCGCCGGGATCGGCGCCGCGGTCGCGGCACCGGTGGCCATTCCGTTCGCGATGCTCGGCGCCGCCGCGGGTTTCGTAGTCGGGCTGCCCTTCCTCCCCACCGGGCTCGTCGTCGGACCGGTCCTCGGCGCAACCCTTGCCTATGGGGTGGTCACGGCGCCGGCCGTGATCGCCGGCGCGGCGCTCGGCGCCGCATTCGGGGCGACCGACGGTTTCACCACGCAGCCGTTCGGCCCGCTGCCGGCGCTGTAACCGGGCACCCACGGAGATCCCGGACCGCGCGCCGGCGAACCACCGGACAACCATTACCCACCACCTGGAAAACCAGCACTACCTGTTGTTGTAAGGCGGCTGAACGGACCGAACCCATCCGCGCCGCGCTCCGGAACGAATGTCTGGCAAACCGACAAATTCCCGGAGAAAGGCGACCATGGGTAAGCACAGGGCAACCGGTCCGTCCCGGCGTGCTGCCGGCTCGGTCGTCGCGGCGGGCGCGATCCCGCTCATCGCGACACTGATCGGCGCCGGCACCGCCAATGCCGAGGCACTCCCCGCTCCACCCGCGTCATCCCCGATCCCCGCCGCGCTGCCGGCGCTGCCCCCGGCCCCGATCGCCACGGTGGACCCGTTCGGCGCGGCCACCGATGCCGTGCAGGAGGCGGCGCGGGTCGTGGTCCGGTCGGCCACCGATACGATCACCGCGGCCACGGCACCGTTCACCCACACCGCGCCCGCGGTTCCCGCGGTCCTGCGGCCGGCCGTAATCGCGGACCAGGTTGCCCCGGCGCCCGCCCTCGCGACGCGGCCGGTGCCGAATCACGCCTATCTCGCACCGCAGGGTGAACTGCACGCGCCCACGCCGGTCGCGCCGGTCGCGCCGATCGAGGCGCCGCCGGGCAAACTGCGGATCGGGAACGTCGAAATGGACGCGCCGTTCGATGTGCGCGACATCAACACCGGCGCCGCGCAGACCGAAGCGCAGCTGGCCACCTTCCTGGACTCGGTCGGCATCGAACGCAGCCGCTCGGACAGGATCGCCGCGCAGACCCTGGGCTCGGCCGCCATCGGCGCCTCGGTGGCCAATACGCTGGCCTCCCCGCTCGCCGGCACCTCGGCCGTGGTCGGCGCGGTCGCCGGCTTCATCTCCGGGATCCCGTTCCTGCCGATCGGCCTCGTCATCGGGCCGGTCCTGGGCGCGGCCATCGGTTACGCGGTGATCGCCGCGCCGGCGGTCGCCGCCGGCGCGGCCATCGGCGGAGCGGTCGGCGCGGCGGACGGTTTCGCCGCCACCCCGTACGGCACCCCGCCGGCGCAGTGATCGAGGGTGGCCGGCGGTCCACCGGCCGCCGGCCACCACCCTCACCGGTCGTCGGCCGGCGAACCGGCCGGGCGGTCACCCCGGCCCACCACGAAGGCGATCACGCCCATCAGCAACAGCACGCCGGCGCCGGCCGCGATGGACGCGTGCGCACCGGTGACGAACGATTCCCGCGCCGCGGCCAGCAGTCCGGAATCGGCCGCGTACCGCTGGATCGTCTCCCCGAGGGTCGGCGCGAACTCACCGCCGGCGCGGAAAACCAGCGCCGCGAGCGAGCCCAGCAGGGCCAAACCCAAGGCGTTACCGAGTTCGAAGCTGGTTTCGGAGATGCCGACCGCCGAACCGGCCCGTTCCGGCGGAACCGCGGCCACCGCCACCTCCGAGACCAGCGTGAACACAATGCCGTAGCCGATACCGGCGATCGCCGACCCGGCCACGTACCAGCCCGCGCCGCCGTCGGCGCCGATACCGAGCACCAGCAGGTTGCCGACCGCGGCCGTCACCAGTGCCGTGACGAACGCCCACCGCACGCCGAGCAGCCGGGCCACCGCCGATCCGCTCACCGAGAAGATGAACACGGTGATCGCCATGGGGATACCGAGCACAGCCGCCTGCAGGGGGTCTCGCCCGGTCACCGACTGCAACCAGATACTGCTCAGATAGCTGAGCCCGGCCAGCGACATCATCGCGGCGGTACTCGACCCGATGGCGACCGAGAACCGGGCGCGGGTGAACAGCGACAGATCGACCAGTGGGTGGGCCAGTCGCCGCTGCCGGTATACGAACAGGGTCAGCACCGCCGCGCCGAGGAACGCGCTGACGAAGGCCTCGACATCGGGCCCGTGCTCGGCGATGTGCTTCACCGCGTACACCGCGGGCAGGATCCCGCCGATGGACAGTGCCACGCTGGGCAGATCGAGCGGTCCCAGCGCGGCGGCCCGGTGCTCGGGCAGCAGCAGCGGTGCGAACGCGAGCAGCACCAGCAGGACCGGCACATTGATCAGGAACACCGACCCCCACGAGAAGTGGTGCAACAGGACGCCGCCGATGATCGGCCCGACGGCCGAGCCCCCCGCGAAGAACGCCGTCCAGATCCCGATCGCCCGCGAACGTTGCCGCTGGTCCGGAAAGAGATCGGAGAGGAGCGCCAAACTCGACGGGAGCAGGGTGGCCCCGCCGATCCCCATCAGCGCGCGGGCCGCGATGAGCACCGCCGCACTGGGTGCGAAGGCCGCGATCGCCGAGGCGGCGCCGAATACGGTCGCGCCCGCGAGCAGCACGGTGCGGCGGCCGATCCGATCGCCCAGATTGCCCATGGTGATCAGCAGACCGGCGATGAGAAACCCGTAGATGTCGAGGATCCACAACTGCTGGGCGGCGGTCGGGCCGAGATCGGCGGTGAGGGTGGGCAACGCCAGGAACAACACCGACATATCCATGGACACCAGCAGCACCGGCAGCAGGAGTACGGCCAGACCGAACCAGGCACGCCGCCCGCCGCTCGTATCCGGTGCGGTCCGTGCCGCCTCCACGTTCGTCATCCACGTTCCTTCCGGGTCGTCGGTTCACCCAGTCGTAACACGCGTGACCGCGGCGGCTGTTCCTGGCCACGGTGGTGTGCGGCGATGATCATCACCACCCCGGCGGGCGCGGCGCGCGGCGGCCGTGTTTCTATCCGACGGTGAGCGCCGATATCGCCATCTGCGGGCTCGGGCCGGCCGGGCGCGCGCTCGCCCACCGCTGTCTGGCCCGCGGGATGACCGTGCTCGTGGTCGACCCGAATCCACGGCGGGTCTGGCGGGCCACCTACGCCGCCTGGTCCGACGAACTCCCCGACTGGCTCGACGACTCCGTCGTCGCGGCCACCGTCGCACGACCGCGGGCGCACGGCCTGCGCGATCACAGCATCTCGCGTGCGTATTCCGTACTGGACACCGCCCTGCTCCAGCAGTCCCTCGACCTCATCGGCGCCACGGTGGTGCCGGGGCGGGCGGTGGCACTCGACCGGCGCACGGTGACCCTCGACAGCGGCCGGGTCCTGCGCGCCGGCCGGGTCGTCGACGCGCGCGGGTTACGGCGCCGTCCGGGCCGGGCCGAGCAGACCGCCTACGGCCTGAAACTGACCCGCGACACCGCGTCGGAGCCCGCACTGTTCATGGATTGGCGACCGGACAACGGTGCCGCCCCGGGCGCTACCCCCTCGTTCCTCTACGCGGTACCGCTGGGTGCCGACGCCGTGCTGTACGAGGAAACCTGTCTGGTGGGCGCACCCGCCCTCACCCAGGAGGAACTCGCGCGCCGCCTGCACCACCGGCTGCGGGCACGCCATATCGCGACGGCGGGCGACGAACCGGTCGAGCGGGTGCGCTTCCCGGTCGCCGGCGGCAGGCCCGGCGCCAGCCGCTTCGGCGCGGCGGGCGGCTACCTGCATCCCGCCACCGGCTACAGCGTCGCGGCCGCACTGACGGCGGCCGAGTCCGTCGCCGCCGGCGGCTCGGGGTGGACCACCGCGGCGCGCGCGGTCCACCGGCTCCGGCAGGCCGGGCTGCGGGCGTTGCTGGCGCTGCCGCCGACCGAGATCCCGCGTTTCTTCGACGCCTTCTTCGATCTCGATATCGAACTGCAACGCGCCTACCTCTCGCGGCGCGACGATCCGATCGGCACGCTCACCGCCATGTCCGGGCTCTTTTTCGGGCTTCCGGGCCCCGTGCGGACCCGGCTCGCGGCGGCGACACTCGGACTGCGACCGATCTCGCCCCGGGGGTCCGGGTCGGTCATCATGGAGTGATGCGGTCAATCTGGAAAGGCTCGATCGCGTTCGGGTTGGTGAATGTCCCCGTGAAGGTCTACACCGCCACGGAGGACCACGACATCAAATTCCACCAGGTCCACGCCAAGGACGGCGGACGGATCAAATACGACCGCGTCTGCACGATATGCGGGAAATCGGTCGCATTCGCCGATATCGATAAACAATACGAATCACCGGAGGGGGAGAAAGTCGTCCTCACCGACGACGATTTCGCCAAACTGCCGGTGGCCGAGAGACACGAGATCCCGGTTCTGCAATTCGTCCCGTCGGATCAGATCGACCCGATCCTGTACGACAAGACCTACTATCTGGAACCGGATTCGAACACCCCCAAGGCCTACGTGCTGCTCGCCGCCACCCTCGAACGTATCGACCGCACCGCGCTGGTGCACTTCACGCTGCGCCAGAAGACCCGGCTCGCGGCCATGCGGGTACGGGACGGCATGCTGGTGCTGCAGACCCTGCTGTGGCCCGACGAGGTGCGCGCGGTCTCCTTCGAATCGCTGGAGGAAGCCGGCACACCCCGGCCCCAGGAGATCACGATGGCCGAGACGCTGGTCGAGTCGATGTCCGACGATTTCGACCCCGGCCAGTACACCGACGAATACCAGGTCGAGTTGCAGCGCCTGCTGGACGACGCCGTCGCCAGCGGTGACGGCAAGGCACCCGAACGCCCCGAGGCGGCCGCCGCGGAGTCCGATGCCGAGGTGGTCGATCTGGTGGCCGCGTTGCAGCGCAGCCTGGAGGCCAGTGGCGCGGGCGGGGGTACGGAATCCGCGGCCCCGAAAAAAGCGCGGAAGTCGCAGCCCAGAAAAACGCAACCGCGCAAGACCGCGGAGCCGAAGGCCCGGAAAACCGCACAGAAGAGGACCCGCAAGGGCGCGTGAACCGGATCAGACCGCCTGGATGAACCAGTCGAGGCGGCCCTCGGGGCCCACGCTGGTGTGGTGGTAGTGGAATCCGAGCCGGTGGGCCAGCGCCATCGCCGCGTTGTTGTCCGGGTCTATCCGCAGGACCGCCTCGTCGGCCAGATCGTGCCGGGCCAGATATCGGCACGCCAGCACGACGCTGCGTCCGGCGACACCCCGGCCCCGCCACGGCGCGTAGATGCCGAAGGCGATATCGGCCTGACGTTTCGCGAGGAATTCCTGTTCCACTGCCAAATCCAGAGTCCCTGCCAGCGCATGGGTCAGCGCGTCCACCACGCCGAAGGTCTTGCACGGGCCGTCCTGCGCCCACTGGTCGGCGCAGCGTTCGAAATCGGCCACGACGTTCGGGGTTCCGGGGCCCGGGGCGCGACGCCTCGGTTCCCGGTCCTGGGCCGCCAGATGCGCGGCGGTATCGGCCACCTCGATCGGCCGTAGCCCGATCACCCCATCCGATATCAGCACGCGATCATGATCTGCACATTCCGCCGCATTCGACAAGCCTTCGCTACGGCGCGCCGTGCACGAAAACGCAGGTAGCGCATATTGTGACGGCGAGCACAGCATGCGCATAATCCGTTTCGCCGGACACGCCCGGCGGATATCACCGCGGTTGTCCGCCGGAGGGATACTCGGCCTATGACCGCATACGAAGACGATCCGCACCGGCTCGTATCCGCTGCCGTCGTAGTGGGTGTGGACGGTACTTCCGCCGCGCATTCGGCCATCCGCTGGGGAGCGGTGGTCGCGGCCCGGCGCGGCCGGCGCCTGATCCTCGCCTACGGAATGAATTCGACCCCGGCCAAGACCTGGCTGGTCGCCTACCAGCCCATGGTCGACGAAGCCGTGCAGACGCTGAAAACCCACGGTGAGCAAGTACTGGCAACCGGTACGCAGGTGGCCAGGGAGGCCGCCCCGGGGGTGGAGGCCGACACCCTGCTTTCCGAGCAGAGCCCCGCGAAAATGCTGATCGGGCTGTCCGAATCCGCCCATATGGTGGTCCTCGGCTCGCGGCGCGGTGGCGCGGTCGCGCATCTGGGCTCGACGATCCTGGCGGTCGCCGCGCACGGCCGCGGCACGATCGTGGCGGTTCGCGAGAACGGCGAGGAGATCACCAGCGGCCCGGTCGTCGTCGGTGTCGACGGCAGCCCGGTCAGTGACACCGCGGTCGCCGCCGCCTTCGCCGAAGCCGCCGAACGCGAAACCGACCTGGTCGCCGTCCACACCTGGAGTGATCTGACCTTCACCGAATTCGCGAGTACCGGTTTGATCGAGATCCCGGCCGAGGATCTGCAGACCGCCGAACAGGCCGTGCTGGCCGAACGGCTGGCGGGCTGGCAACAGCGCTATCCGGAGGTCACCGTGCAGCGCGAGGTGTATCCGTCCACACCGGCACAGCATCTGCGTGAATGGTCCGAACGCGCGCAACTCGTCGTGGTCGGCAGCCGGGGGCGTGGCGGATTCCGTGGACTGCTACTCGGTTCGACCAGTCAGTCGCTCATCCAGCATTCCGCGTGCCCGGTCATGATCACCCGGCCGGCCTGACGCGCCACCGCCGGCCGGGGCGAGCGGTCAGCCCGTCAGCTCCGACAGCAGTGCGCGGGTGCGACTTGCCTCCGCCCCGCCGGCGAAGACCGAGGCGACGAATTCGGTGGCTCCCGCGTCGAAGACGTCGCGGATACGGGCCGCCACCTGCTCCTCGGATCCGATGATCGCCAGATCCGCCGGCCCGGCCGCGCCTTCGCGGTCCATCATCGCTCGATACGACGGCAGGGTGCCGTACATCGCGAAGGTGGTGGCCGCTCGTTCGCGGGCGCCGTCGACATCATCGGTCACCAGCACGGGAAGCGAGCAGACGATACGCGCCGGTGGCCGGCCCGCGTCGGCGGCTGCGGCGGCGATCGTCGGGGCGATATGGTCGCGAATGGTGGCCGGGCCGGTCATCCACAGCACGGTGCCGTCGGCGCGACGGCCCGCCAGCCGCAGCATCTGGGTACCGAGCGCGGCGAGCAGTACGGGAATCCGGCCCTCGTCCGGAATCCCCAGTTCCAGATTGCCGCTCAGCGTTTCGCCCTTGTACGACACCGGCTGCCGCTCCAGCAGCGGGCCCAGCACGGCGAGGTATTCGCGCATATGACGGGCCGGCCGCTCGAACCCGTACCCGTACATATTCTCGATGACCACCTGGTGCGACAGGCCGATACCGAGGGTGAGCCTGTCCGGGCCCACCGCGAGCGCCGTGGTCCGCGCCTGCTGGGCCAGCGCCCCGGGATGGCGCGGGTAGGTGGGCACCACCGCGGTACCGAGTTCGATATCGGGCACCTGACTACCCGTGACCGCCAGCGCGGTGAGCGCGTCCACGCCGAAGATATGCGAGAGCCAGGCCGAGGCGAACCCCTCCGCAGCGACCCGGCGGAGATCGTCGGCGAGCAGGCGCAGCGCGTCGGCTCCGGACCGTTCACTGAGCAGAATGCCGATACGCACGGTGTGCCTCCTCGTCGAGTGGGGTCGGATCGGATCTCCGGCCGAGCCGGCGGCTCCTCCGGGCGTCGAGCCTACCTCCGTACCCCGCGGATTCCGGGCGTGGCGACATCGCGCCGACGCGCCCGCGACATACTCGACCGGCGCCCCGCGGCGGGGCATGCTGGGACCATGGACGAGTTTGCGAGCTGGCGGTCGAGCGGAGCGCGTTTCACCCATCGCGGACACCAGATCTTCTGGCGCGCGGGCGGTACCGGATCGTCCGGGACCCTACTGTGCCTACACGGTTTTCCCACCGCGTCCTGGGACTGGCACGCCCTGTGGCCGGAGCTGTGCGAGCAGTTCGAGCGGGTCCTCGCCCCGGACCTGATCGGTTTCGGCTGGTCGGCCAAACCACAGCACTACGAGTACACGATCGCCGATCAAGCCGACCTGGCCGAACAGCTGCTCCGGGAACAAGGTGTGCAGGGATTCCACATCTTGGCCCACGACTACGGCGATACGGTGGCCCAGGAAATGCTGGCCCGGGATGCCGAACGCCGGGCGGCCGGCGACCGGTCCCTGGTGATCGAATCGGTCTGCCTGCTCAACGGCGGCCTCTTCCCCGAGGCCCATCGGCCCCGGCCCATCCAGAACCTGCTCGCGAGCCCGCTGGGTCCGCTGGTCGGCCGGTTCGGCAACGAGAGAACCTTCGCCCACAGCCTGGGCGCGGTGTTCGCCGCCGAGTCGCGGCCGGACGAGGAGCAGATGCACCAGTTCTGGATGCTGTGGTGCAGTAAGCACGGAAAGCGCAACGGCCACAAACTCATGGGTTATATGGCCGAGCGGCGCGCTCATCGGCAGCGCTGGGTCGGGGCGCTGATCCGCCCGCAGGTGCCGGTCCGGCTGATCGACGGCCTGCGCGACCCGGTGTCCGGCGTGCGCATGGTGCGCCGGTACCACCAGGTGGTTGCCGAGCCCGATGTGGTGGAACTGCCCGACGTCGGGCATTACCCGCAGCTCGAGGCGCCGACCGAGACGCTGCGCGCCTTCCGCGAGTTCCTCGCGTCCCGCGTCGGGTAGCGCCGGGGCCCCTCACCCGGAAAGGCTCGCTCGGCAGCGGAGACCCGGCGCTGGTCGGGACAGGTGATCGAAAAGCTTGCGCCGCGTCCAGCCGCCCGGCAGGATCAGCGGACTCGTCCTTGCTCGCGCCGGCCTCCGGTCACTACGTCCCCCTCACCGAACCCGAACTGGTGGTCGAGGAGATCCGGCGCTTCACCGGAGCCCGATCGGCTCCCGCCCGGCCCTGACACTCAACCGGCGATGATCCGCGCCAGTGCGGCATCGGAGGCGGCCAGCGCGGCGCGGTCGTAGGTGGAGGTGGTCGCCAGCAGTTCCTCGGCGCCCGTCCGGTCGGTGAGCTGCTCGATCCGGCGCCGCACCGTCTGCGGGGTACCCGCGATCGCACGCCGTACCGCCGCCTCGACGCGGCGTCGCGTCTGGTCGGTCCACGACGCGCCCTCGCCGACCGGTTCCAAGGGCGGGAATACGCCGGTGGACCGGGACCGCGCCATCGCCCAGGCCTCGGGCAGGACGAGTGCGCGGGCCCGCTCGGCGGTTTCGGCGACGGTGACCTCCAGCGCGAGCGTCACGTACGGCCGCTGAGCCCGCGGGCTCGGCCGGAATTTCCGGCGGTAACCGGCCAGCGCCGCATCCAGATCCGGACTGTCCAGCAGCGGACCGCCGAGCACCGCCGGCAGCCCCAGCCGCGCGGCCACCGTCAGTCCCTGTCCGGTGGCCAGAACGAACATGGGGATCGTCCGGTCGCTCACCGGATGCGCGGTAACCGGACCGGTGCCGTCCAGATAGTCGCGTAGTTCGGCCAGGTCGGCCGTGAACCCGTCGGGTGCGCTCTCGTCCTGCCGCATGGCCCGGCGCACCGGGACGGTGAACGCCGGCGAGCGGCCCAGGCCGAGATCGATACGCCCTGGGAACAGCGCCTCCAGCATGAGGAACTGCTCCGCCACCACCAGGGGCTGGTGATGCGGCAGCATCACGCCGCCGGACCCGATCCGGATCGTCGATGTCCGGGAACCCAGCGCCGCCAGCAGGACCGGCGGCGACCCGGAGGCGATCCCGGGCACGGCGTGGTGCTCGGCCACCCAGAAGCGCCGATATCCCGACTTCTCGGCCGCCACAGCCCGGTCGATGGTATGGGACAACGCGGCCGCTTCGGGTTCCCCCACCCGGGTCCGCGACCGATCCAGCAACGACAATTCCACACCTGTGGAACACCGGACTCGTCCCTGGTCTTCCGGTTCGCCGGAACGGACTCCGCTGCCGGGTTCCGGCCGGGCAAGCCCCTATGGCTACCATTGTCCGGATAGTTTGCCCACTGTTCGGAGGACTGCATGGCGCGCAAGGTGATCGTCGAGCTGGTCGACGACTACGACGGAACTTCCATCGCCGAGGAAACTGTCACGCTCGCTCTGGACGGTGTCACCTACGAGATCGACCTGTCGGCGGACAATGCCGAAAAGCTGCGCGACACAATCGGATCCTGGACAGCGCATGCGCGCCGGGTCGGCGGCCGGGCGAAGGGGAAACAGCGGCCGCAGGCCACGGGCAACAATGCCCGGACCCAGACGATCCGCGAGTGGGCCCGCAAGAATGGGCTGGAAGTGTCGAGCCGGGGTCGGATCTCGGCGGAGATCGCCGAGGCATATCAGAAGGCCCACCCGTAACTCGTCACAGTCTCGGGCGAATCCCGACCGCTGCAGATCATTACGGCTCCGCCGGAATCGGCGTGCACTCTCACTGAACATGGGAGGCGGCGATCGGTCCGGCACAGCCCCGCGCGATCGACCGGCCGGCGGCAGAACGAGCCGACCGAGCTCGCAGCGCGGCGATCCGCGGCCACGCGGCCCGATCCTGCTCCGGCCCGCATCCGGCCGTCTCTCCGCAGGTTTTGTACGACCTATCGAGTTGTCGGTTCGGTACCGCGGCGAGCGGTCGGCCCCGGGGGCCGCGTTCACGTCCGCGGTCGTCGAGTCTTCGGTGGTGTCATCACGATGGTCAGGCCGTCGAGCAACCGCTCCAGTCCGAACGCGAACAGTGATTCCAGGTCCACCTCCGTGTTCGGTTCCGTGAGCTGGGCGATCAGCGGTCGGTCGACGGCGAGCCGGGCAGCGCCCCACTGTTTGCTCGTCATTCCGGTGTCCAGTTCGGCGCGCACCTCACTTTCGATGTTCATCGCTGTGCCCCGCACGTAATTGACCAGGGTGGCATAGACGTGGAGCCGGGTGGAGGAATCCAGTTCCAGGCCGTCGAAGGCGCGTAGCGTCCACAGTCCGTAGGCGATCATCGCCGGCAGGGTGGCCGGGCGGGTGATGGACACCAGCGGCGGCACCCACGGATGACGCTGGTAGACACCCCATTGCAGGTGCGCGGCAACGCGCAGATGTGAACGCCACCCCGGGGCCGGTCCGGGGTAGTCGATCTCGGCGAACGCGGCGTCCGCGAGCAGCTGGGTGAGTTCGGCGTCGGCGTCGAGGTGGCGGCGCAGCGTCATCGTCGCGACGCCGAGTTCGGCGGCCACTGCCCGCAGGGACAGTGCTGCCAGACCGCCGCTGTCGGCGATCTGCATCGCCGCGCGCACGATCCGCTCGCGTTCGAGCCCTGCGGTGGTGCGCGAGGGCAGCCGACGCGCAGCGACCACGGCACCGACGCGGGAGGTGGACTCGATGGTGCCCGAGTGTTTGAGTGCGGCCAGGGCTTTGGTGGCTGTGGCGATGGCGACGCCCCATTCGCGGGCGATGGCCCTGGTGGTGGGAACCGGATCGCCCGGCCGCAGCTCTCCTGCGGCGATGCGCCGCTCGATCTCGGCGACGATCCGGAGGTAGGGCGGTCGGGAATCGGTCACACCATCATGCTGGCATGAGTCAGTGGTCGGGCAACCAGTTGCCGTGCAGGCCCAGTGGTACGCGGGCGGGCAGGTGGATACGCGCGACGGGTTCACCGGTGAAGTCCTGAGCGGCCAGCACGACCAGATCGGCGGCGTTGCGGCGCGGATCGTGGACGTAGGTGAGTAGATATCCCTCGTCTTCGCCCGGCCCGGTGGACACGAACGCCGCCTCGCCCACCGTTTCTTCTGCCCCGAACGCGTGCACCTCCGCGGTACCCCGCTGAAAATCGTGTTTCACCAGCGCGTTGGTGAAGGCCTCGTCCGGAGTCGCGCCCTCGGGTGCGAACGGTATCCCGTACAGTGCCGTCGCGGCGGAGTAGCCGTAGCGGTGGGGGTGCGCGGCGTAGGCGTCGTTGATGCGGGGAAAGTCCTGCGGCCGGTCATCGATGCGTTGCCGATGCACCTTGTCGGCGGTGATGGTCCAACGGTCCAGCACCGGCCGGATCGCGCCGGGATCGGCAGGGTCGAACGGCCCTTGCGCGGTGACCAGGTCGACGACGACCGAATCACCGGCGTCGTAGGCGTTGAGCGTATGACTGACATGCACAGGGTCGATCTCGTGCCAGCGCACCTCACCACCCGTCCGCGGCATCACGCCCACACGGGTGGGGTGCCCCGGCAGCCATCGGCAGTCGAATCCGTCGAACCCCAACGGAGTATCCCAGAGCACTACATGGTCGCCGGTGAGCGCGAAGTCGTGCAGAAACGGGGTCCGTGTCATCGCAATCGGCACGGTGCGAACCACCGCTCCCGCGGTATCGGTCACGATGTACTGCACGAAATCGCGGCCGGGCATATAAGACAGGGAATGCAACTCCCCCGTGCATGGGTCGTGTTTGGAATGCGCCCCCGCGGTGAAGCCCTCCGCCGTCGCACCCAGCTCGCAAAAACCCACGGTGTTCAGCTCGTCGTCCAGCAGGGCCGGTGGCAGGCCCCCCTCCGCCATCGCGAATGCCTGCCCCGCATGCCCGATCACATGCACCATGGGCGCGAATCCCGGGACACGCACGAAACGGTTGCGGTACCACTCGGCCCGCCCGTCGCGCAGCCGCACCCCGTGCACCATGCCCGGACCCATCCCCCAGACGTGGGTGCCCGGGTCCTCCACTCCCACCGGATTCGGACCGTTGCGCACATACCGGCCATCGAGTTCGGCCGGGATACGCCCGGTCACCGGCAAATCGTAAGCCGTGACCTCTACCGCTACGGGCGCGAAATGACCTTCCAGATACCTCATGAGAACACCGTAGGAACCGATACCCGAAAGGCGTTCTCGCACGAGGCGATCATCGCGCTGTGTACTAGTGCAGGCCATGGCACGCATGCCGGCCGAATACGCGCCCCTTACCAACGGCCGCACTGCTCCGTCCCATGAACAGCTATGAACGGCGACAATGCCGGTCGCAGCTGTCCAAGAATGCATCGTTGATGAAGAGAGACCTAGGACAACTTGCGCGCACACCTCCAGCACAACCTGTGAACTCGCGCCCGCCCCGTGGCCGATCATCTGCTGGAATGTCGGGCCGGCAGTGTCGCGGCCGTCGTCGCGGTTGCGGGCCGACGACAACGTGTGGCCGGTCTCGAGCCGGTCACGTCGACGAGCGCGCGGCTTCCGGGGAGCCGATTGCTCTACTGCGCGGTGGCGTGGCTGTGGGCGCGCCGAGCGGGTGTTGGTTGTCCAGCTCCGTCTCATAGCGAACAGCGCTGCCGCTGCCCGCTCGGCGAGCTCGGGCGCGTAGTCGGGGATCTGCCGGCCGACACTCACCGCTGCGCTGTGATCACCGAGTCGGTGGTCCTCGGCGAGACGGGACAGCGACCGACCGACCGACCGAAGAGCATCCTGACCTGTGCGAATACCGGAACAACCCGAACCGCGACGGCCGCTCGTGCCCGTCCGCCACGGTGATACCGGGACCCACCCCGGGGCGAATCAGATCACAGATAGGTAACGAACCCGCCTCCGTCGACGACGAACCGATCGGTATGCCGAGACCGTGGCGGGGGCCGCGCGCTGTTCGGCACCGGTCGGGATCCGTGTGACCGGCACCGGCCGGTCACCTCGACCCTGTGCTCACCCGGACGAAAGGCCCTGCTCCGCGATGCGAACCCGATTGTCTCCGGCGCCGGTGGACGCCCTGAACCGCCGCGCCCTCTGGCTGATCACCGCCGCGTTCGCGGTCGTCGCCCACACTCTCTTCCTGATCGGTGGCAGCACCGCGCCCGCCCGGGCCACCTTCGATCCCGCCGGAGCGGATTTCTGGGTCGACTCGAGTATGGGCCCGATCAAATCGCGCGTGTTCCGCGCCGCCGACGGCAATACCTCGCGGGTGGTCTACGCGCTGGACGGGATGCGCGCCCGCGAAGACCTCAGCGGCTGGGAGATCGACACCGATATCGCCCGGGAATTCACCAAGTGGAATATCAACGTGGTGATGCCGGTCGGCGGTCAGTCCAGTTTCTACACCGACTGGAATGCGCCGAGCTCCTTCCTCGGTGTAGCACCCGGCTCGGGTTCGGCCGCCGGATCCGCCTCCGGGTCGTCGTCGGGCTCCGGCGGGTTGCAGGCCCTGTCGGGCGGCCCCGGCAAGTCCTACACCTATAAATGGGAAACCTTCCTCACCCGTGAACTGCCCGCCGCACTGCGGGACCGGCTGGGCTTCGCCACCCAGCGCAACGGCGTGTTCGGTCTCTCGATGGGTGGCAGCGCCGCCCTGACCCTGGCCGGCGACCATCCCGGACAGTTCAGTTTCGCCGGGTCCTACTCCGGCTACCTGAACATTTCCGCACCCGGAATGCGGGAGGCGATCCGGGTCGCCATGATCGACGCCGGCGGCTACAACGTGGACTCGATGGCCGCGCCCTGGGATCCGAAATGGCTCCGGATCGACCCGTTCGTGGCCGCACCCCGCCTCGTCGCAAACAACACCCGGCTCTGGGTGTCGGCGGCGAGCGGTCTGCCCACCGCGACCGACAGCCCGAGCATCACCACGGTGAACGGGATGGGCCTCGAGGCGCTGGCGCTGGTGAACACGCGCGCCTTCCAGATCCGGATGGCGACCCTGGGCGCCCAGAACGTGCACTACGACTTCCCCGCCTACGGTATCCACGCGTGGAACAACTGGGCCGACCAGGCCCTGCGGATGCTTCCCGATCTCTCCGCGAATATCGGCTGACGGCGATGCCGGTATTCGAAACCGCCCGGCCGAGAGCACGATCGGCGCCGCCCCGAGTCCGGCCGTACTCACTCGCCAATCCTGCGGACGCCCGGAAAATCGGTAGAGTGAGCCGTCGTGAGTGCTGACGATACGGCCGTTTCCGAAACTCGGGAATCCCCTTCCGCACCGGGACCGGGACTGCCGGTGGGATATCGGCACCGCGCCCGCGACCACTACGTCGTCGGCCGGGAGAAGATCCGTGAATTCGCCCGCGCGGTACAGGATCATCACCCGGTCCACTGGTCCGAGGACGCCGGCGCGGAGTACGGATACGGCGGTCTCATCGCACCGCTCACGTTCTTCTCGGTGCCGGGGTTCCTCGCCCAATCGGAGATGTTCGCGTCCGTCATGACCGGCTACGACCTGAGCCAGATCATGCAGACCGATCAGGTGGTCCGCTACTACCGGCCGATCCGCCACACCGATGCGCTGTTCTTCGAGGTGCGGCTGGAATCGTTCCGCCGGGCCTTCGGCGGCGATCTGATGGGGTTCCGGACGCTGGTCACCAACCGTCACGACGAGCCGGTGCTCGTCTCGCACACCAGCATCGTGGGCCGCACCGGCGTCGAGTCGAACCTCGCCGACGTCGGCGCGGGGGTTCTCATGCACGGTTTCCGGCCGGGCGACACCGCGAGTGCCCGGCCCGCACCGCCGCCGGTGACCGGTGACCTGTGGGAGGAGCTGGCTGTCGACGCGGTGCCGTCCGCACCGGTGAGCCGCTACACCCGTGCGTTCGAAACCGTAGCCGTCGGTACCGAACTCCCGCCCCGGACCGTGCGGCTCACCGCGGGCGATCTGGTGAACTACGCCGGCGTATCCGGCGATCCGAATCCGATCCATTGGAGCGGCGAGGTCGCCGGGCTGGCGGAGCTGGACTCCCCCGTCGCACACGGCATGCTGACCATCGGTATCGGGGCCGGATTCGTCACCTCCTGGCTCGGCGATCCGGGCGCGGTCCAGGAATACGCGGTACGCCTGACCAGCCCGGTACACGTCACCGAGGAGGGGGCCGAGGTCGAATACTCCGGCCGGGTGAAGGCGGTGGATCCGGTACAGCGGACCGCGACCGTCGCACTCACCGCCCGGCACGGCGGCCGCCGGATCTTCGGGCGCGCGACCGCGGTGGTCCGGCTCCGCTGAGACGGATCCGGCGGCCGTCGCCTCGGATGCTCCGACCGGCGCGCGGGCGATCCCGGCGGGACGAGTTGACCTCGAGTCGACTCGAGGTTCGAGGATGGTGCCATGAGCACGAACGAAGCACCCACCGTCGCGGATTCCGGGACCGACCACACCGCCGATATCGCGGCGATCGAGCAATTGATCAAGGATGTCGAAACCGGTTACAACACCAACGACGCCGAACTGATGGTCAGCGGTTTCCTCGCCAACGCCTCCGCCGGGAATGCCGTGGGCACGGTGATCACCGGCCGTGCGGCACTGCTGGAGGCCGCGCGTATCGGACTGTCCGGGTTCTTGAAGGACAAGTACGTCGTCTACGAGCTCACCGATATCGTCTTCCTCCGCCCCGATATCGCGGTCGCCCACAAAGCCGCCCGCGCGCGCACCGCCGACGGCGTCCTCCTCGACCGGGATCCGGCGATGGTCGCGCTCTATGTCCTGGTCGCGGAGCACGGGCGCTGGTGGGTGGCCGCCCGGCACAACACACCGGTGCCCGCGGCAGGCTGACGAACAGGACGGCGCGCCACCCCGGCACGATATCGGCGGGCACCCACCGGGATCCGGGCGACTTTCGCCGGACGCGCCGCTCAGCCGGTGACCGGTGTGCCCGCGGCCGATTTCGGGTGGCCCGCCTCGGGCGCGGTGGCGAGCGCTTCCGGCGCGGGACCGAGCGCCCGGGGAGGCGCGCTCAGTGCCGCGGCCGCACCGATCCCCGCCCCGATTCCCGCGCCGATCCCGGCGAGCGGCGCGGCCATGAGGGCGAAACCGTAGGCGGCGCCCAGCGGCGCCGCGGCGAGTCCGATCGGCGCGAACGGTGCTCCGATCGCCAGCCCCATGGCACCGCCCACACCCGCGCCGATGAGAGCGAACGGGCTCGCGAACGCCGCCCCGGCGGCCGCGCCGATCGCCGCGGCACCGAGGGTCTGTCCGGCGACCCGGTCGGATCGGGTGCGTTCCATACCGACCGAATCGAGGAAGGTCGCCAGATTCGCTTCGGCCGACGCGGAGCCGTCGTTGATCTGGATGGCCTGTTCCCGGGGCAGCCATTCGGGGGAGTCGACCTGGACATCGCCGAAACGCAAGGCGCCCGGCGGGGGCGCGATCGGGGGCACGGGCGCGACAGGCGCCGGCGCATGCAGAGCTTCCACCGGCGCCAGATAGTCGCTCGTGGGCGCCGGCCGCGCCCACTGCAGTGAAGACAGGATGTCGTCGGGAATCCGGACGCCCTCGTACGGGCGCACATTCGGCGCTTCGGCGCCGGGCCACTGCGCGGAACCGTCCGACTGCCCCGCGGCCTCTGTGCCGGCGGTGGGAACGACCTCGTCCGCGACCGGGACGAGGTGCCCGCTCGAATCGGCCGGGCGGTAGTGACCCGGTTCGGCGCCGGCGCTGCCGGTTCCCACCAGGGTGAGCACGACGGGAACGGCGCCCGCCACCACCATGGACCCCATCCGAGTTCGACGCGGACTCACTGCTCTGTGCTTGCCGGTGCCCATCTATCACCTTCCGCCTGAAAGATATGCTGTCGTTTCACATTCGGATCCGCGCATCGATTCGGATGGGTCCGAGTTCGTCGCCGGACGGACCGGTTCTCCGGTGGCCACGGAGGCAGTGACGACCGCCGGCCCGTCCGGACGAGCATGCGAACGCGTACCGGACGGTCACAAGCGTTCCGCACCGCCACCGACGGCCGGGTTCGCGAGCGGCCGCGGCAGGCGCGATACGACCGTAGCCCGCCGGATCGGTTACCCTGCGCGTCGGCGCGCCGGGCCGGCTCGAACGCGGCCGAACCGTCGAGTTCGGCCTCGCCCGGCGGCCGGGTCACCAGCCTCTCCAGCCGGATCCGGCACAGGAGTACCGCCACGCGGTCGGCCGGCGCATTGTGCCGGATGACATCCACGCGTCTCTCACCGCCACCGGCGGTCTCGATCCGGCGGTACTGCGCCGCCTGGGCCGGAACCCGGACCGCGCGGCACGCTATCTCGCTGTCGAAGGGCACCGGGCCTTGTTCGCCAACGAACCCGTCCGCTCCCACGATGTCCTACGCTGCGCCGGACGTGGGATCTAGGCGGAGGGAGCGCCGAGATCGGTGAACGAGCCGCCACGCCCGGCGCCGGCGGTGAATCGCTCGACACCCGAGGCCGCCTCGGCCAGGGAGATGACTCCGTGCTCCCATTCGTTGGCGATCGCCTCCTGCTCGCCCAACCCCTCCTGCTGCAGCAGCGAGAGCCGGTCGTGCCGCTGACAGGTCTGCGGGAAACGCGCGATCTCGGCGGCGAGTGCTTCGGCGGCCTGCCGTTCCTCCCCGACCGGGACGACACGGTCGGCCAGGCCTATCGCGTGCGCCTCGGCCGCGTCCACGGGCCGCCCGGTGAGCACCATGTCCATGGCCCGCCCGGTACCGATCAGCCGCGGCAGCCGTACCGTACCGCCGTCGATGAGCGGCACTCCCCAGCGCCGGCAGAAGACACCGAACACCGCGTCCTCGGCGGCCACCCGCAGATCACACCAGATCGCCAGTTCCAGCCCACCGGCCACCGCGTGACCGGCGACCGCGGCGATCACCGGTTTGCTCAGCTGCATGCGGGTCGGGCCCATGGGCCCGCGGCCCTTCGCCGACAGCGGATTGGCCCGGTCGGTCCCCACGGTTTTGAGATCGGCTCCGGCGCAGAAGTTCCCGCCCTCGCCCCACAGCACCGCCACCGCCGCCGAATTGTCGTTCTCGAAGGCGGTGAACGCGTCGTAGAGGGCAGCACCGGTGGGTCCGTCGACCGCGTTACGGGCCTGCGGCCGGGACAGAACGATGGTGAACACCGGCCCGTCCCTTTCGATTCGCACGGGTGCGCCGGTCATAGTTGGTCCTTCGTTCGCGGTCACCGCTCGAGCCTATGGCCTCCGGCGTGCTCCCGGGCCGATCCACACCGATCCGGGTTCCCATTCCGCCCGCATGTGCTCGATGCGCCGCCGGACCACATCCGGCGCGGTACCGCGGATGTGAATGGAGTTCGGTGTTGTTCCGATACGCAACGGCCGACCGAGGACGCTCGGTCATCGCCCGGCGGCGCCGGGTCCCGGGAAACGGCCCCGGCCCCCGGTGGCTGCGGCGCCGAGCAGGCCGAATGCTTCCAGTGCCAGATACAGTTCGGCCGATTGGCGGGGATCGGTGGTGTCGCGGCCGGTGAGGTCGCGGATCTTGCGCAGCCGATAGCGCACCGTATTGCGATGGCAGTGCATGATTTCGGCGACGGCCGCGGCCGATCCGCCGCATCGGTACCAGCATTCGAGCGCACCGATCAGATCGTCCTGTTCCGCGACCGGAAGGTCGAGCAGCGGACCGAGGATCTGTGCGGCGGCCCGCCGCCCGGCTTCGGGCACGGCGACGAGAAGATGGGCGACCGGTTCGTCGCCGAAGCGGACCGTAGCGACCGACCCCGGCCGCACCGACCGGGACGCCAGACGGGCCTCGGCCAGCGCCGCGGTGATGGCATGCGGTGTCGTGAAGGCGGCGCTGAGACCCACCCGGTCGGTGACGCACGCCGAGATCGTGGCCGGGGCGCGTTCGAACGCGTCCGGGGAGGCCGCGGACAGTAACCCGATATAGGCGTCGATCTGGGCATCCCAGACCGACCGGATGCCGATATCACGCAGCGCCGCGGTGAGTCTCCCCGGCAGCGGCGCGGTGGGTTCGGTATCGATGGCAACCACCGCGAACGCTCCGCGTTCCGGGAGTCCGAGGGTGCGCAGGACGTCGAGGACGCGGGCGGGGTTGCCGGAATGGTCGTCGAACAGGGTCCGGATCAGCCGGCTCTGGATCTGGGAGTCGGCGTGCGCGAGCAGCACTTCGGTGTCCCGGTAGGATTCGACGGCCGCGTCGGAGTACAGGTCGACGAGCTCCCACAGTCGCGTCGCCAGCTCATGCAGCCGGGCATCCCCCGGACCGGCCGACCAGTTGGTCAGTTCCTCCCAGATGAGCCGTCCGCCCAGCCGGTAGGCGTGCAACAGGCTCGCGACCGGAATCCCCTGTTCGGCTTTGAGGCGTCCCGCATCGCGGGCCGGTTGTAGTCGCAACGGTCCGGTTCCGGCGAGCGCCCCGATCACCGCGGTCAAGTTTTCCAGGCAGGTGCGGTACAGCTGATCCGCGGTCAGCAGCCCGGACTCCCCATAGGCCGGGTCGGCCGCCGCGATCCGGCCGACCAGGACATCGGTCAGCGCTTCGACGGAATCGGCGAGCGCGGCGGCCAGTGGGGCCGCCGGCGGCGCGGGCGTGCTCATACTGGAACAGTCTAGTCACCCGACCGTGACCCGCACCACGCCAGTTTTGTGCCCGTGCACAAATCCGAGCGGCGGATGACGCAACGCCCACCCATTTCCTTCGGACACCGGCACAGCCACACTGTTCAGTACTCGCGTCACCGGATCTCAGCTACGGAGTGTGCCCACGTGCAGCCAGAACAGGCCGTCGCGGCCGACACGGTCATCGATACCGCTCTCGCCGAACTCGCCGCGGGCGAACAGAAATGGTCCCGCCTGCCGCTGGCCGGACGGCGGGCCCTCCTCGACCGGATGCGCACGCTCACCGGCCGGCACGCCCGTGAATGGGTCGAGGCCGCGGTCCGGATCAAAGGACTGGATCCCGCGTCCCCGCTGGTGGGCGAGGAATGGCTGTCGGGACCCTATGTCTTCGCGACGAGCCTCACCGCGGTGTCACGGACCCTCGAATCGCTGGAGCGCGGCGTGAGCCCGCTCGCGAACGCGACCTTCGGCACTTCCGGCGGCCGGGTGACCGTACGCGCGCTCCCCGCGGGGCTCTACGACGAACTCCTGCTCAGCGGTTTCCGGGCCGAGGTCTGGCTGCAGCGGGGCGTCGACGCGGCCACCGCCCGGGCCGGCGCGGGCCTCGCCCAGCTCGACCCCGCTCGCACCCACGGGATCGGCGCGGTGCTGGGCGCGGGGAACATCACCTCGATCGCACCGCTGGACACGATCTACGAACTCATCGCGCACAACCGCGTGGTGGCGCTGAAACTGAACCCGGTCACCGATCCGCTGCTGCCGGTGTTCGAGAAGATCTTCGCGCCGCTGATCGAGCTCGGAGTGGTACGAATACTCACCGGCGGCCCCGAGATCGGCGGGCAACTGGTGACCCACGGGCGGGTCGCCCACGTCCACATGACCGGCAGCGCCGCGACGCACGACGCCATCGTATGGGGCACGGGACCGGAGGCGGCGGAACGGAAGAAGGCCGGCACTCCGCTGCTGGACAAACCCATCACCAGTGAGCTCGGTGGAGTGTCCCCGACGATCGTGCTGCCCGGCGAATGGAGTACCGCCGACCTGGAATTCCAGGCCGAGCACATCGCTACCCAGCGCCTGCACAACGGCGGCTACAACTGTGTGGCCACGCAGGCGGTGATCGTGTCCGCGGACTGGCCGCAGAAGGACGCTTTCCTGGCCGCTCTCACCGCGGCTGTCGATCGGGCGCCGAACCGTCACGCCTACTACCCGGGTAGCGACCACCGGGTCGCCGGGGCACGGACCAGCTATCCCGACGCTCGCCGGCTCGGCCGCCGGGGCGAGCGGCTCCTGGTGGCCGGGCTGGATCCGGAAACGGACGAAGCGCTGTTCACCTCGGAGTACTTCGCGCCCGTCCTCGGCATCGTGGAACTGCCCGGGAGTGGGACAGCCTTCGCCCGCGCCGCGGTGGATACGGCCAATGAGAAGTTCACCGGTACCCTCGGCGTGAACATCGTGGCGCACCCGGACACCGTCGACGCGCTCGGCACGGAATTCGACCCGATGATCGAGCGGCTGCGGTACGGCACCGTCGCGGTGAACGCGTGGACCGCGGTCGGTTATCTGACTCCCACCGCGAGTTGGGGCGCCTACCCGGGCCATACGCTCGACGATGTGCAGAGCGGGATCGGTGTGGTGCACAACGCGTGGTTGATCGATGGGATCGAGCGCACTGTCGTGCGGGGTCCGTTCCGGCCCGCGCCGCGGTCGGTGCTGCACGGCGAGTGGTCCCTGACCCCCAAACCGCCGTGGTTCGTCTCCAACCGGACCGCCGCGCGGACCGGGCGACTGCTCACCGACTTCGCCGCCGATCCGCGCTGGTCGCGCCTGCCCGCGATTTTCGCCTCCGCGCTGCGCGGTTGATCGCACCCGGGTGATCCGTACCTAGGATGCGTCGCGACACGGGTCGCCGCACGGCGCCCGGCGCTGTGTCCGGGTTGGTCGGCCGTGCGGGTCTTGACGCTGAGATCGGCACAGTCGAAATACGCCATCACGTAGGTCGATCCGATACGCGCGACCGAGAGCGTACCGGGCGCGAAGAGCGGAGTGGACGGGTGCCGGTGGGTGGGGAACCGGCCCCACCGGCCGTCGATATGGGCCCGATTCTGCTGGGCGGCGCAATCGCCGTGGAAGAAGTCGGCGGGGTCGCGGAGCAGGCCGTCAGGTCAGTCGGCCCAGCCACCCGGCGGCGTCGAGGCGGAACGCCACCGGCGGCGCCAGGGCACGGAGATCGTCCTCCATGGCACGGATCCGGTCCTCTCCGCGCTCACGCGCCCAGTTCCCGCGCAGTTGCTGGAAGATTTCGGCCGAGCGGGCCAGCGCGTCGTAGCCCCGCGTGGTGAGCCGGACGATGCGCCGCCGGGTATCGGCCGGATCATCCGCCCGTTCGGCGTACCCGAGAGCGACCAGGCGGTCCACTGTTTTGCCGGCGGCCTGTTTGGAAATCCCCAGGCGACGGCCGATATCGCTGGCCGAGGTCTCGCCGGCACCGATCGCCTGCATGGCGAAACCGTGGGCAGGCCGCATGTCCGGATGTCCCTGTCGTGCCAATTCGGCGTGCAATTCGTCGATCAGCGTCCGGAATCCGGCGAACAGCAGGAGTGCGAGCTCGTAACCCGCGCGCGGCGAGCCGTCCGTTTCCGGATCCTCCGGCGCACCCTTGGCATAACCGTCAACCTGGTTTACCATCTGTTTATTATCGTCAACCATGTTGTCCATCTTAGGAGAGACATGTTCCGCGCCCACACCCTGGAGACCGCTCCGCACGCCGCCCGACAGGCGATGCAGGCTGTACAGAGCAGTACCGGCACGATCCCCGACGCAGTCCGCCGGCTGGCCGGATCCCCCGAACTGCTCAACGGATTCCTCGCCATGAGCGCCGGTTTCGAACGCTGCACCCTGGACCCACTGGCACGGGAGGTCGTCATCATGACCGTCGCCGTACGCAACGACTGTCATGTGTGCATCGCCATGCACACCGGAAAACTCCGCAAACTCGGTGCGGCACCGGAGCTCGTCACCGCCCTGCGTGCGGCCGCATCCCTTCCCGACGCACGCCTCGAAGCGGTCCGAATATTCACCCTCGACGTCCTCGCGACCGCGGGCGGCGTGGACGAGGGAACCCTCGCCGCACTCCTGGCGCAGGGCTACACCGAGCGCAACGCACTGGAAGTCGTCTTCGGAATCGGCACCTACACGATGTCGACACTGGCCAACCGCCTCGTACGCGCCGAATGACCGCCGACATCCCGGCGCGGCCGGGCACCGCCGGGTGACACTCCGTCGACGGGTCCGTCACCCGTCCCCTCGCCGGCAAATGGCAGTCAGCGCTCGCCAGGAGCGTCTCTGGTCGGTCTCCGAAGAACTGACCGGTGTGCGGTTCGCTGTGAGCGGAACCACTGGCATCCGAAACGGCGTAATCTTGTAATCAAGTAATCCTTGTAGCTGAGAAGGTGCACCATGGGATATGGACATCGGGGGCGCGGATTCGGCCGGCCCGGCGGCTGGCAGCAGGCCGATCTACCGGACGCGGCGGACGCAACGGACTGGTTCGCGGGGCGGCTGCCCGGCGACTGGTTCACCGGCAGTCCCGCCATCGAGATAGACCGGGACGAGATCGTGGTGGTCGGCGAACTCCCCCTGCCCGATACTGCCGCGGACGAGAAGCCCGCGGCCGATACGACGGCCGGGGGGGACGAAACCACCCGAACGGTTCCGGAGGCGACGAAACAGGGGGCGGTGGCACGCTTCCGGGAGACCACCCGGTCCGCGCGGATGCAGATCGCCGACGAGGCCCAGCAGCGCTACGGCCGCAGTGTGGCCTGGGGCGTCTCGGTCGACGGTGAGCGGATTCTGTTCACCCATCTGGCGGTACCGGTGATGACGCGTCTGCGTCAGCCGGAACGCAAGGTCCTCGATACGCTCGTCGACGCGGGCGTCGCGCGCTCCCGGGCCGACGCGCTGGCCTGGACGGTGAAACTGGCCGGCGAGCACACACAGAGCTGGCTGGAGGAATTGCGCTCCGCCATGCGCAAGGTCGAAGACCTCCGCACGGAGGGCCCGCAGGGGCTCTGAACCACGGCCCGCGGCCGGCCGCGGGCCGGCCACGACCACAACCGGCCGCATCCGGTGACGCCGCGCCCGGCGCCACCGGATCACGCACCGGCGGACGACGCGGGCCGATCAGCCCAGATGCGCCGAGAGCAACCAGGCCGGAACCGATTTGCGGCCGTTCGGTTCGTCGCGCAGGTCCTCGAACCGCAGCAGAGGTTCGCCGGCCGGAGAATCGAGGCGCTCCGGCAGATTCGCGTGGATCCGTGCCGGGGCGATCTCATCGATCACCCAGTATTCCGATACCGCGTCGCGGAGTTCGTCGGCGGTGACCGGCGCGGGTCCCGCATCGGGGAGTACCGGAAAGCCGGCCCGGTCGAACACCAGCGCGAAATAGGCCGCACCCGGGGCGGCGGCACGCGCGATCGACCGCAGATAGCCCTCCCGCGACCCCACCGGAATCGAATGGAACAACGTGCTGTCCACCACGGTGCCGAAGCGGCCGTCATAGCCGGTGAACGAGGTGATGTCGGCGACCTCGAAGGTGGCGGTACCCAGCCCGCGCCGTTCGGCTGCGGCCCGAGCCGATTCGATCGCGGTCGGCGCGAGGTCCAGGCCCACGGTGGTGAAACCGCGTTCGGCCAGATACAGCGAGATGGCACCCTCACCGCAGCCGGCGTCGAGTACGTCGCCGTGGAATCTGCCCTGATCGATGAGCGCCGCGAGTTCGGGCTGCGGTTCCCCGATACTCCACGGCGGCGCCACGTCCGGCCCGAACGGGCCGGTACCGCGATAGACGGATTCGAACTCGAAATCACCGGGTGTCGTCATACTCCACGACTAGCAGCCGATTCGGCGCATGTACATGTAACCGCCGCCGCGAGACCGGGGTCGCCCGGGCGCCCGCCCCACGGTCCGGCCGCCTGTGCCGGTGTGTCGTATGACCTCGAGCGCCGCGACCGAAGCCGCGCGGCACGCCGACGGCCGCCGGTTTCCCTCCTCCCGACGGGTGACGCACGACCCCGGCACAGACCTCGAGGGCAGGCCTCGTACCGAATGGCGTTCTACCGCCGCGGAACACACTGGCTGGGCCGGTAGCGCGACGAGGACAAGGACGATACGAACCGCACGAAATATGAGTTGATCAGTAAGGACTTCGCTGGATCCCCGTCACGCCGATCGCCGAATAGCCCATAGGAGAGGCAGGAACCCGCACCTATCCACTTCCGTCTGGGTCAGTAACCATCGGTTATCGCGTATTCCGTACTTACTACAAGGTCGGCAAGCCCGGTCCGACCAACCCGCTCGGACGTACCCGCACCCCACCCGCCCGATCCGGGAGGAGACATACCCGCAGGAAGCAGGGCACATATCGGTCGACCTGTTTCGCCAATGACCGTAGACGGCCCTGATCCACGCAAATCAACGAATCAGCGAGCAAGCCACTTGTGCAACAGTTAAGTTACTGAGTATTCTTCCAATATCAACCCGGTGACGCATCTGCGCCACCGCGATGCTCGAACTCGACGAGGAGTGGCGACATGGACCGACTCAACAGGCGGGATGCGTTGAAAGCGGGCGGGGTGCTGGGCGCGTTCGGCGCACTCGCCATCGCGACCCCGGCCAGAGCGCAACCGTGGACATGGTCGCCGCAGGGGTCGGTGGCGGGCAGCGGCGCGGGTGTCGACCCGCTCGGCGTCTGGGACCCCGAAGCCGATGAACTGGTCGCCTCCCTACTCGACCGCGGTGCGGTGCCCGCCGTCAACGATCTGCTGCGCACCTGGACCCGCAACGGTCAGCCGTTACCCGCCGGGCTACCCCCGGACCTGCGGGACTTCATGGAATACGCGCGACAGCTCCCCCGGTGGACCGATCCCGGACAGCTGGCCACCGCCGTCGACTTCAACAAGAAACGCGGTCTCTACCTCGGCGTGTTGTACGGCCTCGCCAGCGGCATGATGAGCACGGTCATCCCCAAGGAAGCGCGCTCGGTCTATTACTCCAAGGGCGGCCACGACCTCAAGGACCGCATCTCCAAGACCGCGAAACTCGGCTACGACATCGGCAGCGGAAACGCCTACGGCCCGGACGGGCAGATGGTCGTCACCTGTGTCAAAACGCGTCTGGTGCATGCCGCGGTGCGGCATCTACTACCCCAGTCGCCGCACTGGGTGAACTCGGCCGACGAGGACATCCCCATCAGCCAGAACGACATCATGGTCACCTGGCACAGCCTGCCCACCACCGTGATGCGTCACCTCACGGCATGGAAGGTGCCGATCCCCGTCCACGAATCGGACGCGTTCCTGCATTCCTGGCAGGTCGCCGCGCATCTGCTCGGCGTCCGCGACGAGTACATCCCCAACTCGTGGGACCAGGCCAACTCCCAGGCCGCGCAGGTCCTGGATCCGATCATCGCGCCGACCCCGGAGGGGGTGAAACTGGCCGACCGACTGCTGCGCCTGGGCACCAACCTCGACCTCGCTATTCTGAGCAAGGGAGTCCTCGGCTCCTTTACGCGCTTCCTGCTCGGCGACAAGATCGCCGACGATCTGGCCATCCCCCGCGAACCCGTCTGGGATCCGCTGCTGCGGTTCAGCTGGGGCCCGTTCATCGCGGTCCGGGAAGGCATACTCACCGTCGCCCCGCCGACGCAGGAGGCGTACTGGCTGTTCGACGAGTTCTTGCGCCAGTTCGCCCTGTGGTATCTGGCCGAACTCCGGATGCCGATCAGTATCGAGCTGCCGATGATGAACCGGGATATGAGCCGGCCACCGCGCTGACCCGGCAGCCCGGTCGAGCCCGCACGGACCCTCTCCGTGCGGGCGAGCGGGCGTGTGCGCCACCCCGGCATCCACCCCCGGACCCGGACCGGCGTCATCTCACGGGAGTTCCGCCGACGCGGTCTCCCGCCTCACTCGATCAGCTACACCTCGGTGTGACCAGATGGAGCAGTCATGCCCACACGATGGAAATCCGGCGTCGCCGCCTGCGTATTCGCGCTCGTAGCCGCAGTTGCCCAGGTCGGCGGAGCCCCGGTAGCGGCGGCCACACCGGCCCCGTGCCCCGATCTGTACGTCGTAGCGATCCCCGGAACCTGGGAGACCTCCGATACCGAGCCCGGCACGGGCATGCTCGCGGCGACGGTCGACCGGCTGCCGGGGAATGTGGCGGTCGACTATGTCGCCTACGCCGCGACGGCCTTCCCCTGGGAAGGAGAGGTTTACGGCCGCTCCAAGCAGGAGGCCACCGATCGGGCGCGCGATATGGTCGCGGCCGCGGCCCGGGCCTGCCCGGCGACACGTATCGCGATCCTCGGCTACAGCCAGGGCGCGCACGCGGCCGGCGATCTCGCGGCCGAGATCGGCGCCGGGTCCGCCACCGCGCCGGCGGACCGAATCGCGCTGGTGGGACTGATCGCCGACCCCCGGCGTTCGCCCGCGGACACCCTCATCGGCCCGGCGGTGCCCGGCGCCGGAGCGGTCGGGGCGCGGCCGGGCGGTTTCGGCGCACTCGGCCCGCGCACGTACACGTTCTGTGTCGAGGGCGACCTGTACTGCGCGATGCCCGACGGTGATATCGCCGGGCGCCTGGCCGGGCTCGTGGTCCAGATGTCGAATCCCGATCCGGCCGATATCGGCAGTTATCAGCGGCAGGCGGCCGCACTGCTCGGCGATGCGCTGGCCGCGGGCGGTCTCGGCCTGCTGGCCCAGGAGTTCGATTCCTCCGCCTACGAGCAGCGCCGGAAACAGATCGCCGATTTCCTGAAATCCGGCGCGCACCAAAGCTATCCCGCCTATGCCGTCGACCCCGCGGGCGCGACCGCCCTGACCTGGCTGCGGCAGCGCCTGATCGAGGTGACGAACTACTGAGCACCGGCGGCACGGTCCGCCGCGCCGGGAAGCCGGCTGTTGCCGGGCACGGTCCACTGCCGGTCCTTGATCATCCTGCGGGCTGCCCGCCGATTCCGGCCGATCAGCCGGTCCAGGTACGTCCACCACCTTTCCGTCCTCGGCGTCCCAGGAAACCGTGCGCTGCCGATCCAGCTGGGATTCGGAGGCGACCAGGAATGTGGAATCGGTGACCCTGCCTGCGAGCTAATGCCCGCCTGGACGATGCCGCCCGGCGTCGGCCGCTCTGCGTTCCGTGACACCCCGGCCAGGACAGCGACACCTGGGACCGGGCCCGCGACTGGGCGCTCTGGAAGACGCTTCTGGCCCTCGCGCACGACCCTGTCGATCGGCGAGCCCGGATATTGATCGACGACACCCTCCGAGGAGACCTGAGCGTCCAGAAAGGGATTGGTCAGGGACGGAATTCAGCCTTCGCAAAAACCTGTTGGCCGATCCCGGCGACCACTGCTAACTTTCCGGAGGCCGTGCAAGAGAACGAGGAGGTGGTACCCGTGAACGCAGTATCGACATGGGTGCTCCCCTCCGGGGTCACGGTCGGGCGATAGGTCGTCCGGGAGCGCCGCTCGAGAGCACTCCCGAAAGGCACGACAATGCAATTCACTTCCGAACAACGCCTCGACGACGGCGTCCTCGAACGCGAATTCACACTGGGCGAGATCCCCGGCATCCTGTGGACGCCCGGATCCACGGCCGGACCGGCCCCGCTGATCCTGGTCGGCCACCCCGGTGGACTACGCATGATGTACCCCCGGCTGGTGGCCCGGGCCCGGCACGCCGCGGCGGAGGGTTTCGCCGCGGCCACCATCGAACTCCCCGGAAGCGGTGACCGGCCCCGTTCCGCCGCCGCCGAGCAGGCCCGCGCCGACCTGCGCCGGGCGCTGGAGGCCGGCGAGCCGGTCGATGACGAGATCGTCGACCGGCTCGTCCTCCCCCTGGTCGAAACGGCGGTCCCGGAATGGCGGGCCACCCTGGACAAACTCCTGTCGCTGCCCGAGATCGGCGGTCCGGTCGGATATTCGGGCGGGGTGATCTCCATCGGCACCCGGCTGGCGGTGGTCGAGCCGCGCATCTCGGCTGCTGTTCTGTTCGCCGGGAGTTTCGTGCCCCGCGTTATGTTCGAGGAAGCCCGGCAGGTCACCATTCCGCTGCACGTCCTGCTGCAGTGGGACGACGAACACAACGACCGGCAACAGGCCCTGGACCTGTTCGACGCGTTCGGCTCCGCGGAGAAGACGCTGCACGCCAATATGGGCGGGCACACCGGCGTCCCGCATTTCGCGGGGGACGAGGCGAACCGGTTCTTCGCGCGGCACCTGAAGTGATACCGGCTCCCCGGGTCGGCAGCAGACGATAGAGGCTGTCGGCCGGGAAGCCACTCGCCGAGAACAGGTCCGTCCTGCCTCGACGGCGGTGACCGGCGGATACACAACCATCCCGACCGCGGCGGGGTCGCCCATCGGCGGTACCGCCGCGGTCGGGGCGGCGCTCGCACCACCCGCGCTCCGACCAGCCGAACCTCCGCGGCTGAACCCCACCGAAGACGGCAGCTCCCCGGCACTGCTGTTCGGTGTCGGCGATATCCGGCGTAGGATCATGTCGGTGGCGGCGATGGATACGGTCCGGGCCCGGTGCGGGTGTGTCCCAAGCGGAGTGGCCAGAGATGGTCGTGGTCGAACGGGGTGACAGGCTCGGCGAGGAATACCGGCGCCGCATCACCGAGGTGTACGTGCGCGCCTTCGCCGCAGATTTCGTCGCGTTCTCGCGAAACACCGATAAGTTGTCCGATGCGTTCGAGCACATGCTGTTGCTCGAATGGTTCTACATCGCGCTCGTCGACGGAGAGCCCGCCGGCCTCGCCCCCGAGCACACACGACCGGCGATCGGTGGCACGAGCCACCGATCGC